>NZ_JBSGBZ010000021.1:0-149758 GCF_053601495.1 Streptomyces sp. NPDC004721
CGACAACGCGGCGTGGGGGTACCCCCGGCCGAAGGCTGGGGGAGTGCCGTGCCGGGCGTCGCGAGCCGGTGAACCTTTCCGGTCGCAGCACTAGAGGGGGAGCAAGGGGCGGTGAGCCCGCCGAGCCCGGACGAAGGGGCGCGTGCCGCGTCCGGCACGCGCCCCTCCCCCCGTCAGGAGACCGTGCAGGCCTGGCCGCCGACCGTGAAGGCGGCCGGTCTGCCGTTGGTCCCCGACCAGCTCCCCGTGAAGCCGAAGCCCACCGAGGAACCGGCTGCCACGGTGCCGTTCCAGCTCACGTTCCGCGCCGTCACCGATGTGCCAGACTGGGAGTAGTCGGCGTTCCACAGCTGGGTCACCTTCTGCCCGTTCGGGAAGGACCAGGTGAGCGACCAGCCGTTCCAGGCCGTGGAGCCGGTGTTGGTCAGCTGGACGTCGGCCTGGAAGCCGTCGGCCCACTGGTTGGTGACCTTGTACGTCACCGCGCAGGGGCCGGCCGGCGGCGGTGTCGTGCCTCCGCCCGTGTCCCCGCCGCCCGGGTCTCCTCCGCCCGTGTCCCCGCCGCCGGTGCCGGCGGTGTCGCCGTAGATCACGCCGCGGCCGTTGGTGGAGACGTACACACGGCCGTAGACCCGGGGGTCGCCCGTGATCGCCGCGCCGGTCCAACCCCACTGGTGGGCGTCGTCGTTGATCCGGGTCCAGCTCGCGCCCTTGTCGGTGGAGCGGAAGATGCCCCGCACCCCGCCGATCTTCGCGCTCGTGTACAGCGTCTGGTACGAGGCGCCGCTCGCCGCCTTGCCGAAGCCGATGGTGTCGGCCTGCTCGACGCCCGCCAGCTTGGTGAAGGACGCGCCCCCGTTGGTGGAGTGCCACAGCCCGTACGCGCCGTCGCTCGCGCCGCCCGCCAGCCAGATGTCGCCCTTCGTGCCCGGCAGCGCCTTGAAGCGCACGCTGTCACCGCTGGGCAGCCCCGTGGCCGACGAGGCGGTGAAGGTGGCGCCGCCGTCCGAACTCACATAGAACTTGCCGGACCTGAAGCCGTAGAAGGTCTTCGGATCCACCCGGTCCGACTCCACGACAGCGCCCGCCGGGATCCCGGCCGACGCCGACCAAGAGGACCCGAAGCCTGTCGTGTACCGCACGCCCGTGCCCGCCGGGCTCCACACGAACCGGCTTCCGTCCGCGGCGGCCGCGACCGTCCCGCCGCCGCTCACGCCCGACGGGTCGGTGCCGGCGAACCAGTTGGCGCCGTTGTCGGTCGAGAACCCGATGTGCGCGCCCGAATCGGTGTCGCCCACCCGCACCACCGTGTTCGGGTTCGTCTCGGCGAAGTCCAGACTGGTGCTCGTGGTGAGGGTGGGGGAGGTGAACATCATCGACGGGACCTTCGCCAGATCCGTGTGCCGGAAGCCGCCGATGTCGCCCAGCGCGCTGAGCAGCGGCGCTCCGGAGGGCGGCGACGCCAGGTCGTTCACCGCGGTCTCCTCCAGGCCCTGCACCATCGGGCGCACGGTGAACTGGCCGCCGCCGTCCCACCGGGTGAGGTTCTCGGTGCCGTAGATCGTCGCGCCCGTGCCGTACATCATCCGGTTGGAGTCGAACGGGTCGATCTCCAGCGCCTCCGTCATCCAGCCCAGTTTCGGGGTCTGTTCGGGCGGTGAGGGGTTGGCGCCGAAGGTCAGCCAGGGCGTGGACGACACGTCCATGGTGTAGCGGTTGGAGCGGTTCGGGTACGACGTGTAGTCCCAGGCCCGCGTCCAGGTCGCGCCGCTGTCGGTGGAGCGGAAGATCTGCGTGTCCGGCCACCAGGAGCTGTAGGCGGTCGCCATCACCGTGCCCGGGTGCTGCCGGTCGAGCGTGAGACCGCTGAAGCCGTAGTAGGTGTCGGCCACCGCGACCGGGCTGATGTTCGTCCAGGCACCGGTCGCGGTCGCGTACCGCCACAACTGGCCCTTGCCGCCGTCGTACGGTCCGCCCGTGTCGCTGTAGGCGAGGTACAGGTAGCCGTTCTTCGCGTCCAGTACGCCCTTGTGGGCCAGGTACCCGGTCGGCTGCCCCGGCAGCCGCTGCCAGGTCGCGCCCGCGTCCGTCGAGCGGTACACCGCGTTGTCCTTGTCGGCGACCCCGGCGTAGACGGTCTTCGTCGCGTTGCCCGGGGTGCCGGTGGACTCGTCGAAGGTGACCCAGACGACGCCCTGGTTGTCACTGGCGTAGCCGGACGTGTCGCTCGGGTCCTGCGCGTAGTTGCCCGGGTTGGTGAAGCTGGTGACCCGCGACCAGGTCGCCCCCGAGTCCGTCGACCGCCACAGGCCCTTGCCACTGGGCGCGCCCAGGTACAGCACGCTGTTCTTGTTCGGGTCGACCGCCAGCCGCTCGCCCATGCCGCGGCCTGGCATGTTGCCGCCGAGCTTGAACGGCAGGTCGGTCTTCTTCCAGCTCGCGCCCCGGTCCGTGGAGCGCAGCACGGCGCCGTTGCCCGGGTCCCAGCTGTTGGTGTAGGTGCCGACGGCCGCGTACACCCGGTCGGGGGCGGCGGAGTCGGAGGCGAGGGAGACGACGCCGGTGTGGCCCCAGTCGTCCCAGCCGACCGAGTCCAGCAGCGGGGTCCAGGTCTTCGTCGACTGCTGCCAGCGGTAGGCGCCGCCGATGTCGGTGCGGGCGTAGACCAGGTTCTTCTCACCGCGGTTGAAGACGATGCCGGGGACGAAGCCGCCCCCGTCGACGCGGGCGTTCTTCCAGGTGTACGTGTCCGCCGCGACCGCGGCCGGTGCGGCGGGCCGGGCCGCCGCGGACGGGGCGCCGGCAAGCAGTCCGGCGGCGAGTGCGAACACGGCCGTGAGGACACGGCCGGTGCGGGAGGTTCTTCGCACGGTGGGGCTCCTCTCGACGGAGGGCAGGAGGAGGGAAGGAAGGGAGGGAGGAAGGAAGGGCGAAGGCTGCCAGGAGGCAGGAGCGGGAAGGACGTGATGACCGGGCGGCTCCCCCCGTGAGGGAGCCGCCCGGTCGGGGTCCCGTCGGCGGATGACGGGCCCCGGTACACGGAGCGTTCAGCGGGGACTTATTCGAGGAGCTCCGCGTACGAACCCATGGCGAGCGCGATGTCCGCCTGCGCCCAGAACCGGTGGTAGGTGAAGACCGGGGCCGCGCCGCCCTTGAGGTAGGACTCGATCTTCGACCAGGCCGGGTCGTTCTTGTAGAAGGAACGGATCGAGGCGAAGGTCGACGAGGAGTCGATCTTGTCGCCGTTCGGCATCGTGCCGGTCCAGCCGCTCGGCACGTACACCTTGTCGCCGAAGCGGCTGTAGTCGGTGCGGGTCTCCGGGACGGCGATGCCCAGGCTGTCCTGGTTGTTGCTCCACATGCCGTCCAGCAGCGCCTTCGCCGTCGACTTGGCCTGCGCGTCCCCGGACCTGGCGGCGTAGTACGTCAGGGTCTTGGCGTACGCGGCGGCCACACCGACGTCGTTGGTGTAGTCGGCGACGGTGACGTGCAGCCCGCTGTTGGAGCCGGGGGAGGAGGCGTTCCAGGTGTCCGGCTGGCCCGACCACTGGAGCGTGGAGGGGATCTGGAAGGTGCCGTTGGGGTTGACCGTGGTCTTGGACAGCGCCCACTTGACCCACTTGTCGAGCACCGTCTTCGCGGCGGCGTCACCCGTCTGCTGGTAGTACTCGGCGACCCGCTCCATCGACCAGGCCTGGAAGCCGAACCACTGGTTGGACGGCGGGTCGTGGTAGACCGGCTGCCAGTCGTAGTACATGCCGTAGAAGGTCGGCGTGCCGGCCGGCGGGGTGGCGTAACGGCCCTGCCAGCTGTTGGTCGCGCCGCCCGCGATGGCGCCCTCGGAGGACTGGAGCCACCGGTAGAACTCCAGCTGCCGCTGGAGCGACTTGCTCCAGTCCGCCGCGCCCGTCGCCGACTTGGGCTTCAGGTCGGCGTTGCTGCTCAGCGCGTACGCCGCGAGCGGGTTCTGGTAGCCGCCGTGGACGTGGCTGGAGCCGATGCGCCAGGCCCAGCCCGCCGAGGTGTCGGTCGCCCCGCCCCAGGCGTAGTACCAGGAGAGCAGGTAGTGCGAGGCGTCCTTGCCGGTGCCGGCGGGGCAGGAGGAGGGCCCGGTGCAGTTGCCGATCTTCTTGAAGTACTTGTCGTACATCGAGTACCGCAGGTAGTCGCCCATCTTCGCAGCCTTGGCGACGGTGGCCGACACATCGGCTCCCTTGCCCTGCGCCTTGGCCCACAGATCGGCCCAGTACGCGGCCTGGACGGCGCGCGCGTCGGCGTCGGGGGCGTCGGTGTACTTCCACTGCTTGGCGTAGGAGTCGTCACCGGTGAACAGGTCCAGATAGCCGTTCTTGCCGCCGTACTTGAAGGCGTCGCAGGTGGTCTGCGGCACCGTCTCCCAGACCGACTCCTCGGCGCCGCGCTGGAAGGTGTTGATGTACGACGGTCCCTTGGCCGTGGGTCCGGCCTCGCACTGACCGCCCGGCGTGTTGCCGTAGCCGTAGACGTTGTCGACGTCCTCGATCCAGTGCATGCCGTAGATGTCGTCCGTGCCGTACGCGGACTTCAGCTCGGACGCGATCGGGTCAGGACCCACCGACACCCCGGAGTCGAGCCGGGCCGGGTACTGGTTGGGCGTGTCCAGCTCGGGCGCGTACGTCGCCGGCTTGGAGGCGGTGTAGAAGGAGTTGGTCGGCTGGTCGGCGTGGGTGGGGATCATGTACTTCTCCATGATCGACCAGGCGCCGTTGAACTTGGACCAGTCGCCCGTCACCTTGCCGTACATGGCCTGGAGCCACAGCAGGTAGCTGTACGCCTCCGACGTGGTCTCGTGACCGTGGTCGGGCGCCTCCACGATCAGCGTCTCCACCGAGTGGTAGGGGACGCCGTCGGGGGAGAAGTAGCCGTTCGCCGGGTTGGTGATCTTCCCGTACAGGTCCAGGAAGCGGGCGTCGTACGCCTTCGAGGCGGCCAGCTCCGTCACGGTGACCGTGGCCTTGGTGTAGCCGGTGGCCGAGGCCGTGAAGACCGCCGAGCCGGTGCCCGAGGAGTCCGCGGTGACGGTCACCTTCTGCGCGGTGTTCCAGTTGGCCGGGGTGAAGGTGAGCGAGGAGCCGCCGGTCACGGACAGGCCCGTGTTGCCGGACGTGCGGGACACGCCGACCGTCACGTTGGAGCTGGGCTGGTTCGACAACTTGACGTCGAAGGTCCCCGACTTGCCCTGCTGGACACCCAGTTGGGTGGGCGAGGCCACCACGGCGGGACCCGAGGCGACCGTGATGCCGACCGGCGTGGACTCCGCGGAGGCGCCGAGGCTGTCGTACGCCTTCGCCACCAGGGAATGACTGCCCACGGCCAAGTTGGAGACCGAGAGCGAGTACGGCGCGCTCGTGTCCGTACCCAGCAGGGTCGTGTCGTCGTAGAACTCGACCTTGCTGATGCTCGCGTTGTCGGCCGCCGCCGCGGTCGCCGCGAGCGGTACCGCGGCGCCCTGGGTGTAGACAGCGCCCGCGGCCGGGCTGGTCAGCACCGTCACCGGGGGCTGGTGCGCGCCGGCGCAGGTGGTGCCGTTGATCGCGAAGCTCGTCGGCGCGCTGTTGGTGCCGCTGTAGCTGAACTGGGCACCGGCGCTCACGGCGCTTTTGGCGGCGATCGTCCCGTTGTACGACTCGTTCTTCACGGTGATCGTCTGGCCGGACTGCGACCAGATGCCGTTCCAGCCGTTGCTGAGCTTCTGGTTGCCCGAGTAGCCGTAGGTCAGGGTCCAGCCGTTGATGGCGTCGGTACCGCGGTTGGTGATGGTCAGGTCCGCGGTGAAGCCGGAGCCCCAGTCGTTGGTCTTGTAGTCCACGCTGCACTGCAGGGCCGCCGCGTGCGCGGTGGTCGACCCCGTCGACAGCATGGTGAGCGGAAGGGCGAGGGCCGCCACGATGGCGGTCCACAGCCGCCGCACGCCGCGGCGTCTGCGTCGGGGATGCATGTGCTGGTTCCTCCTTGCGGCTCGGGGGAGGTGGGGGAGGAGCGTCAAGCCGTGAACCAGTGGGAGCGCTCCCATAGTGCGGACGGGTGTCCAGGGGGTCAAGGTCCTTGAAGAGTCGAAAAGATTCGACGCCATTCAACCTCCTTTAAAGGGTGCTGAGTTGAGGAAGTTCGACAAAAGTTCGCACTCCCTCTGTCCTTCGCCGTCACTTGCCGCTACCTTCACTCGAACCAGTGGGAGCGATTCCATCAGTCGACGCGGCCGTCACGGCGCGCCAGAGCTGCAAGGAGTCGCTCATGCGACACCCCCCGCGTTCAGTCCTTTTAGCCATCGCCGGTGCGGTCGCGCTCGTCGGGAGCGTGGTCGTGCCGGCGGTCACGGCGCACGGAGCCGCACCCGCGTGCACGGTGGAGTACACCGTCACCAATCAGTGGGACGCCGGCTTCCAGGGCGACGTGAAGATAACCAACAACCAGGCTCCGCTGAGCAGCTGGAGTCTGACCTTCGACTTCGCGGGCGGTCAGAAGGTCACCCAGGGCTGGAACGCGAAGTGGTCCCAGTCCGGTACGACGGTGACCGCCGCCAACGAGAGCTACAACGGTTCGCTCGGCACCGGCGCGAGTGTCAGCGCGGGTTTCCTCGGCTCCAAGTCGGGGAGCAATCCCGTGCCGACGGCGTTCAAGCTCAACGGCACCACCTGCAACGTCGACTCGGAGCCGTCCACACCTCCGACGGATCCGCCGCCGACCGGTGACGGCAAGGCGCCCGCCCTGCACGTCTCCGGCAGCAAGCTCGTCGACGCCGCCGGGAAGAACCGCCGGCTGCTCGGCGTCAACCGCTCCGGCGGCGAGTTCATGTGCGTCCAGGGCTACGGCATCTGGGACGGCCCCGTGGACGACGCCGCGATCAAGGCGATCGCCGACTGGAAGGCGAACGCCGTCCGTATCCCCCTCAACGAGGAGTGCTGGCTGGGTCTTTCCAACATCAAACCGCAGTACGCGGGCGCCAACTACATCAGCGCCGTCAAGGAGCTGGTGGCCCGGGTCGAGGCGCACGGCATGACCCCGATCGTCGAACTGCACTGGACCTACGGCCAGTACACCGGCAACTCGGCGGGCTGCTCCGACATCCACGCCACCTGCCAGAAGCCGATGCCCGACGTCCAGTACACCCCGTCGTTCTGGTCCTCGGTCGCCAGTACCTTCAAGGGTGACCAGGCCGTCGTCTTCGACCTGTTCAACGAGCCCTATCCGGACCGGGCGACCTCCAGTCTCACCGACGCCTGGAAGTGCTGGCGCGACGGCGGCACCTGTCCGGGCATCGGATACCCGGTCGCCGGCATGCAGAGCCTCGTCGACGCCATCCGCGGTGCCGGGGCCAAGAACGTCATCCTCGCCGGCGGTCTCGCGTACTCCAACGACCTCGGGCAGTGGCTCACCTACCGGCCCAGCGACCCGACCGGCAATCTGGGCGCCTCCTACCACGTCTACAACTTCAACACCTGCTCCAGCGCGAGCTGCTGGAACTCCACCCTCGCCCCGGTCGCGGCCCAGGTGCCGCTGGTGGCCGGGGAGATCGGCGAGAACACCTGCTCGCACGGATTCATCGACCAGGTCATGAAGTGGTTCGACGACCGTGGCCTGTCCTACCTGGGCTGGACCTGGAACACCTGGGACTGCTCCTCCGGGCCGTCCCTGATCTCCGCCTACGACGGTACGCCCACGGCGTTCGGCGCCGGGCTGCGCGACCACCTGCGCGCCCTCAGCCCCTGAGCCCCTCCCGCACGTCCGAGACCGCAACTCCCAGTCCACAACCCCGAGTCCGCATGTCCCTTTCCGAAAGGCCGCACGTCCCCCGTCCGCAAGTCACGTTCGAAAGAAGGAGCACTTCGCACTCATGAGCCGCACCAGAACATCGATACTCGCCGCCATGGCCCTGGTGGCCGGCGCCACGGGGACGGCGCTGACCGCCGCACCCGCCAGCGCCGCCGTCCCCTGTACCGTCGACTACAAGGTCAACCAGTGGGACAGCGGCTTCACCGCCGATGTCACCGTCAAGAACAACGGTGCCGCCAAGTCGAGTTGGTCGCTGAAGTGGACCTACGCCGGCAACCAGAAGGTCACCAGCGGCTGGAACGCGAAGATCAGCCAGAGCGGTGCCAACGTCACCGCGGCCAACGAGAGCTACAACGGCAGCCTCCCCACTGGCGGTTCCGTCAACTTCGGCTTCCAGGGCACCTACAGCGGCACCAACGCGATCCCGGCCGCCTTCACCCTCGACGGTGTCACCTGCAACGTCGACGGCGGTGGCGGCGACCCCGGTGGCGGCGGTGACCCCGGTGGCGGCGGCAACCCCGGCGGCGGAAGCCGCGTCGACAACCCGTATACCAGCGCCAAGGTGTACGTGAACCCGGAGTGGTCCGCGAAGGCCGCCGCGGAGCCGGGCGGCAGCCGGGTCTCCAACCAGCCCACCGGCGTCTGGATGGACCGCATCGCCGCGATCAACGGCGTGAACGGCGGCATGGGCCTGCGCGCCCACCTCGATGAGGCCCTGAAGCAGAAGGGCAGCGGCGAGGAGGTCATCCAGGTCGTCATCTACGACCTGCCCGGACGCGACTGCGCGGCCCTCGCCTCCAACGGCGAGCTCGGCCCGACGGAGATCGACAAGTACAAGACCCAGTTCATCGACCCGATCGCGGCGATCCTCGGCGACTCCAAGTACTCCTCGCTGCGGATCGTCACCACGATCGAGATCGACTCGCTGCCCAACCTCGTCACCAACACCGGCAGCCGCGCCACCGCCACACCGCAGTGCGACACGATGAAGGCCAACGGCAACTACGTCAAGGGCGTTGGCTACGCGCTCGCCAAGCTCGGCAAGATCCCGAACGTCTACAACTACATCGACGCCGGGCACCACGGCTGGATCGGCTGGGACGACAACTTCGGCCCGTCGGCCGACATCTTCAAGCAGGCGGCCACCAGCGAGGGCGCGTCCGTCAACGACGTGGCCGGCTTCATCACCAACACGGCCAACTACAGCGCGCTGAAGGAGAACAACTTCTCGATCACCGACCAGGTGAACGGCGTCTCGGTGCGTCAGTCCAAGTGGGTGGACTGGAACCAGTACGTCGACGAGCTGTCGTTCGCGCAGGCCTTCCGCCAGAAGCTCGTCTCGGTCGGCTTCAACTCGAACATCGGCATGCTGATCGACACCTCCAGGAACGGCTGGGGCGGATCGGCACGCCCGGCCGGTCCGGGCGCCAAGACCAGCGTGGACACCTACGTCGACGGCGGGCGCTACGACCGGCGCCTCAACACGGGCAACTGGTGCAACCAGGCGGGCGCCGGTCTCGGTGAGCGCCCGAAGGCCGCACCGGCCGCCGGCATCGACGCGTACGTGTGGATGAAGCCCCCGGGTGAGTCCGACGGTTCCAGCTCGGCGATCCCGAACGACGAGGGCAAGGGCTTCGACCGGATGTGCGACCCGACCTACGGGGGCAATCCCCGCAACAACAACAGCATGTCGGGCGCGCTGCCGAACGCTCCGGTGTCCGGGCACTGGTTCTCCGCCCAGTTCCAGGAGCTGATGAAGAACGCCTACCCGGCTCTGCCGTGATCTGAGGCGATCCGCCGGGGCCGGCCCTGCCGGGCGGCCCCGGCGGGCGGCGAACGGCTCCTCCCCGCGGCCGGGGGGCATCTGCCCCCCGGCCGTTTTGCCGCCTCGGCAACAGGACTGGCCCTCTCCCGGTGCGTCGGCGCAGGCTGGCCGCACCGGACAAGAGAGGCTGATCAGCATGGCGCACGCACCCCACGGACACCACGGCCACGAGGGGGCCCACCCCGGCCGGCACGACCACCACGGCCACGGTCACACCGACATCGACTGGGCCGTCATGGCTCCGCTGCTCGAAGCCCAGGCGGAGCTGTTCGCGCCCCTGTACGGGAAGGTCATGGCGTGGCTGGGGGAGAAGGCGCCCGAGCCCGGTCTGGTCGTCGACGCCGGCAGCGGGCCGGGTGTGATCTCCTGCCTCTTCGCCGAGGCGTTCCCGGGCGCGCGGGTCGTCGCGGTGGACGGCTCCGAGCCACTGCTGGAGCGGGCCCGGGCCCGGGCCGCCCGCCTCGGCCTGGCCGATCGCCTCGGCACCCTCACCGGTGAACTCCCCGGCGTGCTGGACGAATTGGAGTACCCGGCGGATCTGCTGTGGGCCGGCAACAGCCTGCACCACCTGGGCGACCAGCGGGCCGCCCTCGCCGCGTTCGCCGAGCGGCTGGCGCCCGGCGGCACGCTCGCCCTGCTGGAGGGCGGCCTGCCCGCCCGGTTCCTGCCCCGCGACCTCGGCATCGGCCGGCCCGGCCTCCAGGCCCGTCTCGACGTGGTGCTGGAGGACTGGTTCGCGCGTATGCGGGCCGAGCTGCCGGGCTCGGTCGCCGAGACCGAGGACTGGCCGGCGCTGCTGGCGTCCGCGGGCCTGAAGCCCGGCGGTACCCGCAGCTTCCTGCTGGACCTGCCCGCCCCGGTCTCCGATCCGGCCCGCGCCTATGTCGCCGCCGAACTGAACCGGCTCCGCGAGTCCCTGGAGAGCGGCATCGACGACGAGGACCGTGCCACCCTCGACCGGCTCCTCGACCCCGAGGACGAGGCGAGCGTGCACCGCAGGAGCGACCTCTTCGTGCTCAAGGCGTACACGGTGCACACGGGGGTGCGGACCGGCTGAGCCGGACGGGCACGGCGGTTGACTTCAAGAGCGCTCCAAGTGATGGACTCTCCCGCGTTCACCGACACGTAGGGGGGCAACCATGACCGACTCTCCTGTCACGCTCATCACCGGCGGCGGCTCCGGCATCGGCGCCGCCGTCGCCCGGCAGCTGCTCGGCGCCGGGCACCGGGTGGCCGTCACCGGGCGCGGTGAGCGGCGGCTCCGTGACTTCGCCGACGGACTGGGGCGTCCCGAAGGGCTGCTGACGATCGCGGGGGACACCGCCGAGTACGACCAGGTGCGGGCCGCCGTGGAGAGCACAGTGAGGGAGTTCGGCCGGCTCGACGCGGTCGTCGCCAACGCCGGGACCGCCACCCACGACACGGTCGCCGAGGGCGACCCGGCCGGCTGGCGGGAGAAGGTGCTGACCAATGTGCTCGGTCCCGCGCTGCTCGTCCGCGCCGCCATCGGCGCCCTGAAGGAGACCCGGGGGCGGATCGTGCTGGTCGGCAGCGTCGCCGGGTTCGTGCCTACGCCCGGAAACCTCTACGGGGCGACCATGGGGGTACCGCCCGCTCGAGCGAAGCCGAGAGTGGGGGAGGGCGGTCACCGCGCTCGCCGAGAACACCCGCCGCCAGGTCACCGAATGGGGCGTGGGGGTGACCCTGATCGCGCCCGGCCGGGTGGAGACGCCGTTCTGGGACGAGTACGGCGGCCTCCCGCCGGGACGTCTGCTGACCGCCGACCAGATCGCCGACTCGGTGCTGTGGGCGCTCCGGCAGCCGAGGGCGTCGACGTCAACACCGTCGTCGTACGACCGCTCGGCCAGCCCAACTGAGCCCGCCCGCCCTCCTGGCTCAGTTGGCGGCGATGAACTCCCTCGCCAGGCGCTCGCCGAGCGCGACCGCCGCGCCGTGGCTCTCGATCGGCGATGCCCGGGAGTTCTTGAACAGGATGTAGGTCACGCCGGAGTTCACGCCGCCGGTCACAGGGTCCGGGTTGATGCCGAGGGCCTTGGCGGTGGCGTACGAGGCCTCACCGATGATCTTCGAGGGGCCGGTGTCGCCGACGACCGCGTACTCGACCTTGTCGGCGTGGATCACCGCCACTACGCTGCCGCCGCGGATGCCGGCTCCGGCGTAGTTCCAGATGCTGCTCGCGCTCGGGACCACGACGTACGGCAGCGACTCGGACTTGAGCGGCCGGCCGTTGGACTGGTGGAAGGCCGTGTCGTTCTGGAACCAGGGGTCGATATTTTCGTTGCAGTGGGTGGTGCGCTGGCCGTCGCAGTCGATGTCCATGTCGGCCTTCCAGAACACCGCCCCGTTCTTGCCGCACACCGGGACCGTGGCCGAAGCGCCCGCGTCCTTGCGGTACTTGCCGTTGGAGATCTGCCGGCAGGTCTTCACCCTGGCGAGCAGGTCGGCGGCGCCGACCGAGCCCTCCCGTATGAACCGGGGTCCGGTGGCGCCGGAGGCGTGCGCGGGGAGTATTCCGGCGGTGAGCAGGGCCGCGCTCAGGGCCGTGGCGAGGGGCGGTCTTCGTATGTGCACTGCGGGCTCCTTCTGTCAGGAAAGTTTCCTTACCGGGAGGTGCGTTGCAACAGCGACGAAGCGCGGCGCGCCCCGGAACCGCGGGCAGTGGTCCGGGGCGTGCCCTACGCCGTCCGAGTCAGACGATCTCGAACGTCGCCGGGTCCGGGCCCAGGCGCCGGTCCTCGTTCAGGGCGCTGATCGCCGCGAGGTCCTCGTCGTCCAGGCTGAAGTCGAAGACCTCGATGTTCTCCCGGATCCGGGAGGGCGTCACGGACTTCGGGATCACGACGTTGCCGAGCTGGAGGTGCCAGCGCAGCACGATCTGGGCGGGCGTGCGGTTGTGCTTCTGTGCGATCGCCACGATCGCCGGGACCTCCAGCAGGCCCTTGCCCTGGCCGAGCGGCGACCAGGCCTCGGTGGCGATGCCCTGCTCCGCGTGGTACTCGCGGGCAGCGTGCTGCTGGAGGTGCGGGTGCAGTTCGATCTGGTTGACCGCCGGGATCACCGAGGTCTCGGCGATCAGGCGCTCCAGGTGCTCGGGAAGGAAGTTGGAGGTGCCGATCGCCCGGATGCGCCCGTCCGAATGCAGCTTCTCGAACGCCTTGTAGGAGTCGACGAACTTCCCCCGGGCCGGTGTCGGCCAGTGGATCAGGTAGAGGTCCACGTACTCCAGGCCGAGCTTGGTCAGCGACGTGTCGAAGGCGCGCAGCGTGGAGTCGTACCCGTGGTCGCTGTTCCAGAGCTTGGTGGTGACGAAGACCTCCTCGCGCGGGATGCCGGATGCGGCGATGGCCTTGCCGGTGCCCTCTTCGTTGCCGTAGATCGCCGCTGTGTCGACGCTGCGGTACCCGGCCTCCAGTGCGGTGGCGACGGCCTGCTCCGCCTCGTCGTCCGGCACCTGCCAGACGCCGAAGCCCAGCTGGGGCATCTCGACGCCGTTGTTGAGGATGATCGGGGGGACCTTGCTGCTCACGAGCTTCTCGATCCTTCGCTTGTCGTCGTGTGTCGGTCCCATCGTCAACGATCACGAGCCTGTTCGCATTCCTGAGCGGCCGATCCGGCCGGAACCCGTCGGGCGGCTGGGGCGTGCGGCCCGCTCAGACCTGGTACAGCGCCTCCACCTCGTCGGCGTACGCGTTCTCGATGGCCTTGCGCTTGAGCTTCAGGGACGGGGTCAGCAGACCGTGCTCCTCGCTGAACGGCTGGGCGAGGATTCGGAAGGTGCGGATCGACTCGGCCTGGGAGACCAGCGTGTTGGCGGCGACCACCGCACGGCGGACCTCCGTCTCCAGGTCGGGGTCGTGTACCAGCCGGGCCGCCGGCATCCGCGGCTTGCCCCGCATCTGGAGCCAGTGCTCGACGGCCTCCGCGTCGAGGGTGACCAGCGCGGCGACGTAGGGGCGGTCGTTGCCGACGACGATGCACTGGGAGATCAGCGGGTGGTCGCGCACCCGCTCCTCCAGGAGGCCCGGCGCCACGCTCTTGCCGCCGGAAGTCACCAGGATCTCCTTCTTGCGGCCGGTGATCGTCAGATAGCCGTCCTCGTCGAGGGAGCCGAGGTCGCCGGTGGCCAGCCAGCCGTCGTGCAGGGTCTCGTCGGTGGCCTTCTCGTTGTGGAGATAGCCCTGGAAGACGTTGTCGCCGCGCAGCCAGATCTCGCCGTCGTCGGCGATGTGCACGGTGGTGCCCGGAATGGGCTGCCCGACCGTGCCGTAGCGGGTGCGCTCGGGCGGGTTGGCGGTGGCCGCCGCGGTGGACTCGGTCAGTCCGTAGCCCTCGTAGATCTGCACGCCGGCGCCCGCGAAGAACAGACCGAGCCGGCGGTCCATCGCCGAGCCGCCGGACACCGCGTTCCGGATCCTGCCGCCCATCGCGGCGCGCACCTTGGAGTACACGAACGTGTCGTAGAACTGGTGCTGCATCCGCAGGCCGGCCGAGGGGCCGGGGCCGATGCCCCATGCCTTGGCCTCGACGGCGTCCGCGTACTTCACGGCGACCTCGACGGCCTTCTCGAACGGCCCGTCCCTGCCCTCCTTCTCCGCCTTGCGGCGGGCCGCGCTGAACACCTTCTCGAAGATGTACGGCACCGCCAGGATGAACGTCGGCCGGAACGCCTGGAGGTCGGGGAGCAGCGCGGAGGCGTTCAGCTGCGGCTGATGGCCGAAACGGACCTTGCCGCGGATCGCGGCGACCTCCACCATCCGGCCGAAGACATGGGCGAGCGGCAGGAACAGCAGCGTCGCCGCCTCCTCGCCCTTCTTGCTCTGGAACACCGGCTCCCAGCGCTCGATCACCGTGTCCGACTCGAACATGAAGTTGCCGTGCGAGATCACGCAGCCCTTGGGGCGGCCGGTGGTGCCGGAGGTGTAGATGACGGTCGCGACCGAGTCCGGGGTGACCGCCTCCCGGTGCCGGTGCACCACGTCGTCGTCGATGTGCCCGCCCGCGTCGTACAGCTGCTGCACGACGCCGGTGTCCAGCTGCCACAGCAGGCGCAGTTGCGGGAGCCGGTCGATGACGGTGGCGATCGTCATCGCGTGCTCCTCGTGCTCCACGACCGCCGCCGTGACCTCCGCGTCGTACAGCATCCAGAAGCACTGCTCGGCCGAGGAGGTGGGGTAGATCGGCACCACCTGGGCGCCGATCGTCCACAGCGCGAAGTCGAACAGCGTCCACTCGTAGCGGGTACGGGACATGATCGCGACGCGGTCGCCGAAGCGGATGCCCTGGGCGAGCAGGCCCTTGGCGAGGGCCAGTACCTCGTCGCGGAACTCGGCGCAGGTCACATCCCGCCACCTGCCGAACTCGTCCTTGCGGCCGAGCGCGATGTGGAGCGGGTCGTCCAGCGCATGCTGGAAGACGACGTCGGCCAGTCCGCCCACCGGCGGTGGCAACGTCGACGGAGGGTTGGTGAACTCGCGCAAACCCCGCTCCCGTTCCTTGTGACGCTCCCCACAGCGCCGTGAAAGCTACCCCAGCGCGGCAGGGGGCGGGAGGGCCCGCGAAGGCGGGCAGCGCCCCGGTGGACGCCGGAAAATGCCCTCACAAGGGGAAGGGTCGGACAGACTTTCTTACGGATCAGTAAGTTTCGGTGCCGTTATCTCCACCGAATCTGTACGGCCCGATTACGGCCCTCGCGACCGGCCGGCGCGACGTCGCGGCGACCGCCGTGAACAAGCCAGGCGCCGGTCGCGGCGACGGCCGTTGACGCCTCGGACCGGTCGCGGTCCAGGGTCTTTCGTTTGGATCAGGCCGGATCAGGGAGCGGGGTCTGGTGATGGGGGCACCTCCCACGCCGTTCAGGCAGTGGGGGAGGATCGCAAGGGCGGATGAGGGCGGCAGGGCGGAGCCCTGCCGCCCGACGACAACGCGGCTGGGGGTACCCCCTGCTCGAAGAGCTTGGGGAACGGTGCCAGGGCCCGCGAGCCCGGCATGATCCAAACGAGAGGCCCTAGCCGACTGCGCGCCGGTGGAGGCGGTCGCCGCTGGTCAGGATGGCCGTGGCCAGGGCGTCGGCCGCGTGGTGGGGCGTGTCGTGACGGCGGCCGTGGACGAGGACGAAGTCGACTCCGCCCAGTTCCGGCAGGCCCGCGCGGTCCGGGACGCGCACCAGGCCCGGCGGGATCAGGCCACGGGAGTGGGCCATCACGCCGAGGCCCGCGCGAGCGGCGGCGACCAGGCCGTTGAGGCTGCCGCTGGTGCAGGCGACGCGCCACGGCCGGCCCTGGCGCTCCAGGGCCTCCAGCGCGAGGGCCCGGGAGATGCCGGGCGGCGGGTAGACGATGAGCGGCACCGGGCGGTCGGGGTCCAGGCGCAGCCGCTCGGCGCCGATCCAGACCAGGTGGTCGCGCCAGACCGGCTCGCCGTGCGGGTCCTCGGGGCGCCGCTTGGCCAGGACCAGGTCGAGCTTGCCGGCGGCGAGTTGCTCGTGCAGGGTGCCCGACAGCTCCACCGTCAACTCCAGGTCGACCTCGGGATGCTCGTAGCGGAAGCCCTCCAGGATCTCCGGCAGCCGGGTGAGCACGAAGTCCTCCGACGCGCCGAACCGCAGCCGGCCGCGCACCCGCGCGCCGGTGAAGAACGCCGTCGCCTGCTCGTGCACCTGGAGGATCCGGCGCGCGAAACCCAGCATGGCCTCGCCGTCCTCGGTCAGCTCCACCGAGTGGGTGTCGCGGGAGAACAGGAGCCTGCCGGTCGCGTCCTCGAGGCGTCGCACGTGCTGGCTGACGGTCGACTGACGCAGCCCGAGCCGCCGGGCCGCCCCCGTGAAGCTCAGGGTCTGGGCCACGGTCAGGAAGGTGCGCAGCTGGGCGGGGTCGTACACGAGGCTCAGGTTAGCGCGGTTATCGCGGAACACGATGACAGTCAGAGCGGTATGACGGATTCCCGATCGGCCCCGGAAGGAGCACGATGGAGAGGGGATCCGTCGGCCCCGCACCGAAAGGGCCGCACGGGCGTGACGACGCCCGTACCGAACCGAAGAGCACGAGCAAGTGGAGCACCGTGAAACGCCTGCGCCGGACGACGAACTGGCTGCCGATCGACCCGTACATCGTCCTGTTGCTGGCGACAGTGGGCATCGCCGCACTCCTCCCGGCCCGCGGCACCGCCGCCCATGCGGCCTCGGGCGCCTCGACCGCCGCGATCGCCCTGCTGTTCTTCCTGTACGGCGTCCGGCTGTCCACCCGTGAGGCGCTGGACGGCCTGAAGCACTGGCGGCTGCATGTCACGGTCCTGGCCTGCACGTTCATGATCTTCCCGCTGCTCGGCATCGCCGCCGGCGGACTCGTCCCGGTGCTGCTGAACCAGCCGCTCTACCAGGGCCTGCTCTTCCTCACCCTGGTCCCGTCGACCATCCAGTCGTCGATCGCGTTCACCTCCATCGCCCGCGGCAACGTGCCCGCCGCGATCTGCGCCGGCTCCTTCTCCTCGCTGGTCGGCATCATCCTGACCCCGCTGCTCGCGGCGGCGCTGCTCGGCAGCGGCGGCGGCGGCTTCTCCGGGCACTCGCTGGTCACGATCGTGGTGCAACTGCTTGTGCCGTTCGCCGCCGGGCAGGTGCTCAGGCCGTGGATCGGCGGCTTCGTCGCCCGGCACAAGAAGGTCCTCGGGCTGGTCGACCGCGGCTCGATCCTGCTCGTCGTCTACACCGCGTTCAGCGAGGGCATGGTGCGCGGCATCTGGCACCAGGTCAGTCCCGTACGGCTCGGCGGGCTGCTCGTCGTCGAGGCCCTGCTGCTCGCCGTGATGCTCGCCCTGACCTGGTACGGCACACGGGCGCTTGGCTTCTCCCGGGAGGACCGCATCGCGGTGCAGTTCGCGGGCTCGAAGAAGTCGCTGGCCTCCGGGCTGCCCATGGCGAGCGTCCTGTTCGGCGCCCATGCCTCGCTCGCCGTGCTGCCGCTGATGCTCTTCCACCAGATGCAGCTCATGGTGTGCGCGGTGATCGCCAAGCGCCGGGCACGCGACCCCGAGGCACGGCAGGAGGGCGCCGAGCGGGCGACGGCCGCGGCGTCACGCACCGCGGTCGGTACGGCGCGTTCCCGTTGACTGTTCCCCGTTGACAGGTCCCGTTGACAGTGGGGGCGGCTCAGCCCTGGGCGGCCGCCTCCCGCACGGCGATCCGCTCCGCGCCGGCGTACACGTTCATGGAGCTGCCCCGCAGGAAGCCCACCAGCGTCAGTCCCGTCTCCGCGGCCAGGTCCACCGCCAGGGACGACGGCGCCGAGACGGCCGCCAGCACCGGTATGCCCGCCATGACGGCCTTCTGGGCCAGTTCGAAGGAGGCGCGGCCGGAGACCAGCAGGATCCTGCGGGACAGGGGCAGGTCGCCGTTCTGCAGGGCGCGGCCGATCAGCTTGTCGACCGCGTTGTGCCGGCCCACGTCCTCCCGTATGTCCAGCAGTTCGCCGTCCTCGGTGAACAGGGCCGCCGCGTGCAGTCCGCCGGTGCGGTCGAAGACGCGCTGGGCGGCCCGCAGCCGGTCGGGCAGGCTCGCCAGCAACTCGGGTCCGACCCGCAGCGGGGGCGTGTCGGAGATCGGCCAGCGGGCCGTCGTACGGACCGCGTCCAGGCTCGCCTTGCCGCACAGGCCGCAGGACGAGGTCGTGTACACGTTGCGTTCGAGGGTGATGTCGGGCAGGACGACGTCCGGCGCGGTCTTCACGTCCACCACGTTGTACGTGTTCGAGCCGTCCGCCGTCGCGCCCGCGCAGTACACGATGTTCACCAGGTCGGACGTGGCGGCCAGCACGCCTTCGCTCACCAGGAAGCCGGCCGCCAGCGCGAAGTCGTCACCCGGCGTGCGCATGGTGATCGCGAGCGGCTTGCCGTTCAGCCGGATCTCCAGCGGCTCCTCGGCGACCAGCGTGTCGGGACGGGACGAGACGGCTCCGTCCCGGATGCGGATCACCTTGCGTCGTTCCGTGACTCGTCCCATGTCCTGATCAGCCCCGGTTCTGTGCGCTCTCCGGCCGAAGCGGCCTTGACGATCTCCATTGTCCTGCACGCACGGCAGGGGGATCGCGACGGGAGAACCCCACCCATGGCGGCCGTGACCTGTCCTGACGCTGCGCTGAATACTGTCGACGATGTATTGTCTACTGCTTGCTGTCACGGGGGCAAGGGTCCCTGGCCGCGAGGGCGGGCGTCCCTCTGACGGAAGCCGACAAGCGGGGCCCGCCAATCCTGTGACTTCACCTGCCGCGTTACCCGTGAGTCACTGATCAGACTGGTGAATCCCGCTACCCACGGCCACGAGGGGGATCCCATGAACGGCTCGCGCATCACCGCCGTCGGTCACTACCAGCCCGCCAAGGTGCTCACCAACGAGGACCTGGAGGGCATCGTGGCGACCAGCGACGAGTGGATCAGGAGCCGGGTGGGCATCCGTACCCGGCACATCGCCGCGCCCGACGAGCCGGTCGACGAGCTCGCCGCGCACGCCGCCGCCAAGGCGCTCGCGGCGGCCGGCCTAGCGCCCGCCGACATCGACCTGGTGCTCGTCGCCACCTCCACGGCCACGGACCGCTCGCCGAACACCGCCGCCCGGGTCGCCGCCCGGCTCGGCGTGCCGCGGCCGGCCGCGATGGACGTCAACGTCGTGTGCGCGGGCTTCACCCACGCCCTGGCCACCGCCGACCACACCGTGCGTGCCGGCGCCGCGACCCGCGCCCTGGTCATCGGCGCCGACAAGATGACCGACGTGACCGACTGGACCGACCGCACGACCTGCGTGCTCGTCGGCGACGGGGCCGGGGCCGCCGTGGTCGAGGCCTGCCGGCCGGGCGAGGAGCGCGGAATCGGTCCGGTGCTGTGGGGCTCGGTGCCCGAGATGGGGCACGCGGTACGGATCGAGGGCACGCCCCCGCGGTTCGCGCAGGAGGGGCAGAGCGTCTACCGGTGGGCCACCACGCAGCTGCCGCCGCTGGCCCGGCAGGCCTGCGAGCGGGCCGGATTCGCGCCCGAGGAACTCGCCGCGGTCGTCCTGCACCAGGCCAATCTGCGCATCATCGAGCCGCTCGCCGCGAAGCTGGGAGCCGTCAACGCCGTGGTCGCCCGCGACGTCAGCGAGTCCGGCAACACCTCGGCCGCGAGCATCCCGCTGGCCCTGTCCAAGCTCGTCGAACGGGGCGAGGTGGCCACCGGCGACCCGGTGCTGCTGTTCGGCTTCGGCGGCAATCTGTCCTACGCCGGGCAGGTCGTGCGCTGCCCGTGATCGGCGGCCCGGGGGTCCTCGCCCGGTGGGTGTGAGGGGTTCACGCGCGCGGGCTTCACGCGCGCGTGTGCGTCGCGCGCGGGTGTGAAGCCCGCGACATCCGCTGATCGTGGCGACTGTGCATCGTAGACTGTAGACGAAGGGCGATCGACGCTCCGCCGAGTGTCAAGGACCCGGGTGTCCGCCTGCTGCGCCGGCGCCCGGCCGAGGAGGGGACCGCGATGTTGTCGACAGGACTGCCGCAGGGGGCGGTGCCCAGGCTCGAGCGCCCCGGCCCGCTGCGCGAGCGCGTCTACGAAGCCCTGCTGGAGCTCATCACCACCCGTGCCCTCGAGCCGGGTCAGCACCTCGTCGAGAGCGAACTCGCCGGGCATCTCGGCGTCTCCCGGCAGCCGGTGCGCGAGGCGCTCCAGCGGCTGAACACCGAGGGATGGGTCGATCTGCGGCCAGCCCAGGGCGCCTTCGTGCACGAGCCGACGGAGGAGGAGGCCGACCAGCTCCTCAGCGTGCGCATGCTCCTGGAGGCCGAGGCGGCCCGCCTCGCCGCCGCGAACGCGGACCGCGACGGCGTCACCGCCCTGGAGGAGCTGGTGGCGCAGGGGTTCGAGGCCGTCGCCGCCGACGACGTGGACACGGCCGTCGCTCTGAACGCCCGCTTCCACGCCAAGGTCGTGGAGCTGGCCGGCAACGCGGTGCTCGCCGAGCTCGCCGCCCAGGTCGACCGCCGGGTGCGCTGGTACTACACGCCGGTGGCCCGGCAGCGCGGCCGCCAGTCCTGGATCGAGCACCGCGCGCTCATCGAGGCGATCGCCGACGGCGACGAGCAGCGCGCGACCCGTCTGATGCGCGAGCACACGGAGCACACCCGCAGGTCGTACCACGGCCAGGCCAAGCCCTGACCCTGCGCGTCGAGCCCTGCACCCCGGGGCGATCTCTGACCCCGCAGGCCAAGCCCTGACCCGAACGAGCCCAGTCCCGACCTCATGAAGACCGGTCCGGGGCCCCCGCTCGGCGCCGCCAACTTTGTCCTGTCGGTGGAGAAAGTTGGCGGCAATCCATGCGCAACTTCTTCCCAGTTCCGGCAGTCGCTGCTACGTTCCTCTCTCAAGCAAGCGGCCAAGTGGCCGGAATCCCTTGCGCACAGGCCGAATTGAGGCGGGGAGGGGCACGTGAGACGTATGACGGCACGACCCGCCAACACACACCAGGCCCGGCTGCTGAAGCTGCTGCGCGACGGGGGGGCCAGCTCCCGGGCACAGCTCGGCGACCGCGTCGAGCTGTCCCGGTCGAAGCTGGCCGTGGAGGTGGACCGGCTCCTGGAGACGGGACTGGTCGTCGCCGACGGACTCGCCGCCTCGCGCGGCGGCCGCCGCTCCCACAACGTCCGGCTCGCACCCGAACTGCGCTTCCTGGGCGTCGACATCGGCGCGACCTCGGTCGACGTCGCGGTCACCAACGCCGAACTGGAAGTGCTCGGACACCTCAACCAGCCGCTGGACGTACGCGAGGGGCCCGTCGCGGTCTTCGAGCAAGTCCTCGCCATGGCCGCGAAGTTGAAGATGTCGGGGCTCGCGGAGGGCTACGACGGCGCCGGCATCGGCGTCCCCGGCCCCGTCCGCTTCCCCCAGGGCGTCCCCGTGGCACCCCCGATCATGCCGGGCTGGGACGGCTTCCCCGTGCGGGAGGCACTCAGCCAGGAACTCGGCTGCCCGGTCATGGTCGACAACGACGTGAACCTCATGGCGATGGGGGAGCAGCACGCGGGCGTCGCCCGCTCCGTGGGCGACTTCCTCTGCGTCAAGATCGGCACCGGCATCGGCTGCGGCATCGTCGTCGGCGGCGAGGTCCACCGCGGAACGACCGGCAGCGCGGGCGACATCGGGCACATCCAGGCCGTGCCCGACGGACACCCCTGCGTCTGCGGCAACCGGGGCTGCCTGGAGGCCCACTTCAGCGGCGCGGCCCTGGCCCGTGACGCGCTGGAGGCGGCCCAACAGGGACTGTCGGCCGAGCTGGCGACCCGGCTGGAGACGAACGGCGCCCTCAGCGCCGTCGACGTGGCCGCCGCGGCCGCCGCCGGCGACGCCACCTCGCTCGGCCTGATCCGGGAGGGGGGCACCCGCACCGGCCAGGTCATCGCCGGACTGGTCTCCTTCTTCAACCCCGGCCTGGTGGTGATCGGCGGTGGGGTCACCGGCCTCGGCCACACGCTGCTCGCCGCGATCCGCACCCAGGTCTACCGCCAGTCGCTGCCCCTGGCGACCGGCAACCTGCCCATCGTCCTGGGCGAGTTGGGGCCCGCCGCCGGAGTCATCGGCGCGGCCCGGCTCATCAGCGACCACCTGTTCTCGCCGGCCTGACCGGCGCGCACCACCCCGCACCACCGGCACGTCCCGCACCACCAGCACGCAGCACGGCACCACCGGCACGTCCCGCGCACCACCAGCACGTCCCGAGCACCGGCACGCACCACGTGCGACCGGCGCGCCCGCCCCGCGTATCCCAGCCCCGCACATCCCCGAGTACCCGCACACCCCCGTACCCCGACACCCCAGCACACGCCGCGTACCACGCACCGGCACCGGTACGCCCCGCGTACGTCAGCCCTGCCCTGAGACCGGCCGTATCCGCCGAGGGGAACCACCATGGCTCCAGAACCACCCCTGCTCAGCATGTCCGGCATCACCAAGTCGTTCCCCGGAGTCCGTGCCCTGGACGGAGTCGACCTGGAGGTCCTGGCCGGAGAGGTCCACTGCCTGCTCGGCCAGAACGGCGCCGGGAAGTCCACCCTCATCAAGGTCCTCGCCGGGGCCCACCAGCCCGACGACGGGAAGATCACCTGGCGGGGCGAGCCCATCACCCTGAAGTCCCCGATCGCCGCCATGAGCCTGGGGATCGCCACCATCTACCAGGAACTCGACCTGGTGGCACATCTGTCCGTCGCCGAGAACGTCTTCCTCGGCCACGAACCCACCTCCGCCGGCTTCGTCGTCCGCGGCCGCGAGGCCCGCTCCGCCGCAGCCGGCCTCCTCAAGCGGCTCGGCCACCCCGAGATCGACCCGGCCCGGCTCGTCGGCGACCTCTCCGCCGCCCAGCAGCAGGTCGTCTCCATGGCCCGGGCCCTCTCCCACGACGTCCGGCTCATCGTGATGGACGAACCGTCCGCCGCCCTCGACCCGGACGAGGTCGACAACCTCTTCCGCATCGTCGGCGACCTCACCGCCGACGGCGTCGCCGTCGTCTACATCTCCCACCGCCTGGAGGAGATCCGCCGCATCGGCGACCGGGTCACCGTCCTCAAGGACGGCCGCGCCGTCGCCGGCGGACTGCCCGCCGAATCCACCCCGACCCGCGAGATCGTCTCCCTGATGACGGGCCGCAACGTCGAGTACGTCTTCCCACCGCGCCCGCCGGCCGACGCCGTGCACCCCGCGCCCGTCCTCACCGTCGAAGGACTCGCCCGCGACGGCGAGTTCGCCCCCCTCGACCTCGAAGTGCGGCCCGGCGAGATCGTCGGCCTCGCCGGACTCGTCGGCTCCGGCCGCTCCGAGATCCTGGAGACCATCTACGGCGCCCGCAAACCCAGCACGGGCCGCGTCCTCGTGGACGGCAGGCCGCTGCGTCCCGGCAGCGTGCGCTCCGCCGTCCGCGCCGGACTCGGGCTCGCCCCCGAGGAACGCAAGGCCCAGGCCCTGTTGATGCTGGAGTCCGTCACCCGCAACGTCAGCGTCTCCACGCTGTCGCGCTTCGCCCGCGGCGGCTGGATCGACCGGCGCGCCGAACGGAACGCCGCCCGGCAGGCCACCCGCGAACTCTCCCTGCGCCCCGACCAACCCGACGCCCCGGTGCGCACGCTCTCCGGCGGCAACCAGCAGAAGGCGGTCCTCGCGCGCTGGCTGCTGCGCGGCTGCCGCGTCCTGCTCCTCGACGAACCCACCCGCGGCGTCGACGTCGGCGCCCGCGCCGAGCTGTACGCGGTGGTGCGCCGCCTCGCCGACGAGGGCCTGGCCGTCCTCCTGGTCTCCAGCGAGGTGCCCGAGGTGCTCGGCCTCGCCGACCGCGTCCTGGTGCTCCGCGAAGGGCTCGTCGTCCACACGGCACCCGCCCGGGAGCTGGACGAACACCGCGTACTCGACCTGGTCATGGAAGGAAGCCCCGTGTCCACGCAGTCCGTAATCGAGGAAGGGAGCGCGACGTCATGACGCAGCCCGCCACCCCGGCCCAGCAGGGCGGACCCGACGCCGGGCCGTCCCCCGCCGCCGACGCCCCGGCCGGCGGCGCCGGCCCGCTGCGCCTCGTGTGGGCGCGTGCCGACGCGCGCACCCTGTCGCTGCTCGGTGTGCTCGCCGCCCTCGTCCTCATCGGCGGCATCACCAAACCCGACCAGTTCCTGGACACCCGCAATCTGCAACTGGTGCTCACCCTGTCGTCCGTCATCGGCGTGGTCACCGTCGGGATGACCTTCGTCATCATGAGCGGCGGCATCGACCTGTCCGTCGGCGCGATCGTCGCCCTCGCCTCCGTGTGGGCCACCACCGTCGCCACCCAGGAGTACGGCTTCGTGGGCGTACTGTTCACGGCGGTGCTCGTCGGCGTCGGCTGCGGACTCGTCAACGGCGTCCTCATCGCGTACGGCGGCATGGTCCCGTTCATCGCGACGCTCGCCATGCTTGCCTCCGCGCGCGGACTCGCCCTGCTGATCACCGACGGCAAGACGCAGATCGTCTCCATCGACAGCATCCTGCGGCTCGGCAATCACGACTCCTACGTCCTCGGCGTGCCGCCGCTGGTCCTCGTCTTCGCCGCCGTCACCGTCATCGGCTGGCTCGTGCTGAACCGCACCACGTTCGGGCGGCGCACCGTCGCCGTCGGCGGCAACGCGGAGGCGGCCCGCCTCGCGGGCATCGACGTCCGCCGCCAGCGCCTCTACATCTACCTGCTGTCCGGGCTGTGCTGCGGCATCGCGGCCTTCCTGCTGATCGTCCTGTCCGGGTCCGGCCAGAACACCAACGGCAACCTGTACGAACTCGACGCCATCGCCGCCGCGATCATCGGCGGGACCCTCCTGAGCGGTGGCCGGGGCACCATCGTCGGCTCCGTCCTCGGCGTCCTGATCTTCACCACGATCACCAACATCTTCGCCCTGAACAATCTGCAGACCGACGTCCAGCAGATCGCCAAGGGCGCCATCATCGTCGCCGCCGTCCTCGTCCAGCGGCGCACCGCCTCCACCACGTAGCCCAGCCCAGCCGAGCCGCCCGCTCCGTACGGCCCTCACCGGAAAGGCCATCGCCATGCCTCAGACACCGAGCCGCAGAGGTCTGCTCTTCGGCGGCGCCGCCGTAAGCGCCACCGCCTTCCTCGCCGCCTGCACCAGCAACGAGCCCAAGAACGAGAAGCCCGCGCCGAACGACCAGCCCGTCGCCGCCGACGACAAGCCCGGCAAGCCCGTCACCATCGGCTTCGCCGGCCCCCAGGCCGACCACGGCTGGCTCAACGCGATCAACGACAACGCCAAGAGTCGCGCCAAGAAGTACTCCGACGTCACCCTGGAGATCACCGAGGGCTCCAACGACACCGCCGCGCAGATCGGGCAGATCGAGACCCTCATCAACAAGAAGGTCGACGTCCTGGTGATCCTGCCCGCCGACGGCAAGGCACTCACCCAGGTCGGTCTGAAGGCGATGCGCGCGGGCATCCCCGTGATCAACCTCGACCGGGTCTTCAACTCCCCGCAGGCGTACCGCTGCTGGATCGGCGGCGACAACTACGGGATGGGCTTCAACGCCGGGCAGTACATCGGCGAGAAGCTCAAGGGCAAGCCGAACGCGAAGGTCGTCGAACTCGCCGGCCTGGACAACCTGGAGCTGACCAAGCAGCGCACCCAGGGCTTCGACGACGCGCTGAAGAACTACTCCAACATCACCAAGGTGGCCCGCCAGGCCGCCGAGTTCACCGTCGAGTCCGGCCAGGCGAAGATGGCCCAGCTCCTCCAGGCGCAGAAGCAGATCGACGCGCTGTGGAACCACGACGACGACCAGGGCGTCGGCGCGCTGCGCGCCATCGAGCAGGCCGGGCGCGACGAGTTCCTCATGGTCGGCGGCGCCGGCGCGCTCTCCGCGTTCGAACAGATCAAGCAGGACAAGGGCGTTCTGAAGGCCACCGTGCTGTACCCGCCCACGATGGCCGCGTCCGCGATCGACCTGGCCCGAGCACTGGGCCAGGCCAAGGGCGTGTCAGGCATGGCGGAGTTCGAGATCCCGGCCTCCATCACGTTGTACTCGGCCGTGGTCGACAAGACCAACGTGGACCAGTACATGCCCACCGGCTTCAAGTGATGGGCGCTTCCATCCCCCCACATCGCAATCACGGCGTCGGGAACGCCGCTGCGAACGTTTACGAGAAGGAGTTATCGGTATGGGCCTGAAGGGACAGTCGGAGCAGGCCGAGAGCGAGCCCGCGGCCGGGAAGCCTCCGCTGCGTGTCGGCATGGTCGGCTACGCCTTCATGGGCGCCGCCCACTCCCAGGGATGGCGCACCGTGGGCCGCGTCTTCGACCTGCCGCACCGGCCCGTACTGGCCGTCGTCGCCGGACGTGACGGGGCGGCCGTGCGGGGCGCGGCCGCCCGGCTCGGCTGGGCCGACGCCGAGACCGACTGGCGCGCTCTGATCGCTCGCGACGACGTCGACATCGTCGACATCTGCACCCCGGGCGACAGCCACGCGGAGATCGCCGTGGCCGCCCTGGAGGCGGGCAAGCACGTGCTGTGCGAGAAGCCCCTCGCCAACTCGGTCGAGGAGGCGCGGGAGATGACCGAGGCGGCCGAGCGGGCGCGGGCCCGCGGCCAGGTCGCCATGGTCGGCTTCAACTACCGGCGGCTGCCCGCGACCGCCCTGGCCCGCCGCATGGTCGCCGAGGGCCGCCTCGGCACCCTGCGGCACGTACGGGTCAGTTACCTCCAGGACTGGCTCGTCGACCCGGAGTTCCCGCTGACCTGGCGGCTGCGCAAGGACTCGGCTGGCTCCGGGGCCCTCGGCGACCTGGGCGCCCACATCGTCGACCTCGCCCAGTACCTCGCGGGTGAGCCGATCACCGGGGTGTCCGCGGTCACCGAGACCTTCGTCCGGGAGCGCCCGCTGCCGGCCGGGGCGGCGGCCGGGCTCAGCGGCATCGGCGGCAGCGGCCGGGGGGAGGTCACCGTCGACGACGCGGCCCTGTTCACCGCCCGGTTCGGCTCGGGCGCGCTCGCCTCGTTCGAGGCGACCCGGTTCGCCTCCGGCCGCAAGAACGCGCTGCGCATCGAGCTCAACGGGGCCGACGGCTCACTCGCGTTCGATCTGGAACGGCTCAACGAGCTCTCGTACCACGACCACACCGAACCCGGGGTCAGCGCCGGTTTCCGGCGGATCCTCGTCACTGAACCCGACCACCCCTACCTCGAGGCCTGGTGGCCGCCGGGCCACGGACTCGGCTACGAGCACAGCTTCGTCCACCAGGCCCGCGACCTGGTGCTCGCGATCGCGGCGGGCACCGCGCCCGAACCGTCCTTCGCCGACGGGCTCCAGGTCCAGCGCGTCCTGGCCGCCGTCGAGGAGAGCGCGGCGAAGAATTCCCTCTACACGCCCGTCCCGGTCTAGGGAGGCCCGGTCATGTCACGCTCGTTCACCCTGTTCACCGGTCAGTGGGCCGACCTCCCGCTGGAGGAGGTCTGCCGCCTGGCCCGCGACTTCGGCTACGACGGACTCGAACTGGCCTGCTGGGGAGACCACTTCGAGGTCGACAAGGCGCTGGCCGACCCCGCCTACCTCGACGGGCGGCGTGCGCTGCTCGACAAGTACGGCCTGAAGTGCTGGGCGATCTCCAACCACTTGGTCGGCCAGGGGGTCTGCGACCACCCGATCGACGAGCGCCACCGGGGCATCCTGCCGGCCCGTATCTGGGGCGACGGGGAGCCCGAGGGCGTACGGCAGCGGGCCGCCGCCGAGCTCAAGGACACGGCACGGGCGGCGGCCGCGTTCGGCGTCGACACCGTCATCGGGTTCACCGGCTCCTCGATCTGGCATCTGGTCGCCATGTTCCCGCCGGTGCCGCCGGGCATGATCGAACGCGGCTACCAGGACTTCGCCGAGCGGTGGAACCCGATCCTCGACGTGTTCGACGCCGAGGGCGTCCGCTTCGCGCACGAGGTGCACCCCGGCGAGATCGCGTACGACTACTGGACCACCCGGCAGGCCCTGGAGGCGGTGGACAACCGGCCCGCGTTCGGGCTGAACTTCGACCCGAGCCACTTCGTCTGGCAGGACCTCGACCCGGTCGGCTTCCTCTACGACTTCCGGGACCGGATCTACCACGTGGACTGCAAGGAGGCCCGCAAGCGCCTCGACGGGCGCAACGGCCGCCTCGGCTCCCACCTGCCGTGGGGCGACCCCCGGCGCGGCTGGGACTTCGTCTCCGCCGGGCACGGCGACGTCCCGTGGGAGGACGTCTTCCGCATGCTGCGGTCCATCGACTACACCGGTCCCGTCTCGGTGGAGTGGGAGGACGCCGGCATGGACCGGCTCCAGGGTGCCCCCGAGGCGCTGCGGAGGCTCAAGGAGTTCGACTTCGACCCGCCGAGCGCGTCGTTCGACGCGGCCTTCGGCAGCGAGTAGCCCCGCCGGTCCGGCGGGGACGCGGAGTGCCGTCCCGGGCGTTGTCCGCCGGCGGCTGCGGGTCTGTTGTGGCTGGTCTCTGAGTTCCCCGCGCCCCTTTGGGGCGCGGGGTGCCCACCTGGCGCTCCAGCCTGCCCGGAAACCGCTTTGTCCTGATGCTGGAAAAAGTTCAACTTCTCTGTTGTGTAAGGGCTATCCGACTCCGACAAAGCCAGCTACGGTCCCAGAGTTGTACAGGACACGTACATCTCCGGGGTGACGGCGAACCCCGGAACATCGCAACCGCCCCGTACGACCCCCACCCTCCCGGAGGGATCTTCGTGCACAGGAAACGTCCCAGATTCCACAAGGCACTAGCGCTTCTCACCGGTTCACTCCTCGCGGGCAGCTCGCTCGCGCTCGCCGCGCCGCCGGCGAGCGCCGCCGACCCCGACACCGCCAAGCCGGCCGCCGCGGCCGCCGCTGCCGCCGAGGACTTCCAGCAGATCACCCTGGCCAAGGGCGCCCCCGAGGTCGGCGAGCCGATGTCGCTGGCCGTCCTCCCGGACCGCAGCGTCCTGCACACCTCCCGCGACGGCACCCTGCGTCTGACCGACGCAGAGGGCAACACGTCCGTCGCGGGCAAGCTGGCCGTCTACGACCACGACGAGGAAGGGCTCCAGGGGATCGGCATCGACCCCCACTTCGCCGAGAACCGGTTCGTCTACCTCTACTACTCGCCGCCGCTGAACACCCCGCCCGGCGACGCCCCCGAGAACGGCACGGCCGCCGACTTCGCCCCCTTCGACGGCGTCAACCGGCTCTCCCGCTTCGTCCTGAAGCAGGACGGCACCCTCGACACGGCCAGCGAGAAGAACGTCCTCGAGGTCAAGACGTCCCGCGGCATCTGCTGCCACGTCGGCGGTGACATCGACTTCGACAAGGACGGCAACCTCTACCTGTCGACCGGTGACGACTCCAACCCGTTCGCCTCCGACGGCTACACCCCGATCGACGAGCGGTCGACGCGGAACCCGGCGTTCGACGCCCAGCGCACCTCGGGCAACACCAACGACCTGCGGGGCAAGATCCTGCGGATCAAGGTCAAGCCGGACGGCTCCTACGACATCCCCGAGGGCAACCTCTTCGCCCCGGGCACCGCGAAGACCCGTCCCGAGATCTACGCGATGGGCTTCCGCAACCCGTTCCGGTTCAGCATCGACAAGCCCACCGGCAACATCTACATCGGTGAGTACGGTCCGGACGCCGGCGCCGCCAACGCAAGCCGCGGCCCCTCCGGCATGGTCGAGTTCAACCGCGTGACCAAGCCCGGCAACTACGGCTGGCCCTACTGCGTCGGCAAGAACCAGGCGTACATCAAGTACGACTTCGCCACCAAGCAGTCCGGCGACGCCTTCGACTGCAACGCGCCGAAGAACACCTCGCCGAACAACACCGGCCTGGTCGACCTCCCGCCGGCCCAGCCGGCCTGGATCGACTACGACGGCGGTTCGATCCCCGAGTTCGGCAACGGCTCCGAGTCCCCGATGGGCGGCCCGGTCTACCGCTACGACCCCGACCTGAAGTCCGCCGCCAAGTTCCCCGAGGCCTACGACGGGGACTTCTTCGCCGGTGAGTTCGGCCGCCGGTGGATCAAGCGGATCGAGCAGGACGGCGACGGCACCGTCAAGTCCATCAACCCCTTCCCCTGGTCCGGCACCCAGGTGATGGACATGGCCTTCGGCCCGGACGGCGCCCTCTACGTCCTGGACTACGGCCTGTCCTGGTTCGGCGGCGACGAGAACTCCGCGCTCTACCGCATCGAGAACGTCACCAACGGCCACGCGCCGACCGTGACCGCCAAGTCGGACAAGTCCTCCGGCCAGGCGCCCCTGAAGGTGTCCTTCTCCGCGACCGGCAAGGACGCCGACGGCGACGCGCTCACCTACAGCTGGGACTTCGGTGACGGCACCACCGGCACCGGCGAGTCGCCCCAGCACACCTACCGCACCAACGGTACGTACACCGCCGCCGTCACCGTGACGGACCCGAGCGGCTATACGGCCACCGCCAACGTCCACGTGGTCGTCGGCAACACCGCGCCCACCGTCACCTTCGAGACCCCGGCGGACGGCGCCCTGTTCAACTTCGGTGACACCATCCCGTTCAAGGTGAAGGTCACCGACCCCGAGGACAAGAAGATCGACTGCTCGAAGGTCACCGTCCGCTACATCCTCGGCCATGACAACCACGGGCACCCGGTCACCTCGGTCAACGGCTGCGAGGGCAGCATCACCGTGCCGGCCGACGGCGAGCACGACCCCAACGCCAACATCTTCGGGGTCCTCGACGCCGAGTACACCGACAACGGCGGCGGCGGTCAGGCCGCGCTGACCACCCACGCGCAGAACGTGCTCCAGCCCCGCCACCGGCAGGCCGAGCACTTCAGCGCCCAGAGCGGCATCCGCACCTACGACAAGACCCAGGCGCACGGCGGCAAGACCGTCGGCGACATCGACAACGGTGACTGGATCTCGTTCAAGCCGTACAACCTCAACGGCGCCCAGACGCTCACCGCCCGGGTCTCCTCCGGCGGCGCCGGCGGGTACCTGGAGGTCCGCACCGGAGGGCCGAACGGCACCCTGCACGGCTCCGGGGTCGTCCCGGTGACCGGCGGCTGGGAGACCTTCCAGAACATCGACATCCCGCTCAGCAAGCTGCCGAAGAAGACCACCGAGCTGTACCTGGTCTTCAAGGGCGGTGACGGAGCGCTCTTCGACGTCGACGACTTCATGATCTCGGACAAGAAGCCGGCGAGCGACGCCAAGCGGGTCCTCGTCTTCTCCAAGACGGCCGGCTTCCGCCACGACTCCATCGAGACCGGCGTCCAGGCGCTGAAGGACCTCGGCGGTCCGAGCGGGATCACCGTCGACTCCACCGAGGAGGCCAAGCAGTTCACCACGGCCAACCTCGCCCGCTACGACGCCGTCGTGTTCCTCTCCACCACCGGCAACGTCCTCAACACCGACCAGAAGCAGGCGTTCGAGAAGTACGTCGCCGGCGGCGGCGGCTACATGGGTATCCACGCGGCCGCCGACACCGAGTACGACTGGCCGTTCTACGGCGGCCTGGTCGGCGCCTACTTCGACTCGCACCCGCAGATCCAGAAGGCCACCGTCCTGGTCCCCGAGCACGACCACCCGGCCACCAAGGGCCTCGACGACAAGTGGGAGCGCACCGACGAGTGGTACAACTACCGCTCCAACCCGCGTGACAGCGTCCGCGTCCTGGCCTCCCTGGACGAGACCTCCTACCAGGGCGGCAACATGAAGGGCGACCACCCGATCGCCTGGTGCCAGGCCTACCAGGGCGGACGTGCCTTCTACACCGGCCTCGGCCACACCAAGGAGTCCTACGCCGAGGACGCCTTCCGCAGTCACCTGCTCGGTGGAATGAAGTACGCCACCGGCCAGGAGAAGGCCGACTGCAAGCCGCGCACCGCCTGAACCAAGGAAGAGCCGCCCGCTGAGGGCGCCTGAAACGGCGGCGGGCGGGAGACGCCGGACTCCCGCCCGCCGTCCCCAACCCAACCGGCCCGGCCCGCGCCCCCCGACCAGGGGCGGAACGGGCCGGCCCACCCCCGAACCCGGCCCCGGCACCCCGCCCCCCGACCCAGGCCGAAAGCCGACCTGGCCGGGAAGGCGGAGCCGGTACCGGGCCCCTGTTCCAACTCCGTTCCGGATCACGGTTCCGGCTCCGGTTTCGGATCCCGGTTCCGGACCCGAGTCAGGTCCGGGCTCCAGGTCCGGTCCCGGATCCGGTCCCGATTCCGGCCGGGGTCCTGGATCCGGTCGCGGGCTTGGTTTCGGTTGAGGCTGAGACCTTGCCCAGCCGGGATTCCGGCGCTGGTTCTGGATCTGGATTCCGGCCCGGTTCCGGATCCGGGTTCTGGTCCTGGATCGGGTTCCGGGCTTGGTTTCGGCTCAGGTCGAGGCCTCGCCCGGCCGGAAACCCGGTGCAGGCACATCGGTCACCGGACCGAGCCCGGTCCCGGATCTCGGTCCGGGTTCTGGCCCGGGTCCCGGTTCTGGGTCCCGGCCTTGGCTCCGGTCCCGGGCCAGGTCCCGGCCCAGGCCGAGGCCTCGCCCGGCCGGGAATCCGGCTCCGGTCCTGGCATCGGCTCTGGTCCGGATCTCGGTTCCGGCTCCGGTCCCGGTTCCGGTCTCGGTTCCGGTTCCGGCTCCGGTCCCGGTCCCGGTTCCGGTCTCGGCTCCGGTCCCGGTCCCGGTCCCGGTTCCGTGTCTGGGACCGGTCCCGGATCCCGAGCCGGTCCCAACTCTGGTCCCGGCTCCGGTTTCAGGCCGGTGCCTGGTGTCGGCGGCGCCCCGGAGGCCGCCCGACGCCCCACCACCCCGTCCGGCTTCCGGTTCGCGTACGACAAGGAGGCTGCCCATGTCCGCCGAACCTTCCGCTTCCCCCTCCCGCACCGGTGTCTGGCTGATCGGCGCGAGAGGTTCCGTCGCCACCACCGCCGTCACCGGATGCGCCGCCGTCGCCGCCGGACTGCATCCCGCCGCCGGCCTCGTCACCGAGACAGAGCCCTTCGCCGCGAGCGGTCTGCCCGCTCTGTCCTCCCTCGTCTTCGGCGGGCACGACACCGTGGACTGCCCGCTGCCCAAACGCGCCGAGAGCCTCGCCGCCGGCGGTGTCCTGCCGCACGGCCTGCCCGCCGCCGTCCGCAGTGAACTGACCGCCGCCGATGGGGAGATCAGGCCCGGCGGTCCGCTGCCCGGAGACACCCGGAGCGAGGACGCCCTCATCGACGCCCTCGCCGGCGACATCCGTGACTTCACCCGCAGCCACAACCTCGCCCGCACCGTCGTCGTCAACGTCGCCTCCACCGAACCGGCCCCCGAGGGCACCGCCCTGCCCGCCAGTTCGCTGTACGCGGCAGCGGCCCTGCGGGCGGGCTGCCCGTACGTCAACTTCACCCCGTCGACCGGGCTGCACCACCCCGCGCTCGCCGCCGAGGCAGAGGCCGCCGCCCTGCCCTACGCGGGCCGCGACGGCAAGACCGGGCAGACCCTGCTGCGGTCCGTGCTCGGCCCGATGTTCGCGCAGCGGGCGCTGCACGTGCTCGCCTGGTCCGGAACGAACCTCCTCGGCGGCGGCGACGGCGCCGCCCTCGCCGACCCGGCCGCGGCCGCGGCGAAGAACTCCGGCAAGGAACGGGTCCTCGCGGACACCCTGGGCACGGTCCCCCAGGGAGAGGTGCACATCGACGACGTGCCCGCGCTCGGCGACTGGAAGACCGCCTGGGACCACATCGCCTTCGGCGGGTTCCTCGGCTCCCGGATGACCCTCCAGACCACCTGGCAGGGCTGCGACTCGGCGCTCGCCGCGCCCCTGGTCCTCGACCTGGCCCGGTTGCTGGCCCGCGCCCACGAACGCGGACTGACCGGGCCGCGCCCCGAACTCGGCTTCTACTTCAAGGATCCCGACCCGGGCGCCCCCGCCGCGCTGGGGGAGCAGTACGCGGCGCTCCTGGACTTCGGCCGACGGCTGGGGGACCAGCGATGACCCGCCACGGTCTGGTGGCCATCGCCCTGGCGGTGACCGTCGCCGCCGTCGTCGGGGCGCGCGGATCCGCGTCCCGCGGCCGCCCGCGCCAGGAGGAGGACCACGGTCGCCCGTCACCACCGCCACAGGCGGAGCAGGGGCCGCGGTCGGACGCGAGACCCACCGGTTCCGCGGATCCGACCGACCCGGCGGGGGAGAACCCCACACCCACGGCCACCCCCGCCGCACCCACCGCCACGAGCCCGGCCCCCGCGCCCACCCCCACCCCGCCCCCGCTCCCACCCCGCCGCCCCGCCCTCGGCACCCCCGCCGACTGGGTCGAACTGCTGCGGCTGCCCGCCCTGTTCACCGTCCCCGGCGACGCCCTCGCCGGGGCCGCGGTGGCCGGGCGGGCCCCCGGGGCCCGTACCCTCCTCGCCATCGGCTCGTCCCTGTGCCTCTACCAGGCGGGCATGGCGCTCAACGACTGGGCGGACCGCGCCGAGGACGCCGTGGAGCGCCCGCACCGGCCGCTCCCGTCCGGGCGGATCGCCCCCGGCGCCGCGCTCGCCGCGGCCGGCGCGCTCACCGCCCTGGGCCTCGCGCTCGCCGCCCGCGCCGGCCGGCCCGCGCTCACCGTCGCCGTACCGCTCGCCGCCTCGGTCTGGGCGTACGACCTCGGCCTCAAACGGAACTGGGCGGGGCCGCCGGTGATGGCGGCGGCCCGGAGTCTGGACCTCGTGCTCGGCGCCGCCGCGAGCGGCGGCCGGGTCCGCGACGCCGTACCGTCCGCCGCCGCCCTCGGCGCCCACACCCTGGCCGTCACCGCCGTCTCCCGCCGGGAGACCCAGGGCGGCTCCACCGCCGTCCCGCTCGCGGCCCTCGCGGTCACCTCCGGCGTCGCGTACGCACTGACCCCGCCCGCCGTGGCCCTCAGACTCCCGGCGGACCGAGGCGGAGCAGCCCCCCTCGGTCCGCCGGGCCTCACCCCCGCACCGGGCGGTGCGCTCCGTGCGGCCCTCGCGCTCGGCTACGCCGCCACCGTCGCCCGCCCCCTCGCCCACGCCGTCCTCAACTCCTCGCCCCCGCTCACCCAGAGGGCCGTCGGCGGCGGGATCCGCGCCATGATCCCGCTCCAGGCCGCGCTGTCCGCCCGCGCGGGCGCACCGGTCACCGCCCTGTGCACGGCCGCCCTGGCCCCCCTGGCCCGAAGGTTCGCGAGGAAGGTGAGCGTGACATGAGCCCCGACCCCGCCGTGGCCCCGCGCTTCGGCTACGGCACCAACGGCCTCACGGACCTGCGCCTCGACGACGCCCTCGGCCTGCTCGCCGACCTCGGCTACGACGGCGTGGGACTGACCCTCGACCACATGCACCTCGACCCGCTCGCCCCCGATCTGGCCGCCCGCACCCGCCGGGTCGCGCACCGGCTGGACGCGCTCGGCCTGGGGGTGACGGTGGAGACGGGCGCCCGCTATGTGCTCGACCCGCGCCGCAAGCACGGCCCCTCCCTCCTGGACGCGGACCCGGCGGACCGCGCCCGGCGCGCCGACCTGCTGCTGCGGGCCGTACAGGTGGCCGCCGACCTCGGCGCCCACGCCGTGCACTGCTTCAGCGGCATCACCCCGCCCGGCACCGACCGGGACACGGCGTGGAAGCGGCTCGCCGAGTCCCTGGGCCCGGTCCTGGAGACCGCCACCGCCGCCGGCGTCCCCCTCGCCGTGGAGCCCGAACCCGGTCACCTCCTCGCCACCCTCGCCGACTTCCACCACCTGCGCCGCACCCTCGGCGACCCGGAGAACCTGGGACTCACCCTCGACATCGGCCACTGCCAGTGCCTCGAACCCCTCCCTCCGGCCGAGTGCGTCCGCGCCGCCGCGCCCTGGCTGCGGCACGTCCAGATCGAGGACATGCGCCGCGGCGTGCATGAACACCTCCCGTTCGGGGACGGCGAGATCGACTTCCCGCCCGTCCTCGCGGCCCTGGCCGCCACCGGCTACCAGGGCCTGACCGTCGTGGAACTGCCCCGGCACTCCCACGCCGGCCCGCACCACGCCGAGCTCTCCCTGCCCTTCCTCCGCCGAGCGGCCACCGCCGCCGCGTCCACGGTCGAGCCCCCGGTCCCCGCGGTCACCGGGCTTCCCGCCCCCGCGCGTCCAGCCTCCGAGCATCCGGTCACCCCAGAAGGGAGCACCCGATGACCCACCCGCACGGCACCGGCACCGCGGGCACCCCCGCGGCCGGCACCGCCCCCGCACCGAGCCCGACGGACGAGCTGCGCGCCCGTACGGACAGCGGCCTCACACCGGCCGCACGGGCCTGGCTCGACCAGGCGCTCGACGAGGCCGCCGCCCACCCCGGCACCCACGGGCCGATCTCCGTGTGGGAACTGCGCCTGGCCGAGGCGGGCCGCCGCTGCGGTCCCGCCCACGCCGACGCCGCCCGCGTCCTCATCCTGCACGCGGCCCGCGCGGGCCTCGACGCCCTCACCCGGGTCTACCGCCAGGGCACCGCCGACGAACGCCGCGCCGTCCTGCACGCCCTGCCCCACCTCGTGGCCGGCCCCGACGCCCTCCCGCTCGTCGAGGACGCGCTGCGCACCAACGACACCCGGCTGATCGCCGCCGCCGTGGGCCCGTACGCCGCCGGGCACCTGGCCCCCCACGCATGGCGGCACGCCGTGCTGAAGTGCCTGTTCACGGGTGTGCCCGTGGACAGCGTCGCGGACCTGGGCCGCCGCGCCCGCGGCGACGCCGAACTCGCCCGCATGCTCGGCGACTACGCCGCCGAACGCACCGCCGCGGGCCGCCAGGTCCCCGAGGACCTGCACCGCGTCCTGGCCCTGACCGAGCCCGACACCGCGCCGCACGGCCCGGTCGACCCCGACGCCAAGGAGTCCTGATGCGCATCTTCGATCCCCACATCCACATGACGTCCAGGACCACCGACGACTACGAGGCCATGTACGCCGCCGGTGTCCGCGCCCTCGTGGAACCGGCCTTCTGGCTGGGCCAGCCCCGCACCTCGGCCGCCTCCTTCCTCGACTACTTCGACTCCCTGATCGGCTGGGAACCGTTCCGCGCCGCCCAGTACGGCATCGCCCACCACTGCACCATCGCCCTGAACCCCAAGGAGGCCAACGACCCGCGCTGCCTGCCCGTCCTCGACGAACTGCCCCGCTACCTCGTCAAGGACCAGGTCGTCGCCGTGGGCGAGATCGGCTACGACTCGATGACCCCCGAAGAGGACACCGCCCTCTCCACCCAGTTGCAGCTCGCCGCCGACCACGGGCTGCCCGCCCTCGTCCACACCCCGCACCGCGACAAGCTCGCCGGGCTGCGCCGCACCCTCGACGTCGTACGGGAGTCGGCGCTGGCCATGGACCGCGTCCTGGTCGACCACCTCAACGAGACCACCGTCAAGGAGGCCAAGGACAGCGGCTGCTGGCTCGGCTTCTCCGTCTACCCCGACACCAAGATGGACGAGGAGCGGATGGTCGCGATCCTGCGCGCCCACGGCCCCGAACGGGTCCTGGTCAACTCCGCCGCCGACTGGGGCAGAAGCGACCCCCTCAAGACCCGCAAGGTGGGGGACCTCATGCTCGCCGAGGGCTTCACCGAGGACGAGGTGGACCGCGTGCTGTGGCGCAACCCGGTCGAGTTCTACGGTCTCAGCGGCCGCCTGAGCCTCGACGTCGCCGCGACCGACGCCACCCACGAGGGCAACAGCATCCTGCGCGGCGGGGAGTGATCGATGCGCTTCCGGCACCCCGACGGCTCCACCGTCCACCTCGCCTACTGCACCAACGTCCACCCCGCCGAGACCCTCGACGGCGTCGTGGCCCAACTGCGCGACCACTGCGAGCCGGTCCGCCGCCGACTGGGCCGTGACCGCCTCGGTATCGGCCTGTGGCTCGCCCGGGACGCCGCCCGCACCCTCGACACCGACCCGTCCGCGCTGCGCGCCCTGCGCGCCGAACTGGACCGGCACGGCCTCGAGGTGGTCACCCTCAACGGCTTCCCCTACCAGGGCTTCGGCGCCGAAGAGGTCAAGTACCGCGTCTACAAGCCGGACTGGGCCGACGCCGAACGCCTCGACCACACCACCGCGCTCGCCCGCATCCTCGCCGGCCTCCTCCCCGACGACGTCGGCGAGGGCAGCGTCTCCACCCTGCCCCTGGCCTGGCGCACCGCGTACGACGACACCCGCGCCGAACGGGCCCGTACCGCCCTGCGCGTCCTCGCCGAACGCCTCGACGCCCTTCAGGAGTTGACGGGCCGATCCATCCGGGTCGGCCTGGAACCCGAACCCGGCTGCGTCATCGAGACCACGCACGACGCCATCGCCCCGCTGACCGCGATCGCCCACGACCGCATCGGCATCTGCGTCGACACGTGCCACCTCGCCACCTCCTTCGAGGACCCGCACACCGCCCTGGACGCCCTCACGGCGGCCGGCGTCCCCATCGTCAAGTCCCAGCTGTCAGCCGCCCTGCACGCCGAGCACCCCCACCTGCCCGACGTCCGCGAGGCCCTCGCCACCTTCGACGAACCCCGCTTCCTGCACCAGACCCGTACCGTCACCGCCGCCGGGCTGCGCGGCACCGACGACCTCGGGGAAGCACTCGGCGGAGACGTCCTGCCCGACGCCGCGCCCTGGCGCGCCCACTTCCACGTCCCCCTGCACGCGGCCCCCGCCGAGCCCCTCACCTCAACCCTCCCGGTCCTCAAGACCGCCCTGACCCGGCTCGTCGGCGGCCCGCGGCCGCTCACCCGCCACCTGGAGGTCGAGACCTACACCTGGCAGGCGCTCCCGTCCGAGCTGCGCCCCCGCGACCGCGGCCGGCTCGCCGACGGCATCGCCGCCGAACTGTCCCTGACCCGCGACCTGCTGACCGACCTCGGCCTGAAGGAACTGCCATGACCCGGCCCGAGGGACCGACACCCCTGCTCGTGCTGGACGTCGTCGGTCTCACCCCACGCATCCTCGACCACATGCCTCACCTCAAGGCCCTCGGCCAGTCGGGCTCCCGCGCCGCGCTCGGCACCGTCCTGCCCGCTGTCACCTGCGCCGCCCAGTCCACCTTCCTGACCGGCACCATGCCCGCCGAGCACGGAATCGTCGGCAACGGCTGGTACTTCCGCGAACTCGGCGACGTCCTGCTGTGGCGGCAGCACAACGGCCTCGTCGCCGGCGACAAGCTGTGGGACGCCGCCCGCCGCGCCCACCCCGGCTACACGGTCGCCAACATCTGCTGGTGGTACGCCATGGGCGCCGACACCGACATCACCGTCACCCCACGGCCCGTCTACTACGCCGACGGCCGCAAGGAACCCGATTGCTACACCCGCCCCCCGGCCCTGCACGACGAACTCACCGAGAAACTCGGCACCTTCCCCCTGTTCCACTTCTGGGGCCCCGGCGCCGACCTCGTCTCCAGCCAGTGGATCATCGACGCCACCCGCCACATCCTGCGCACCCGCCGACCCGACCTGACGCTCTGCTACCTGCCCCACCTGGACTACGACCTGCAACGCTACGGCCCCGACGACCCGCGCTCCCTGCAAGCGGCGGCCGACCTCGACGCCGCCATGGCCCCCCTCCTGGACGACGCCCGCGCCGAGGGCCGTACCGTCGTCGTGCTGTCCGAGTACGGCATCACCCGCGCCGACCGGCCCGTCGACATCAACCGCGCGCTGCGCCGGGCCGGCCTGCTCGAAGTGCACACCCAGGACGGTATGGAGTACCTCGACCCGATGGCCTCGCGCGCCTTCGCCGTCGCCGACCACCAGATCGCCCACGTCTACGTGCGCCGCCCCGAGGACATGGACGCGACCAGGGCCGCCCTCGACGGACTGCCCGGCATCGAGAAACTCCTCGACGACGAGGGCAAGAAGGCCCACCACCTCGACCACCCGCGCTCCGGCGAACTCGTCGCCGTCGCCGAGCCGGACGCCTGGTTCACGTACTACTACTGGCTCGACGACGAGCGCGCTCCCGACTTCGCGCAGCTGGTCGAGATCCACCGCAAACCCGGTTACGACCCGGTCGAGCTCTTCATGGACCCGCACGACCCCTATGTGAAGGTCAAGGCGGCGACCGCGGTTGCCCGCAAGAAACTCGGGCTGCGCTACCGCATGGCGGTCGTACCCCTCGACGCCTCACCCATCCGCGGCAGCCACGGCCGTCTGCCCGCGAGCGACGACGACGGTCCGCTCCTCCTGTGCTCCACCCCCCGCGCCGTCGGCGACCGTATCGCGGCCACCGACGTGAAGTCCCTCCTGCTCCACCTCGCCGGTCTCGGCCAAGCAGACCACAAGTCCGAAGAGAGGCACCCGTGAACGACATCCAAGCAACCGACCAGGGCACCGACGAACTGCTGCGCCGCAGCCTGGGCATCGGCCGCCGCAGCTTCCTCAGCACCTGCACCGCCGTGGCGGCCGGGGCGATCGCCGCTCCCGTCTTCGGCGCGGCCCCCGTGCAGGCGGCCCCCGACGAGTCGAACGGCAAGGCCAAGGGCCACCTGCTCGTCCCCGAGGACAAGCGCGGCATCATCCTCTACACGGTGCGCGACGCCACCGGCCGTGACCCGTTCTCCACCAACCTGCCGTCCGGCTTCCGCGCCGTGTTCGAGCAACTGGCCCGCTTCGGCTACCGGCAGGTCGAGTTCGCGGGCTACGGCCAGCATCGCAACGCCCCCGGCGGCGCCAACCTGGAGAGCGTCGAGGGCGCCCAGCTGCTGCGCGGCTGGCTGGACGAGTTCGGGCTGCGGGCGCAGGGCAACCACGGTTTCATCCCGGGCTCCTGGCCGCTGACCACCGGGGACCTGGACACCTTCAAGAAGCACCTGGAGATCGCCAACATCCTCGGCATGCAGCACATGGGGACCGGCAACGACCCCACCGGCAGCAACTACAAGGCCGACTGGGACGTCGCCGCCGAGAAGTGGCACGTCCTCGGCGAGCTCGCCCGCAGCGCCGGGATCAAGCTCTACACCCACAACCACGACGCGGCCTACGGCTTCCTGCTCGACGGCGGCCCGCTCGACGCCCAGGGCCGGCCGACCCGCAGCTCCGGCATCCGCAAGCTGGAGTACTTCCTGTCCATCACCGACCCCAAGCTGATCTGGCTGGAGATGGACATCTACTGGGCGCACGTGGCCCAGTACAAGTTCCGCACCTACACCGACCACGACGGTGCCGTCCGGCAGAACATCTTCGACCCGGCGGCCCTGGTCGCCGCCAACAACAAGCGCTACCCGTTGTTCCACGCCAAGGACGGCGTCATCAACAACACCAACGGACAGGGCTACGACATGGTCCCGTTCGGCACCGGCGTCATCGACTACACCACCTTCTTCTCCCGGGTCGGCCACCCGAACTACCACAACCCGATGGTTGAGCAGGACAACGCCCCGAGCTCCTCCAACCCGGCCCAGTCGATGGAACACGCGCGGATCGGCTACGAGAACATGGCCGCGCTGCGCCGCAAGTAACGCACACCCGCGGAGGGCCTCCCCGGAAATCCCTGGGGAGGCCCTCCGCGCGCGGTTCACGCGGTCACGCCATGTCCTCGCCCAGGGGCCGGGGGTTGGCGGCGATACCGCGCCGGGACTGCGGCCTGCCCGGAGCCTTCAGGAACAGCGCCAGCACCGCGGAGGCCAGCCCGATCGAACCGGCCAGGACGAACGCGCCCTGGTAGTCCCAGGCCGCGACGACGACCGCGCCGAGACCTGAACCGACGAGCCCGGAGATCAGCTTGGAGCTGTAGACGATGCCGTAGTTGGCGGCGTTGTGGTTCTCCCCGAAGTAGTCGGCCGTCATGGCCGCGAACAGCGGGAAGATCGCTCCGCCGCCGAACCCGGACACCATGGAGCAGAACAGGAAGAACGGCATGCTGCCCATCTGGCCGGACACCAGCACACCGAACTGCGCCGTGCCGAGCACCAGACACACGATGATCAGGGTGTTGCGCCGCCCGCACTGGTCGGAGATCCAGCCGATGACACCGCGGCCGGTGCCGTTGACGATCGCCTTCAGGGACATCGCGGTCGCCACGATCCCGCCCGCGAACCCCATGTCCTTGCCGAACGGCACCTGGAAGGCGATGCCGAAGATGTTGATGCCGGCCGTGCACAGCAGGCAGAACCACATCATCCACATGACGGGCGTACGGGCGGCCTCGCCCGGGGTGTACTGCTTGACCGCCGGCGGGTTCTTCGCCAGCGCCCGGCGGATCTTCGGGTCGTCGGTCAGCTTCAGCGGGTCGACGTGAGCGGGCCACCAGTTCTTCGGCGGGTCCCGGAAGAACCAGCCGGCCGTCGCCACCACGAGACACAGTCCGACACCGACGCAGGCGAGCACCGTCCGGTAGTTGCCCAGGTCCATGAACGAGGTGAACAGGAACACGAACGGCACGGAGCCGTAGGCGAATCCGCCGTTGACGAAGCCCGTCTTGCCGCCCTTGCGCTCCGGATACCACTTGCCGACCATGTTCACGCAGGTCGCGTACACGAGACCGGCGCCGATGCCGCTGCACATGCCGAAGCCGAAGTACGCCACGATCACGTGCGGCGCGTAGGCCAGCGACAGATAGCCCAGCAGGGTGCCGACCGCGCCGAGCAGCATGGCCGAACGGGCGGGCAGCCTGCCGCTCTCCCGCAGCTGTCCGGCCGGGAAGGCCACGGCCGCCTGGAAGAACACCCAGACGCCCATCAGCCAGAAGATGTGCCCACTGCTCCACAGGTGAGCCTTGTGGAGGGTCTCCTCCGCCGATGTGAACGCGTATTCGGCGGAGCTGATGCCCATCATGCCCACCCAGGGGAGGATGACCATCCACCTGCGGCGACGCCCCATGATGTCGATGTCGGTCTCACCGATGCGGTAGACCCGCCCCCGGGAGTCGGTCACTTCGCGATACGAGCCGTGCGCCGAGCGGGCGTCGCGCGGCGTACTTCTGGTCGATAGGGGATCCGCGGTCATGTCTGGCCATCTCCTCGCCGTGTCGGTGGGGATCGGGGACGATGCGCCGGGCGTTCGATCGGCCCGGAGTCTTGCGGAACAGCGCCGTTGCGGCGCGGGGCGGGTCCGGTGCAGCCTGTGCGGTCGCGCGTACGGTCCGGGGACGGCCAGCGCTCACCGCCGGCTGCTCCCGGACTCGATCTGCTTGCCGACCGGTGCATTGCATACAGTCGACGAATACTGTATGAAGTTTGTTATCCCGCATCCCGTCAAAGGTGTCCAGGGGTTGCGCAGTACTTTTCAGCCAGGAGCCGTCCCGCACGGGAGCCGGAATGGACCTCTACGAACACCAGGCAAGGCAACTCTTCGAGGAGTACGGCATCTTGGTGCCGAGGGCCGAGGTCACCGACTCCTCCAAGAAGGCCCGCGAGATCGCCCGCAGGCTCGGCGGCCGGGTCGTCGTCAAGGCCCAGGTGAAGACGGGCGGGCGGGGCAGGGCGGGCGGAGTGAAACTCGCGGCAGACCCCGCGGCAACCGAACTGACGGCTCGGCAGATCCTCGGCATGGACATCAAGGGCCGCCGGGTCCGCAAGGTGATGGTGGCCGAACCGGTCGACGCCGCCGAGGAGTTCTCCGTCTCCTACGTCCTCGACCGCGCGACGGGCGGCTTCCTCGCGCTCGCCTCGGCTCGGGGCGGCACGGAGGCCGAGGCGGCGGCCGTGAGCCGTCCCGAGCGGGTAGCGCGCGTCCCCGTCGACCCGGCCGAGGGTGTCACCTCGTCGAAGGCGGCCGGGATCGCCGCGGCGGCGGGCCTGCCCCCGCAGTCCGTGGACACCCTGGTCCGGCTCTGGCGGGTCCTGGTCCGCGAGGACGCCCTGCTGGTGGAGGTCGACCCGCTGGTGCGGACGGGGCAGGGCCGGATCGTCGCACTCGACGGCAGGATCACCCTCGACGGCAACGCCCGGTTCCGCCAGGCCCGCTGGGGGGTGGAGCACACCGAGCACGACGACCCGCTGGAGGCGGCGGCCGCGGCCCGCGGCCTCACCTACGTGAGGCTGGACGGCGAGGTCGGCGTCATCGGCAACGGCGCCGGCCTGGTCATGTCCACACTGGACATGGTCGCCGGCCGCGGCGCCCGCCCCGCCAACTTCCTGGACATCGGCGGCGGAGCCTCCGCGCGGCTCATGGCCGACGGGCTGTCCGTCATCCTCTCCGACCCGTCCGTGCGGTCGGTCCTCGTCAATGTCTTCGGCGGGATCACCGCCTGCGACACCGTCGCCGAGGGCATCGTCCAGGCCCTGGACACCGTCCGGCTCACCCGACCGCTGGTCGTACGCCTCGACGGCGCCAACGCGGCCCGCGGCCGCGCGATCCTCGACGAGCGCGCCCACCCCCTGCTCGAACAGGCCGCCACCATGGAGACGGCCGCGAGCCGCGCCGCGGAACTCGCCCGAGAGGGATGAGCCCGTCGCGACCCGATCACGATCCGTGTCCACCGCCCCGGAGGCCCTCCCAGGGCGGATACGCAGGTGAAACGCACCCCGAAACCTTGGTATTGTTGTCCATGTCGCTGCGGGGAACACCCCCGGTCAGGCGGCAGACACCTGGTCCGGGTGGCGGAATGGCAGACGCGCTAGCTTGAGGTGCTAGTGCCCTTTATCGGGCGTGGGGGTTCAAGTCCCCCCTCGGACACTACTACTACTCGCTATAGCGATACGGAATCGAGGGCCTCGACCTAACGGTCGCGGTCCTCGTTGCGTTGTCGTAAGCGATGGTGATCCCCAGGGCCTCGTAGAGCGGCCCTTCCTTGTCGACGTCGGCGGCTTGGATACGCTGTGCGATGTTACCGAGCCTCTCGGTGATCGCCTTGATCTGGTCGGCGGTGAGGGGTGATTCCTTCTTCCGGGGCACGGCGGGCAGGGCGTCGAGCTTCTTCTGTGCCGAGTCCTTGTCCCGCTGCGCATCGTTGATCCTGTGGGGCTCGTAAAGTCATCGCTGCAGCTCAAGCCGTGTATCGGTACTTGTTGATGACCCCGCCGAGGACGCGGGTGCGCGCGAGACTGCGGGGCGCGCGATCGCGCAATACCGGTGGCTGTTGCCGGGCTTTGGGTGGTCGTTGGTCTCGTGATCGGTGTGGCCGATGCGTGTTGTAGTGCTCCTGGTACTCGGCGAGGACCTGGTGGGCGTGGGCTTTGTTCACGATCACGATGTGGTCGAGGACCTCGCGCCGGATCTGCCGATCACTCGCTCGCAGTGGGAGTTCATGCGCGGCGCCTGTGGCGCGCTGAGCAGCACGTCCATGTCTTCGGCCTCGAAGACGGCGTCGAAGGAGTCGGTGTACTTGCTGTCGCGGTCGCGGAGAACGAAGCGGAGCGAATCGACGCGTGCGCCGAGGTCGGCGGTCAGATTGCGGGCCTGCCGGGTCGCCCACTGCGCGGTGGGGTGGGCGGTGATGCCGGTGATGTGGAGCTGGCGGGTGCCGTGTTCGAGGACGCCAGCGCGTACAGCCGCCTGCCGGTGATCGTGTCGACGTGGAAGAAGTCCGCCGCGATGATCCACTCGGCCTGGGTGGTGAGGAATTCACGCCAGCTCGGGCCGGTGCGGCGCGGGCCGGGCCGATGCCGCCGCGTGCAGGATTTCCCAGACCGTGGACGGTGCGATCGGGTGCCCCAGCCGGGCCAGCTCACCCTGGATCCGCCGGTGGCCCCACCGCGGGTTCTCCTTTGCCAGATGCAGAACCAGCTTCTTGAGCGCGGCGGCCGTGGGAGGATGGCCGGTGCGGCGTCGGTCGGCGTGGTCCCACTTCTTGGCGATCAGCCTGCGGTGCCAGGGTGTTGTCACGCAGTTAGACACTCACCGACCCGCGACGCTTGAGGCTCCCGACCATAGAGTTCTGATTCCCTGCACATGCCGCTCACGGTACCGGCGACGCGTGGCCGAGCTGATGGCCAAGCTCGAGGCCAACTCCCGGCCGTGTGGCAGTCCCGCACCCCGCATCGCCAGCCTCCCGCATGCGCGTTTCCAGCGACGTGCTCCGTTCGTGCGGGTCGACCTCGGGGCCGTCTCCCGGGCGCGAGGCGGCGCGCTCTGCGCTGAACTCGGGGGTGAGGTAGCCGGTGAAGGTATCGCAGCCACCGTTGGTGGTGTCCACCTTGTAGGAGACGAGGGAGAACGTACCCGGCTCGATGACGACCTTCGCCGGGTCGTCCCAACTCATCACGACCTCGCGGCGCACGATGGTGCGTGCCGCGCCGCGAGGGGGGCAGTTCCATCCCGTGCGCCATGGCCAGTGTTGCGCAGCATCACGGCCGTGTGAACGGTGACTGTCGACGGCCGGCGGCTAGCGCGCTGAGGCGGTCGCCGATGACGGAGACACCAGGGCGGGGCTCGTTCGCGTAGTACCAGGGCTTGCGTCGGCGCAGCAGCGCCTCCCCGTGCTCGCTCCAGGTGAATCCAGGCTTCCGCAGCAGCTTTCGGAACACAGCGGCGACTGTCTCCGGGTGCGCGGCAGCCAGTCGGCGGATCGGCAGTGGCCCGATCGACTCCTCGCGCAGGTAGGTGCGCAGCAGGTCCTGGTACTGCCTGCGGCCCGCGAGCGCCGGGTCTGCGAAGAGGTCTCGCAGCATCCCGTAGTCCGCGTAGAAGTTGAGCCCGTCGACCTGATCGTAGATGACACCGATGGTGTCCGAGCCTGCCAGTTCCGGCGGCAACTCGAAAAAGGGCAGGTCCAGGCCGGGGAGCCGTCTGCCCCGGGCACGGTCGGGATGTCCGGCGACGGCGGACTCCTGGCGGTGGCGGTAGTAGGCGTTGAGGAGGTCCTCGGCTTCGGCAGGCGGAAGGACCAGTTCGTCGCCGCCGCAGAACTTGACGAACGCGGCCCGGTCCTCCCGCATCGCCTGCCATCCCTGCTCGACCTTCTGGGGGTTGCGGAAGACCAGTTCGGGCTGGCTGGTGGCCAGTTGCAGGGCGACCTGGGCGATCTCGGTTGCGCTGGACCTGGGGTAGCTCGACATCGCCCCGGACACCAGCCACGCCTCGCCGGCCGAGTGGACCGGTACCAGGCAGGTGTGGAGGAAGCTCCCCTTGGACACTCCGCGGAACGCCGCCTGCCCGACATTCGAGTACGTGCGGTACTCCAGGTCGTCGACCAGGTTCAGCAGGACGATGGCATCCCTTTCCTTGCGCTGGATCTCGAAGATGCCCTCGACCGGGTCGCGCCAGCCGAGCAGCATCTCCCGGTCGGCCGCGGTCAGGTCCTTGCGCCCGGCGACGAACCGGTCCACCACGGTCGAACCGTCCGGCAGGCGGTACCGCAGGATGAAGTGGTCGGTGATCCGGATCGCCTCGCCCTCGTCCAGCTGGCGCTCAGGCCCTGCGGCCTCCAGCAGGAGGGGCGTCAACCACCGGTCGAAGCGGGCGCTCTGCCCGAAGGCGACCAGCTGCCCTTTCAACTCGGCACTGCGCTCGATGAGGTCGGTCAGCGACGGTTCGCCGACTTCCCGATGCGTGCCCTGTACGGCGTCAGCCATGTTCAGCCCTTTCACACAGACCGGTTCCGCGTGGGTGTGAGGTGCCCGGCCTCAACCGGCCCAGTGGCGGTATGCCTCGATCCACTCCGCGCCCTCGGGCGCCGGGCTGGGCAAAGGCAGATCCAGGATTCCGATCGACTGCCGCATGCCTCCGCGAGAGCACAGGGCGACGATCCTGCCGTCCGGCGTGAGGTCGATGCCGCGCACGGTCACCTCGACGCCGAGAACCGCGGTGGTGAAGGGCAGGTCGAGGTGCTCCTCAAGCATGGTGAACAGTCCGGTCAGCTGCTCGTCCTCGTTGTAGGCGTCGACAGTCGCCTCTTCGATCATGGCCTCAAGCTGGGCCGTGTCCAACGCGCTCATGGGGCAACACTAACGACCCTCGGGGTGACACCGGGCGGCCATGACTCCGCTGCTACCACAACGTGCTCAACCAGGACGACGAGGTGCTGCTCATGGTGGGGGACCCTCCCTGGCCTGTTCAGGACGAGGCAGCATAACTGGGGGGGCACGCAAAGGCTCACCAGCATTTTCCGGGGACTCTGAAACCCCGGCTGTGGTGGTGTCCGCCAGTACCGCTGCCGGCTCCCGCAGGCCACCTGCTGAAACCGGTTCGGCAGCAGGTCGTGATGGCGCAGGATCAGCATGTCGGCGACGAGGCACGTGACCTCGGCGTCGTCGTCCCGGCCGGTCCACGCCGGATAGGAGCTGTCTCCCATGCCGCTCGGGTAGACGATGAGGTTTGCCTGGACTCCGGGTTGTCGAGGACGAGGATGCTGTCGGCGCTGTCGTCGTCCGGGACGGTGTTCTCCCCGCCGGTGAGCCTGCCGGTCGCCGCGGCCTCGATGAAGCAGCCCGTGCGGGTGTCCACGCCGAAGCCGTAATGGGAGGGGAAGTCACGCTGCCCACGTGGACGATGGTGACGGAGCGAAAAGCGGCTTTCCTGTCGAATCCGTGGGTCTCAACCCGAGCCGTCCTTGCGCGATCACGAGCGTATCGGTAGGGGTCAACTCGCCCTCGGACACAGAGTTGCCGCACGGCGCCCTGTTCTTGGGCAGGGGACATCGGCACCCGCTTCCGGCTCCCGGCCGGGGCGGGTGTTCATCGTTTCAGTGCTTTCTGTCTGGCTTCTCCCTTCGTCGACGTTTCGGTGGGCTTTGGTCAGCTGATGGTGATCCTTTCTGTCTGGGGTGTGTCCGCGGTCAGGGTCCTGGTCGCGGGGTCGTAGGTCAGGAGGATCTCCTGGCTGCGGAGGTAGGAGATCGCCTGGGCGGGTGTGGGCACTCACTCCCTGCTCACGGAAGCCGGCCCGAGGGGCTCCACGTGCCCGGTGAGGCGGAGCAGCAGGGCGGGCAGGTGCGGTAGAACGTGGTCTTCGCGCAGGTAGGCGTTGAGGGCGCGGCCCGGGTCGGGTCGGTGGGCGCTGGTGTGGCCGTGGCGGCATCGGTAGCCGGGATGGTCGTGGGTCCAGTGCGATTCCATGCGCCGCCGGCAGACCCCGCAGCACAGCAGCCCCGCCATCAGGTAGGTGCGTCCCAGTGACGCGTTCCGGCGGGTGCGGAAGTTTTGGACGGTGATGAAGTCGGCCTCGCTGACCAGGGCCGGGTGTGCAGATGCGGTGGAGATGATCCAGTCGGCAGGGGTGTTCCAGCGCATGACGTCGCGGTGGCCGAGGGTGGTGTTGGCGGGGTCGAGCAGGTCGTGGTCGGTGCGCTGGCGGTTCCAGACCTGTCGGCCGGTGTAGCGGGGGTTGGTGAGGATGGCCCGCACCGTGTTCAGCACTCAGCGCTGACCGTTGTGGTGCGGGTTTCGGGCCCGGTCGGTGGCGGACGGGCAGGGGATGCCGGCGTCGTTGAGGGCGCGGGTGATGCGGGCGATGCTGTGCCCGGCCAGGCGCTGGGCGAAGATCCAGGACACGATCGGCCCGCACTCGGAATCGACGTCGAGGCGCTGTATGCGGACGCCGCGGCGGGCGAGGGCCCGGTTGGCGTGCGGTCCGGCGTCGACGAGTCGGTAGCCGTAGGGCGGGCGGCCGCCGAGGTAGCGGCCCTGGTCGCGGGTCTGCACGGTCATCGCGGCCCGCACCCGGATCCGGGCCCGGGCGATCTCCCGCTTGGACAGGATGCCGAGCAGGGTCATCAGCTCCTCCAGCCCGGCGGTCTGTGGATCCGCCGCGCCGCCCAGTTCCGGCACCCACACCTCGATGCCATAGTGGTCGAAGAGTGGTGCCATGGTCGCGAACTGGTGACCGTAGAAGGCGCGTTCACTGGAGTCGATGACGACCGCGTCGAACTCCCGGTCGGGGTCGGCCAACGCGGCGAGCAGGGCCGCGGCCTCCGGGCGGCGTGCCCAGGGCACGGTGCGGCTGCGCCCGGTGTCGAAGAACTCGGCGACGATCCGTCCGTGTCCGGACACGAGGGCCTGGGCGCCGAGTAGTTGCCAGGCCCGTGACGTGTTCGGGTCCTGATGGTCCTCGGTCGACACCCGCCCGTAGAACGCAAATCGCAGACCACTGGCGGGCGGCATGCCGGCGGCGGAGGAGCAGGGAGTCCAATTGCTGGCCCATTCCGTCACAAGGACCTGGCCCGTAGCAGGGGCGGGGGGCTGTCTGGCCGGTCGGTGCGACCCTGTCACGATCGGCGCCTCCCGTCAGCCGTCGTTCCTTGCCTTACCGTGGACATGCGCGGACAGAGCGGACCGCCGCACAGAAATACAGAACGTTGACCCGAACGAGTGAAGATCGTTGTGCAGGGCTCCCTCTTCATGGCCGGGTCGCGCTGCTCCTCGAGGATTCATCGTCAACTGCTGCAGCAATCCGTCCTCTCCGGTCAGCTTGATCCCGTCGGCCTTGGCCCGGTCCGTCAGTTGGCTGATCAACTGGTCGTCCAGCGCGTCAGGCTTCAGGCCCGTCGGCTCACTTCCTCCACGGCCTCAGCCGACATGGACACGTCTGTCATCAGGTGTTGTTCGAAGATCCACCGTTGACCGGGCTCTGTTACGTAGTCGGTGGTGACGCACCTACTGCGCGGCAACCCCGAAGCACGCCGCGTAGTTCGTCAGCCAGGCCAAATGGCGAGGACGAAGGCCCTGCTTGGCGAGGGTGGCGAGGGCGTTGGCGATGACACCGGTGGAGCGGTTGATCATACGGGTGATCCTGGTGGTGGTGAAGGCTTCGCCGGGGTGGGCGTTGAGGTGGTCGATCTGTTCGGTCATACAGCATGGCGACCGGCACCTGTGGCCTGTGTCGAGCCCTCAAGAAGATCGCGGGCCGCCTTGCCTGTTCGCATCTCGTTCGTTGCGCGGACACGGGCGCGGCATAGCGTGCCGCGGGGCCGACGCCCCGCAGGGCAGCTAGGAACAGGACAGAAAAGTGACAAGAGCCAGCAGAGGAATCGCCACAGCGGCAGCAGCGGCTGCCGCTGTGCTCGTCTCGGTGGTAACCCCAGCAGCGCACGCTGCTGGGCCAGGCTTGGAGCGGATCACGCCGGCAGTGGATCCCACCAAGCCGGTGCAGGACGAGATGGTGCTCGCCGTGATCGGCGACTACGGCGGCTGCGGCGTGGACCGCACCTGCGCCGAGGAGAACCAGGTCGCCGGCATGGTGCACTCGTGGAATCCGCAGTACATCCTCACCACCGGCGACAACACCTACCAGCAGGGCCTTCCCCAGGAGGTCGTGAAGGCCCAGGCGCCGTACAAGTCCGACATCGACGCCGGCAAGTTCTTCCCGATCATGGGAAACCACGACTACGGCAACGGCTGCAGCCCGGAAAGCGTGCAGCCCAGCGTGGACTACTTCAAGGTGCCGGTGGCGTACGTGGCCGGCTTCGGCAACGGGCTCCTCGACTTCGTCAATCCCGACGCCAACTGCAACCAGTCGTCGGGCACCTCGACGCCGCCGATCTACGACCCGTACAAGAACACCGTCATCGGCAGCAGCGCCGAATGGGTCGTCACCGGTGGCCACCAGCCGATCTACTCGTCCGGCAAGGCCGGCAACAACATGGACCGGTCCTGGGAGATGATGCCTGGGGTCGACCTCATTCTCGCCGGCCATGACCACCACGCCGAGCACATCGTCACCGCAGACGGTTACAACATCGCCATCAGCGGCAACGGCGGAGCTGGGCTCACCCCGCTGTTCAGCACCGCGCCCGGCAGCCAGTTCCGTGACGCCGAGCACTTCGGTGCGATGCGGCTCACCGTCACCAAGGAGTCCCTGAAGGCCGAGTACATCTCGCTCGGGGGCACAGTCGACTACTTCTTCGTGCTGAAGAAGGATGCCCAGGGCAAGGCGTACGTGGCCGAGCGCTCCGACTGGGTCGACCCTCACCCGGGCTCCGGACAGGTCCCGGCCCCCAACAAGCCCACCGTCCTGTTCGACGTCGACAGCGGCAAGAGCGACGGGCTGACTTACCACGACTATGAGGATGGTCCCTTCCTCGAGACCGAGGTCGGCGGCCGGAAGGCGCTGGTGCTGCAGAAGAACCCCTTCGGCGGCGCCAACCAGCTCTACCTGTCGGTCGACGACGCCGCGATCTTGGGCGGACCGTACAAGGCCAAGGTCACGATCAGCTACCGCTCCCCGGCCGCCGGATCGTTCCTCCTGCAGTACGACTCCGCCGACGCAGGTTCGGCGTACCAGAAGTCGACGCCGGTGACCATCGGCGCCGACCAGGTCGACCAGTGGCTGACCGCGACCATCGAACTCCCCGACGCCCGGTTCGCCAATAGGCAGAACGGCGGCGCCGACCTGCGCCTGTCGGCGCCCGGAAACCTTCCGCTAGCGGTCTCCGCCGCGAGGGTCGACGTGGTCCCTCCCGCCCCGGCCGTCGACCACGTGTCGATGGACTTCTCCGGCGAACCCGACGGGCTCGACTGGATCCCCTATGAGAGCGGACCGGCACACGAGATCACCGTCGGCGGACGGCGCGCTCTGCAGGTGGACCGGAACACCTTCAACAGCGGCAACAACCTCTACCTGGGCGTGAACGACGCCTTCATCCATGGAGGCCCGTACGACGCGAAGGCGACCATCGAGTACCGCTCCCCGGTGGCCGGTTCCTTCGTTCTGCAGTACGACTCCGCGGCCACCGGATCGGCGTACCAGAGCACGCCACGGGTGCAGATCACGCCGGAGATGGTGAACACGTGGCAGACGGTGAAACTCGACCTGCCCCAGGCCATGTTCCGCAACCGTCAGAACGGCAACGCCGACATGCGCATCGTCGGTGCGAACAACCTGCCCTTCATCATCGGGTCGATGAGGATCGACCTGGCCGGTAGCCAGGCTCAGGCGCTGAAGGCCGCCCAAGACGCGGTCGCCGCCGCCGAGGCCGCTCCGTCGGCCGAGACCGTCAAGACCGCGGAAGAAGCGGTCGCCAAGCTCCGTGACCGTGCGGACGCCGACCCACTGACCGCGCGGCTCGCCGTCGTGCGGCACATCGTGCAGGCGCAGGAGTTGCTGGCGGGGATCGTCTCCGCCGACCTCAGCACCCAGGCCTCCATCGACGGCGCCGTCGCCGACCTCGCCGAGGCACGGACGATCATCGGCAAGCTGCCCGCCGACCGCCGCGGCGATCTACCCGCCGACGCGGCCGCGGCGCAGCGCCGTCTCGCCGACGCCATCAAGGCGTTCTTCGACGGCCTGCAGGCCGGCAAGCCGGACCGCATCGCCCGCCCGTGGCTGGACGTGCTGATCGCGGACACCTATGAGCGGACCGGCAAGGACGACCTGCAGGGTGAGGTGATACGGATCGTCAACCGTCACGCCACCGGTGCCGAGGTCGAGGCGGCCGTCAAGGAATTCCTCGCCAACCGGTGAGTTCCCGGCCCGCGGTCCCGGATCCGCGAGCATTTCGGTGAGCGTCCCAGGGCTGAGCAGCGCGCTCTCGGGGACCGCCCGGAGCCACCGTCGCCGAGGTTGGCCCGGCGCGGCAGCCGAACACCCACCAGGCAACCGTCACCCGCGGTCCACGGAAGGGCACCGGATTCCGGTGCTCTTCCTGCCGATGAGGTCATCGGCGCCCTCCAGGCCGCAGCCTCTCGGCGCTGACCCCGACGCGCCGACGTTACCCAGGAGACCAGGTCATGAGACGGGAGCGGGGCCTTTTGGCAGATCTTGCAGTCGGAGTGGCCCTTGCGCGGCCACGACCGTATCGGTAGAGGTCAACTCCCCCCTCGGGCACAAACAGTGGCAAGGGCCTGACCTTACGGTCGAGGCCCTCGTTGCGTGTTCGTAGATGATGGTGATGCCCAGGGCTCCGTAGAGGGGCCCTTTCCTGTCGGCATCGGCGGTGTGGATGCGTTGTGCGAGGTCTCCAAGACTCTCGGTGATCTCGCGGATCTGTCGCGTGTCGAGTTTCTTCCGCGCCGCCTCTTTGTCTTGTCGTTGATCGGCTGGGTGACGACGAGGGGGTCGGCTCCGGCTTCGAGGGCCATCGCCGATGCCACCGGCATCCCGCTGGCCGCCACCCTGACCGGCGGCAACCGTAACGACGTCACGCAGTTGATCCCGCTCCTCCAGGCCGTGCCGCGCGCGGCTGGCCGGTCCAGCACGGTCAGTTCCGGCCACTGCTCCCGCCACCGCGTCGGCTGGAGTCGCCGCCGAAGGGGGAGGGGCTGGCGTTCACAGGTCGAGGATCAGGCGTTCGCCCCGGCAGCGGGAGACGCAGATGAGCATGGTGCGGCCGGTGGCCTGCTCCTCGGGGGTGAGGAGGTCGTCGCGGTGGTCGGGGGTGCCGTCGAGGACGGTGGTCTCGCAGGTGCCGCAGATCCCGGCCTCGCAGGAGGAGGGGGCGTCCGCGCCGGCGTCCCGGACCGCGTCCAGCACCGTGGTGCCGACGGGTACGGTCACGCTCAGCCCGCTGCGGGCCAGTTCGACCTCGAAGGCGTGGTCGCCGTCGGCCGGGACCGGGGCCGGGTCGGGTGGGGTGAACCGCTCGGTGTGGACCGGGCCGGCGTGCAGTGCGCGCACGGCGTCGAGTAGCCCGCCGGGGCCGCAGGCGTACACCGTGGCGCCGGGCTGTCCGCCCAGGAACGCGGCCAGGTCGGGGCGGCCGGCCTCGTCCTCGGGGACGACGGTGACCTGCGCCGGGGGGAGTTCGTCGAGGAAGGCCATGGTGGCGCGGGAGCGTCCGCCGTACAGCATCCGCCAGGGCCTGCCGAGTGTGGTCAGGCGGCGGGCGATCGGCAGCAGCGGGGTGATCCCGATGCCCCCGGCCACCAGTAGGTACTCCTCCGCGTCGATCAGCGGGAAGTGGTTGCGCGGGGCGGAGACCGGCAGCGTCAGGCCGGTGCGGGCCGTGTCGTGGACGGCGGCCGACCCTCCGCGCCCGTCGGGTACGCGCAGCACGGCGATCCGGTAGTGCGTGAGGTCGTCGGGGTCGGAGCACAGGGAGTACTGCCGGACCAGGCCGGGGTCCACGTGGACGTCCACGTGGGCCCCCGGGGTCCAGGGCGGCAGGCAGGCACCGGCGGGGTCGGCCAGGGTCAGGGCGAGCACGCCGTCGGCGGTGGACTCGGCCCGGGTCACCCGCAGCGGGCGGGTGCCGGGCGGGGCGGGGTCAGTGCGGCTCATGGCGGTTCAGTTCCGTGCGGGGGTGTGCTCTCCGGCGAGCACGCGTTCGGTACGGTTCATCAGCTCGCCGAAGGCACGCCGGTAGTTGAGCGTGAACAGGTCGGCGGGAACGGAGAACTCGGGCACTTCGGCGTCCCAGGGGACCTCGCGGGGCTGGAGGTTCTCGACCACCGGCATGTCCTCCAGGTAGACCATCTCCTCCACGCGCAGGCACTCCTCCAGGGAGTCGCCCTTGAAGTCGCGCTCGTTGGCCACCCCCCAGAAGATCCTGACCTGCTCGTAGGAGACGGGGGAGGGGAATCCGGCGACCACCCGCAGCCCGGCCTGCTCGTAGTGGTAGCTGATGCTCGCGAAGCCGGGCGCGCTGCAGTGGTACGACATCAGGCAGTCGCCCTGGGCCGCCCAGTCACCGGAACTCGCGTCGAGCCTCCGCTCCATGAAGACGTCCACTCCGTCGCGGCGGACCTCCAGCGGCTCGACCACCTCAGGGGTCGGGCCCATGGAGACCTTGTGGACGAAGGGGAAGTGCGCCACATCGCGGAAGTTCTCGATCGCCGCGGCGACCCCGGTGGGCGAGTCGAGCGGGTCGGCGGCCAGCCACACCAGATCGCGGTCCCGCCACTCGGCGGGGTCGTACAGCTCGACGACCGGCTCCTCCAGCACCGTCCAGACGTGCCCGAAGCGCTCCACCGCCGGGTAGGCGCGGATCGCGGCCTTCGGCGGGATACGGTTCTGGTCGGCCAGGGACGGCACCCGGGTGCAGGTGCCGTCGGCGCCGTCGAACTCCCATCCGTGGTAGGGGCAGCCGATCGACCCGTTGTTCACGACGCCCTGGGACAGGTCCGCACCACGGTGCGGACAGCGGCGGGCGGTCACCCGGGCGGTACCCGAACCGTCGCGGAAGACCACCAGCCGCTCGCCGAGCAGTACGGCCGGCTGTGGGGTTTCGAGGTCGGCGGACCGGGCCACCGGGAACCAGGAGTGGCGCATCGCGCGCTCTGCCTGGTCGCGTTTGGTCGGGTGGGCTGTGGTGGGATTGGACATGGAATCCTCGATTCGTGAGCAGTGATGCTGGGCGCGGGTGGCTGGGACGCCCGCTCAGATGCCGACGAGCAGAGCGCCACCGTTCACGGGGATGGTCTGGCCGGTGATGAAGGCGCCGGTGTCGGCGGCCAGGAAGGCCACCGTCTCGGCGATCTCCCACGGCCGGCCCAGCCGGCCGATCGGCACGGCCGCGACCTCGGCGTCATGGTTCTCCGGCGGGACCATGCGGGTGGCCACCGCGCCGGGCGCGACCGCGTTGACCATGATCCGCTCCGCCACGAACTCCTTGGCCAGCGTCTTCATCAGACCGAGCTGGGCGGCCTTGGACACCATGTAGCCGTAGCTGTGGCCGTCGGGCACCTGGCCCCACTGCGAGGAGACGAACACCACGCGCGCGGCCCCGCTGCGCCGCAGATACGGCAGCGCGGCGCGGGTCAGGTACAGCGGTGCCCGGACGTTGACGGCCAGCAGCCGTTCGAAGTCCTCGTCGTCGGTGTCGGCCAGGCCGGTCATGGCGAACATCAGACCGGCGTTGTGGACCAGGATGTCGAGTCCGCCCAGCTCGGCGGCGGCCGACTCGATCAGGGCCTCGGCGGCGGCGCGGTCGGTGATGTCGGCGGTGAACACGTGGGCCCGGCCGCCGGCCTGCGCGACCTCGGCGGCGGTGACCGCCAGCTCGGCCCCGTCCAGGTCGACCAGGGCCAGTCGGGCGCCGCGGGCCGCCAGGGCGAGCGCATGGGCGCGGCCCATGCCCCGGGCGGCGCCGGTGATCAGCGCCGTCCGGTCGGTCAGGTCGCGGGCGCCGGCGGGAGCGGCGGCACCGGGCGTGCCGGGTGAGGACGTGCCGGTCACGCTGCGGCTCCCTTGTGGGGCTCGGTGACGTAGAGCATGTTGCCGTCCGGGTCGTAGAACGGGCGGTAGCGGTACCAGACGCCGCTGGGGTGCTTCCACTCGATCTGCTCGTCGGTGACCCAGGCGACCTTGCCGTCCAGTTCGGTGACGGCCTCGTCCAGGTCGTCCACCTCGAAGGCGAAGGAGTCGAGTCCGGGCGGGTTCTCGGGGTTGACCTCGGTACGGCGCGGGGTGTGCTCGCCGACCTCGGACTTGAAGAGGTACAGGGTGACGTTGCCGAAGTCGATCGCCGCCCACTCCTCCTCGGCCACGTACGGGAGCATGAAGGGCAGGCCCAGGACGCCGTGGTAGAAGTCGACGAGCCGCTGCACGTCGTGGGTGAGGATGTCCATGTTGTCGAGGCGCTTCAGTCGCAGCACGAGGAGCACTCCTTAAAGGTGTTGCCGTCCGGCTTTCAAGGTGTGTCGCCGGTGGGATTTCCGGGTGTGGGGTGCCCGCAGGGCGGGCCGGGTACGGCGCGCAGGGCGCGCGCGGCGAGGTCGATACGGACGCAGGCCAGGGTCTGGAATTCGAAGGGACCGCCGGAGTGCACGCACACCCCGCCGGTGTGGTCGGCCAGCGCGGCCAGAGCCTCCGCCTCTGTCAGGTCGCCGCCGCGGCCGTGCAGCCGGCGGCGCAGCACCTCGTAGCGCACCAGGGTGTCGGGGTCGGTGGCCGGTTCGGTATCGCCGTCGGCGGCGGGGCGGGTCAGGAAGTGGTTGGTGTGCAGCAGCAGTCCGTCCGGGTCGGGCAGCACATGGCCGGTGCCGCCGGGCCACAGCTCGGACGAGATCGCGGTTTTGCCGGCGCTGAGCGCTCCGACCACAGTGATCGTGGTGGACGCGGACACCCCGGCGGAGCCGATGATCTTCAGCGCCTCGGTGACCGTGTCGGTCTCGTCCAGCAGACGGCGGCTGACCACATGCACCGGCACACCCATCCCGGCGCCGTCGCGCCGGTGGTGGAGGATGTTGAACAGGCAGCCCACCCCGCGGTCGTTGACGCCGATCTTGCCGACGACGCCGAACTCGGTGAGCGTCCGGGTGCGGCGGCCGTCACGGTGCGGGATCTCCCACTCCAGCCAGTTGTCGGCCAGCCCGGCGTACCAGTCCCAGTTCTGCGCGGCGATCGCTTCCTCGTCCGGTCCGCCCAGCGCCACGAGCGTGGTGCACTCGCCAGGCCCGCTGCCGTCGCGGTGCGCGAGTATCTCGGTCCGGGCGTTCAGCGCGGCGACCCGGTCGACCGGCAGCGCGGCCCCCTCGGCGATGCCGTGGATCTCGTCCGCCAGGGCCGGCGCCCAGGTGCCGATCCGGGTCAGCGCCAGGGCGCCGTGCCCGTCCGGGTCGGGGACTTCGGCGCGGGCGAACAGGTCGCGGTAGTTCTCGGCGGTCGCGCGCACCCGTTCGCGCCAGGTCTCGCCGAACTCACGGCCGCGCTCGCGCGGGTGCGTCACGGTGGAGGTGAACCGGGTGTGGGCGGCGCTCATCGCGGACTCGGCAGCAGCGGGCACACGGTGGAGACCATGTGCCGGCGCTCGGGGCGGGCCGGGGTGCACTCCGCCGGCCAGGAGGCGTACGGCTGCCCGGGGGCTGCGGTGCCGCCGCCGGTGTCGATGGTCCTCGGCATACCCCGGACCACTTTGTACCGGCCCTCGGGCCGGGTGGTCGGCCGGCGGGCGCGGGAGCCTTGATGAGGCATCGGGACGACCCTCCTTCTCTGTTGGAAAGAGATGCGCGATGCGCATTACATGCGATCTTTTTCTGCGCATCGCCAAGTGAACGTCACTATATGGCGCGCATTGCGTAAACGCAAGAGGTTGACGTGCGTGAAATGCGGATGTTGGTAACGGCTGCTGCGCATATCGGCGCGGTGAACTAGCTGCGGCTACGCGATGCGTGGTCACGGCCCCTCGCCGGACTCCCTAGGATCGGCACATGACCGAACTGGACGACCTGGACCACGCGATCATCACCGCCCTCGAACAGGACGGCCGCCGCGCCTTCCGCGAGATCGCCCGCTCGCTCGGCGTGTCCGAGGGCACCGTGCGCGCCCGCTTCCGGCGCCTGGAGGAGGCCGGCGTACTCAAGATCGCCGCCTTCGCCGACCCCGGACGGTTCCGCGCCGGCCGCCTGGCCCTGCTGTTCCTGCGTGTCGCCCCGGAACACCACGAGGCCGTGGTCGCCGCACTGTGCGCCCGCTCCGAGATCAGCTACGTCTCGACCATGCTCGGCCGCGTCGATGTCTTCGCCCAGGTACTGGTCGCCGACGACAACGAGCTGTGGACCTTCCTCCAGCGCGAGGTCCGCCCCCTGGAGGGTGTCCTGGAGACCGAGGCTGTCCTTGAGGTCGCCGTGCACAAGCTCTGGTTCAACGGCCGCCCGCCCGCCGCGGCGGCGCCGCGGCCGGAGGGCGCAGCGGAGGGCTGAGCGGACGGCCGCGCCCCTTTGCTTCCCGGCCCCGCACGGACTCCGCCGCCGAGGTCCGTGCTTACGCCGACTTGGCCACGGGGTGCTCCTCGGTGAGTCCCCGCTCCACGGCCGCCGCCGGCTCGCGCCAGACGAACTTCTGGCCGTCCTGGACGACACGGCGGTAGGTGAACAGGACCACCGAGACCGACAGGACGATGACGCCGATCACCAGCTCCTTGGTGCTCCCGTAGCCGGTGATGCTGGCACTGAGGGCGCCCACCACCAGCAGCACCGCGTCCACGATGGCCAGCACGGCGGCCACATAGACCCACTGCCTGCCCAGCTTGATGGGCCGCGCGGCGTTCGGCTCGTCGCGCCGCAGGTTGAGGAACCCGGTGAGCGACAGCACATGGCAGAGGATGTAGCCGAGGATGCCGGCGACGATGACGGCGAGGGCCTCGCCGACGAAGAGGATCAGGATGACGTTGACGACGAGGTCCAGCGACATCGCCCGGCCCGGCACCTTGTGGCGGTTCAGCTCGCCGAGCTGCTTGATGGTGAGCCCTTCGAGGGCGCTGCCGTGCAGCACGCGGCCACCGTCGGCGGTGGTCATGACCATGAGCAGCATCAGGCCGGCGATGAGGCAGATCGTCATGATGACGTCGCCGCCGGGGAAGAGCCGCTGGAAGGCGTCGAGGTAGAAGGAGACGGGGTCCGCGGCGACCTTCGCCTGGTCCACCATGCCGCCGACGCCGAAGGGCACCAGGAGGTAGACGGCGACGACGAAGATGCCCGCGAGGCGCAGCGCGATCCGGCTGTCGCGGACGGTGTCGCGGAACTCGGGGACGAACGACGCCACGGCCTCGATCCCGTAGACGGACCAGGCGAGCACGAACATCCAGGCGATGGCCGTACGCCACCCCGGCGCCCCGCTCGCCGCCAGGTCCCAGTGCATGTTGCTCAGCGACCAGTCGCCGGAGAACAGCGGCACGAAGGTGAAGACGACGATGGGGATGAGCACCAGCGCGCCGGTGGCGTACATGATCCACATCGCTGGCCGCATACCGAGCACGTTGAGCAGCCAGCCGAGCACGAGCACGCCCAGCGCGACGATGTGCGGGAAGCCGATGTCGGCGAGCCCCGTCGAGAACGTCCACGTCTGGTGCGGGAACCACTCGGCCTGCACCAGTCTGCCGATCTGCAGGCCGTAGATGGCGAGCGAGCTCGACCAGGCGAACCAGTACCCGTAGGTGGCGAGCGGGCCGACCAGCGTCGAGCGGGTGCGCCAGCCCTGGTGCGCATACATCGAGATGCCGCCCACCTTGTTGTGGAACATGCTGGCCATCTCGGAGTAGATGAAGTTCTGCAGACAGGCGATGACCGCGACCCCTCCCAGCAGCGCCAGTGCGGTCCAGGCGCCGACGGAACCGATGGCGTACCCCATGCCGACGAACAGGGCGGCGGGGATGGAGAGGCTGATCGTGAAGCCGTCCCACCATCGCAAGGTCTTCTCATAGGCGTGGTCGGCGACGTTTCCGTCATGAGCGCTCATGGCACCAGATCTCCTTGATTGAGCCGTTCCCGGCGCGAAGAGGGGTACTCGCATTGCGCAGCGGATGCACGAGGAGTGCCACGCTGTCGCTCAGTGCGCCAAGCTAATGCTGTGATTCGCGTAGTACAATGGGTCACGCAAGACTGATTGCGCAGAAGTTACTCGCCTCGGTCGGCGAACGGGATCCGCTCCCACTCGGCCCGTCCGGGCGCGCCCAGGCAGAAGGCCGCGGCCGGCTCGTCGGCCAGCGAGTAGAGGACCGACGCGAAGGTCTCGCTCGACCGCCGCTCGGTGGGACGCATGGCGAGCGGAGTGGGGGCGAACAGGCGCGCGGTGCCTCCGGTACCCCGGATGCGAGGACGCGCAGTACGGCCTGGGAGCCGTCCATGAAGGCCGGCAGGTCCATGTTCTGGGCGAGCAGAGTCCGGCCGCCGGTCGCTCGGGCCGGCAACCAGGTCGACGGCCTCGTGGCGGTGCGCCGAACCCTTGCGCATCCCCTTCGACGTCCTGTCTCGTACGTCCTCATACGTTCTCGTACGCCCCGGGTCCCAGGGCCGCCCGGGGGACGGCTCAGCCGGACGGCAGGTGCAGCCGGCTCATCGAGCCGAAGTCCGGCGGGCTCAGCACCACCGAGCGCCCGTTCTGGATCTGCGACGTGATCAGGGGCTGCCCCAGCGTCGGATCCGAGGTGCCGTCCGGGAAGCTCAGCGGGGACTGCCCGCCGTCGGCGAAGCTGTAGATGCCGTTGAGCCCGCGGTGGACGTCCTCGCGCAGCGCCCGGCACGTCCCCGCGGGCACCGTCCCGCCGTTGCGGGCCCAGGCCCAGGCGAGCAACTGCACCTGGTCGAAAGCCGCACTGGCCTGTGTGGGCCCCGGCTCGACGCCGTACCGCAGCAGGTAGTTGCGCTGGAACCGTGTCGCCGTCACCGAGTCCGTCCGCGAGGTCGTCGAACTCCACACCGCGCCGTCGGCCAGCGGCCCCAGCAGGTTCCTGAAGCGGGGTAGCGACGCGGCGTAGACGTAGTGCACAAGGCCCGGGAAACCGGACTCGTGCAGCAGCCGGTGCAGCACCGCGATCTCGTCCGGAACGAAGTGCGCCACCAGTACCAGATCGGGAGACGCGCCCGTGATCTGCTCGACCACCCGCCCCCAGTCGACCCGGCGGACCGGGACCGTCGACCGCAGCGCCACCGACCAGCCGACCGACGCCAGTGACTCACCCAGGCCGCTGTCCGCGATGCGCGCGCTCGGGCTGTCCATCTCGACCACGGCGACCGTCCGGCTGCGCGCGGAGTACGAGCGGTGGTGCTCCAGCCCGCGGACGAACCGCACGAACGCCGACGCGTAGTACTTCTCCGACGGGCACGTCTGGAACACCATCCAGTAGCGCAGCGGATCCGACCGCACCAACTCCGCGTGCCGCTCGAAGGTGTCGAGGTGCAGGAACGGCCTGCCGTAGTCGGCGGCCATCTCCAGCAGGAACGGGTTCTCCGCGCTCAAGTAGTTGCTGGTGACCGCGTCCACCTCGGCCGCGACCAGCCGGTTCATCGCCGTCCGCACGGCGTCGGGATCGTCGATGTCGCAGTCCTCCACGACATGCTCGACCCTGCGCCCGCCGATCCCGCCGGCCGCGTTGATCTCCTCCACCGCGAGCGCCGTCCCGCGCAGATGCTCCTCACCGTCTTCGGCGGCGCTGCCGGAGAGCGACACCAGGCTCCCCAGCAGAATCGGCTTCCGGGCGGACGCCGGCGCCGGGGCCCACATGCGTTCGGGGTCCGTGCGGAACATCGTGGCGAACCTCTCGACCCCGACCACGGCCACCTGTGCCACGTCCTCGACCCCGCCCGGCATCGGCAGCGCCAGCAGATTGCTGTCCACCGCCAGTGCCGCCAGACCCGCGCGGCTGCGCTGACCCAGCTTCTGCAGCAGTCGCTCCACCTGGGTCGAGACGGTGCGGGGCCGGGTGCCGAGCCGCTCAGCGGCCTCGGTGTTGGTCAACCCGACCGCGACGAGCGTGAGCACGTCGATCTCGCGCCGGGTCAGGCCCCGTGCCGAACGCACCTCACCCGTGCTCACCAGGGCGTGGTCCTGCTGGTCCCCCCGCGCCCGGTGCCGTTCCATCCGCACATCCAGCCAGAGCCCGTCGGCCCGGTAGACGAACTGCACCTCGGGCCGGTTGAGCAGCAGGAACCCCCGCGCGTACAGCACCAGCCGCTCGGGCGGCACCGCGCCGCGCAGGACCACGGTCCGGCCGAGGTGGTCGGCGGTGAACTCGCCGGGACCGGACGGGGCGGCACCCGACGGATCGTGCCCCCGCAGACCTTGGCCCGGCCTGCCGGGCACAGGGCTCGCAGTCATCGCCGGAGCATACGTCAAATGACGCATGTCGTTCCCGGCAGGTGGCGTGAAACTGCCGTCTCAGCGTCGGCAGCGTCGTCAGCCGCATCGATCAGTCGCATCGAGGAGAGCGCTTATGTTCACCTGGCCCGAGGGGCACCGGTTCGGAGCCACGATCAGCTTCGACTTCGACGCCGAGGAGGTGTGGATCGGCGAGAACCCCCGGAACGCCGACCGCCCCGGAGTGCTGTCCCAGGGCGCGTACGGTCCCAGGGTGGCCGTGCCGCTCCTTCTGGAACTGCTCGACCGGCACTCGATCACCGCGACGTTCTTCTGCTGCGGCCGGGACGCCGAACGCCACCCCGAGTCGATCCGGGCGATCCTGGCCGCCGGGCACGAGGTCGCACACCACGGACTCACCCACACCTCGCCGACGGAGCTGTCCGCCGCCGAGGAGCGCCGGGAGCTGCGCGAGGGGCTGGCGATCCTGCGCTCCACGGGCGCGACGGTGACGGGCTACCGCTCCCCGTCCTGGGACTTCAGCGCCAACACCCTGGACCTCCTGGTGGAGCACGGTTTCGAGTACAGCTCGAACCTGCTCGACCACATCGTTCCCTACCGGCACGCAGCCCACGACCTCGTCGAGGTGCCCGTCTCCTGGATCCTCGACGACGCCCCGCACTTCTGGTTCGCCAACGACACCTGGAACAAGACCATCCGCTCCCCGCGCGAGGTCCTCGACGTTTGGCGTCCGGAGATCTCCGGTATCGCGGCATTGGGCGGCCACGTCATGCTCACGATGCACCCGATGATCATCGGACGCCCCTCGCGGCTGGCCATGCTCGACACGGTCCTGACTCAACTCGCCGAGGAAGGTGCCTGGTTCGGCACCGCCCATGAGACCGCCCGCCTCGCCCGCGCCTGACCATCCGCCGCCCAGCCCGAGCGACCACGTCGGCGAACCCGCGACCGAAGGAATCCCCATGCACGACACCCCCGCACCTGCCTTTCCGCGGATCCGTGTCCGCGGCACCGCGCGGGAGCGCGGCGTGCAGTACGGGGCACGGGCCCGGCCTCAGGTCCACTCCGCCCGGGACGGGTACGAGCGCTCCTTCGCCGAGCAGGGCCTGTCCTGGCCCGAGGCCGTCGCCTTCGCCCGGCGCCACCTTCCGGCGGTCACGACGGCGTACCCCGAGCTGGTCGAGGAGATGGCGGGCATCGCCGAGGGCGCCGGTCTGCCCTTCGAGGACATCTTCACGATCAACTGCCGCACGGAGATCCTGTGGTGGGCGCAGACGGACGGGCCCGCCCCGGCCGACGCGGCCCACGGGCGGGCCGAGGCCCCGGCCGGCAGAGGCCCCGGGGAGTGCACCTCCTTCGCGTTGGCTCCGCACCGCACCGCGGACGGCGTCACCCTGGTCGCACAGAACTGGGACTGGCTGGTGCACGGCGTCGACTCCGTGGTGGTGCTGGAGGTGGAGCGCGAGGACGGACCGAACTTCGTCACCCTCGTCGAGGCCGGGCTCCTGGCGAAGACCACCCTCAACGCCCACGGGGTCGGCATCGCGCTCAACACCCTGATCAGCTCCCGTGACGACGGCTCGCCCGGCATTCCCTTCCATGTGCTGATCCGCGCGCTCGCCGACTGCCGGCACGTCCACGACGCGGTCGGGATCCTCGCGGAGCACCGACGGGCCTCCTCCGGCAACTACCTGGTCGGCGCGGCGGGCGGGGCCATTCTCGACATCGAGTGCCTGCCCGGCGGCCCCGAGGGGGTACTGCCGGTCGTGGCCGAGAACGGCGTGCTCACCCACACCAACCACTTCCTGTCCGCCCTCCCCGCCATCCACGGCCACGACCTGGCCGTGCGGGCGATGCCCGACAGCTATGTGCGGCTCGGCCGGATCCGCGATCTGGTCCCCGGCCCCGGCCCGGAGCCGGTGACGCTCGACGCCCTGGACGCGGCGCTGCGCGACCACACCGACGCACCGAGTTCCATCTGCTGCCACCCCGACGAACGCTCCGCCCCGGCGTCGCGGTGGACCACCGTCATGTCGGTGGTCATGGACCTCGAACAGCGTGCGCTCCACCTGAGCGAGGGCAACCCCTGCGCGACTCCCCGCCTGCGCGTCGACTACGCCGACCTCCTGCGCGACCCCACCGACCGTACCGACCGTACGGTCCCCGCCCGGACCCGGACCCAGCCCCAGTACGTGGCCCAGGCCTGACCCACACCGGTCCGCCTGACCCCCGCACCGCTTTCCAGACCAGGAACCCATGACCATGACCCCATCGACCACCTCCGCCCCCACCTCCGCCCAGGCCCCGGCCCCGGCCGCCGAGGGCCTGCGCAAGGTCCTCGGACTACCCGCCGCCGTCATGTTCGGCCTGGCCTACATGATGCCGCTCGCGTCGTTCACGACATATGGCGTCGTGAACACCATGACCGAGGGCCACGTCGTCACGTCGTACTGGATCACGCTCGTCGCGATGCTCTTCACGGCGGCCAGCTACGCGGCCATGGCCGGTGTGTACTCGGCCACCGGCGGCGCGTACACCTACACACGTCGGACCCTCGGCGGTCACGTCGGCTTCCTCGGCGGCTGGACCATCCTGCTCGACTACGTGCTGCTGCCGATGATGGCCTACCTGGTCATCGGCGTATACCTGCACCAGTCCTTCCCCGCCGTCCCGCAGGGCGTCTGGATCGCCGGGGCCATCGCGCTGGTGACTGCCCTGAACATGGTCGGGATCACGATGCTGTCCAAGGTCAGCTCGGCGATCGTGCTCGCCCAGACCGTCTTCCTGGTGCTGTTCGCAGTGCTCGCCGTGAGGACCGCCCGAGGCCAGCAGATCCCCTCCCTGTGGGACGCGCTGGCCGGCCGGGGCCCGGGCACCGCAACCGCCCTCGCCGGTGCCGCGATCCTCTGCTACTCCTTCCTCGGCTTCGACTCGGTGGCGTCTCTGGCCGAGGAGACCCGGAACGCGCGGCGCACCATCCCGCGCGCCATCCTGCTGGTGACGCTCCTCGGCGGGCTGCTGTTCATCGCGGTCTCCCTGGTGTCCAGCCTGGCCTTCCCGCACTGGCAGGACTACACGAGCGTCGACGCCGCCTCCCTCGACGTCGTCCGCGCGGTCGGCGGCAAGCTCTTCGAGTCGTTCTTCACCGCGGCGTTCGTCGCGGGCTGCTTCGGCGCCGTACTGGCCCAGCAGGCCACGGTGTCCCGCGTGCTGTTCTCGATGGGCCGCGACGGCGTGCTGCCGCGCAGGGTCTTCGGCTATCTGCACCCGGTGTGGCGCACCCCGGTGTACGCGACCCTCGTGGTGAGCGCCATCGGCCTGGTGTCGCTCTTCGTGGACCTGACCCTCGCCTCCTCGCTCATCAACTTCGGCGCGCTGACGGCCTTCTCCCTCGTCAACATCGCCACCGTCAAGCACTACGTCATCGACGGGAAGCGGCGCGGTGTCGGACCGATCCTCCGCTACCTGGTGGCTCCGGTGATCGGACTCGCCCTGAGCGTGTGGCTCTGGACGAGCCTCTCCGAACAGGCCTTCGTGATCGGCCTCTGCTGGCTGGGTGTCGGCCTCGTCTGCCTGGTGGCGATGACGCGCGGATTCCGCGTCGCGCCCCCGGACCTCGACATGGCCGAGGCCTGACGAGGCCGAGGCATGAACGATCTGGGTCTACGCCCTGGGTCTGGACGAGTCATTCCGATGTGAGCAGTGGCCGTAGGCGATCAGGGATCGCAAGACTTGCTGTCCGGTCTTGTGGTTGTGCCAGATCGCCGCGGCCAGCGCGAGGACGCGCTGAGAGAGCGGACGGCGACGCCCTCGAAGGTCCGGCCGCCAGGCTGTTCCACGTAGAGCTGGCCCTTGAGGGTGTCGTTGACCGACTCGATCAACTGCCGCACCGACTTCAGCAGGGACTCGCCCTTGCGGCGTTTCTCCCGCTTGAACGACGGCCGCAGCAGCTCTGCCCCGCGCAAGGCCGGATCGGCCTCGAACTCCTTGGAGGCGAAGCCCATGTCCGCGATCAGCAGCAGGCCAGGCCGACCGGTGACCGCGTCCGGCTCGCGGTCCAGCATCGCCGTCAACACCTCGCGCTCGTCGAGCTTCGGGTTCGCCAGAGCCCACAGGATCGGCATCCCGGCCGGGGTGTACACCAGGTACAGCCGCAAGCCTCAGAAGAACCAGGAGTGGCTGGCGCAGTACCCGTATCCGGCCGAGCCAGCCAGGCCCGACCGTTTCACCGTGGGCCGCGAGCGTCCGCACTCGATCGGGATGGATTCGATGATCCAGTGGTTGTCGAACCAGAAGTCGGTGTCCGTTGCAAGGAGCCGTATCGCCCGCTTGACCAGTGGCAGAGCGGCCCTCAGCCGCTTGTTCCAGAGTTCACACGACCCTTGATGATCACGCGGTGGCCGTTTGGGTTTCGCACACAGCACCGACCCGAGATCGCGAAGCCGGACCGCAGTGCTAGGTCAGGACCAGCCAGCGGCGGCCGTCGATGAGCTCTCGGGCCGCATCGAGGTGGCCGGCGTGGCATGCAGTCTCGGTGATGACGTGCAGCAGGACGTCGCGCAGGGTGTGCAGATGCGGTTCGCCGAACAGGTCATGGGCCCACCAGGCCAGGCTGGCGTCAGCGGGGGTGGTGGTGATGACAGCGTCGGCGAGCTCTGCCTCCTGCCGGTATCCGTCAAGCACGTCGACGGCCGGTACTTCCGGTGCCACGCTCCAAGCTTCGTCGCCACTCGTCAGGCCATGGATGATCTCCTCGTCCCCTGCGACGACTGCACGGAACCAGTCCACTGGTCCAGCGCCCCGCACAGAATGTCTTCGCGCAGGTTGACGGTGCGCGGGTGGGTGAGGTCGGGGTAGAGGGCTTGTTCCTGGTCCTTGAATTCGCAGCGGTAGTAGACGTGGTTGCGGATGGTGGCGGGCTGCATCTTGCGCCTGCAGAGGCTGCATCGGACCCGTCCGCGCAGGGCGTAGGGGCGTGCGCCGTGCTTTCCGGCGCGTTCCTGCCGGCCGTGGGCGTGGGCTCGCGCTTTGCGGGCCTTTGCTGCGGGACGACAGCACCGTGCAACTGGACGCCGGCTACGACTCGGACAAGACCCGCACCGAACTCGCCGCCCGCAACCTGTACGGCCGCATCGCGCACAAGGGCGAGAAGGCGCCGATCCAGGCCAGCGAGCGGTGGCACGTCGAGCGCACCCACGCCTGGCAGAACGCCTTCCACCGCCTTGCCCGCTGCTACGAGCGTGGTGCGACCGTCGCCAGCGCCTTCTTCGACCTCGCAGACACGATCATCACCGTCCGTAGCCTGATCCGCCGAGCCTGGACCACCCACCGCTGGGACGACCGCCCCAAGCGACGTCCTTGAGCCCCGTCCATCTGACCGGCCTCTTACGCGCAGACCGTTCGGCGCTGATGAGCAACCCTGGTGTGGTTCAGGCGACGCGGGTGTCGTAGGTCTCGCGGTTGGCAAGCACATCGTCCATGTGCGTCTCGGCCCAGGCCTTGAGGCCCCGCATCATCTCGTACAGCGACAGGCCGAGATCGGTCAGCTCGTAGGAGACCGTGACCGGCACGGTCGGCACCACAGTGCGGGACACCAGGCCGTCGCGCTCCAGGGAGCGCAGCGTCTGGGTGAGCATCTTCTGGCTGACGCCGGCCAGCAGGCGCTGCAGCTCCGAGTAGCGCATCACCCGGGGCCCGCCGGCGCAGTCGGCGCCGGGCTGATGCGCGCTGTCGCTGCCGAGCGCGGCCAGGATCAGCGTGACCCACTTGTCCGAGATCCGGTCGAGCAGCTTGCGGCTGGGGCAGGCCGCCACGAAGGCGTCGTACTCCACCTTGGCCTGTGCCCTTTGCTGGGCTGCCGTCATCGTCGCCATGGACCATTCCTCTCACCCGTGGGTGCCTTACGCACTTCGAAGTGCCTACTTCCCGACAAGAAGCTACGCACCAATAGTGGTGCAAGGCGCCGTCAGGCACCATCCCCTGGCTCAACACGAAAGGCACACCATGGGCACCCTCTCCGCCTCGCTTCCCGGCGGCACCTGGACCCTGGGCGACCTGACCGTCACCCGGTTCGGCTACGGCGCCATGCAGCTCGCCGGCCCCTGGGTCATGGGTCCGCCTGCCGACCGCGAGGGCGCACTCGCCGTTCTCCGCGAGGCCGTCGGTCTCGGCATCACCCACATCGACACCGCCGACGCCTACGGGCCACACATCACCAACCAGCTGATCCGCGAAGCGCTGCACCCGTACTCCGACTCGCTGCACATCGTGACCAAGGTCGGGGCGACCCGCGACGAGGAGGGAGGCTGGCCCCCGGCACGCAAGCCTGAAGAGCTGTGCCGGGCCGTCACCGAGAACCTGGAGATCCTCGGCCTCGACACGCTGGACGTGGTCAACCTCCGGCTCGGCGACGCCCGGGGCCCCGTGCCCGGTTCGCTCGTGGAGGCGTTCGGGGCGCTCGTCGACCTCCAGCGGCAGGGCCTCATCCGGCACCTCGGCGTGAGCAACGCGACGGCGGAACAGGTCGCCGAGGCACGCTCGATCGCGTCGATCGTGTGCGTGCAGAACATGTACAACCTCGCCCACCGCCACGACGACGACCTGATCGACGAGCTCGCAGAGCAGGGCATCGCCTACGTGCCCTTCTTCCCTCTCGGCGGCTTCAGCCCGCTGCAGTCCTCGGCACTCACGGCCGTAGCCACCCGGTTGGACGCGACGCCCATGTCGGTCGCCCTGGCCTGGCTCCTGCAGCGGTCGCCGAACATCCTGCTGATCCCCGGCACCTCATCGGTGGCACACCTGCGCGAGAACGCCGCCGGCGCGGGACTCCCGCTGTCCGACGACGATCTCGCCGAGCTCGACAAGATCGGCCGCTAACCCTACGGCGCTCACCAGCGGCTGGGCCGGATCGACCGCGGGCGGCGAGGCCGCGGACGACCCATGGTTGGTGATCAAGCTCGTGACCTGGCCGGATGATTTATCGGCACCCGCAGTGCCGCAGCTTGCCCAACGGTAGATGGTGGAGCAGCCCGGCGAGGGCGCCGGGCTCGGTATCGGTGAAGGCGGGCTTGCCAACCTGGCGTTGCAGTACAAGCAGTTGGTGCCGCAGGACGAGGATCTCGTTGTTTTTGTCGCGGTCGCTCACCGGCAGCAGGCGCAGGAGCGACAGGGTGTTGGTCGCAGCGAGGTAGGTCAGGCGCAGCAGCGCGAGAGCATGGTGCCGTCCGCGGCTGTGCACGTGAAGACATCGGAGTTGTCGTCGAGCAGGGCCTGAGGGGTCAGTCGATCAAGGCATCCACCTGAGTGGATGATGTATCTGCACCCGCAGAGACGAAGCAACACGAGTGCTCATCCTGCCGCAGCACTGAACAAGCCCCTGAGCTGCATGGATGACATTCTCGGCAGGCGCAGGTTTCCACCAACGCACGGTGCCCGTCGCGTCCGCCGGCGGGGTCATCGAAGGTGGACCAGGACCCGGCCGGCGTTGGTCGCGTCGGTCTCCACGCGGACGTAGAGCTTCTTGATGTGCTTCTGCGCCAGCAGGGCCAGCACCCGCTTCTTGAGCTGGCCCCTCCCCTTCCCTGGGATGATCTGCACGACGTCGACCCCAGTAGCGGCGGCCTTGAACAGGGTCTGGCGCAGCGCGACGTCGATGTCGCGGTTGTTGCGGAAGATCGGGTGCAGATCCAATGTGAGCAGGGCAATCGCCTCCGATGCGCTCGATCACCGGCCGCAGCCGGGTCCCCGTGGGCCGTGCAGTGGCAGCGTACGACGTCCTTTCGACCCTGTCCCACCCCTGGGGGTTGCGGACTTCCGCTGGTGCCGCCAGAAGCGTGCTGGCGTGCGGGTGAACCTGCGGCAGCCGCGACAGGGGCAGCCCGACGTAGCCGTATCGCGACGGCTTGGTCAGGCACAGCCGTAGCCTGAGCTTCCCCCGAGATGCGGAAGGTGTTGACGGAGGGTCAGATGGGTTTCATGAGAGGAGCCCAGCTGGGGCTTTGGTCAGCTGATGGTGATCCCTTCTGTTTGGGGTGTGTCCGCGGTCAGGGTCCTGGTCGCGGGGCCGTAGGTCAGAGGGATCTCTTGGCTGCGGAGGTAGGAGATCGCCTGGGTGGGGGTGGGCAGCGCCCACTCCCTGCTCACGGAAGCCGGCCCGTGGGATTCCACGTGCCCGGTGAGGCGGAGCGGTAGGGCGGGCAGGTGCGGCAGAACATGGTCTTCGCGCACGTAGGCGTTGGGGGTGCGGCCTGGTTCAGGGCGGGTGGCGCTGGTGTGGCCGTGGCGGCACCGGTAGCCGGGACGATGGTGGGTCCAGTGAGATTCCATGCGCCGACCGCAGACGCCACAGCGCAATAGCCCTGCCAGCAGGTATACGCGCCCGGGTGCCGTCTCCCGGCGGGTGCGCAGGTGTTGGACGCTGATGAAGTCGGCCTCGCTGACCAGCGCCGGGGTGAGAACTTCTTACCCCGGGGCCTTACAGTGCCGCGCCATGACGCGAACACGGCTCTACCGCAATGGAAACCTGATCCTGGAGGACTTCCCGACCTCCGATATCTCCCAGTACGTGAATGATGCCGACGCGGCAGTCTGGCTCGATCTGTGCGACCCGTGTTCCGCCGACTTCGACATGATCAGCGAAGAGTTCGGGCTGCATGAACTCGCGGTGGAGGACGCACGTCACGATCACCAGCGACCCAAGCTGGACCGTTACCGCACCCACGCCTTCCTCAGCGCCTACGCCGTCGGCACGGATGAGAGCAGCGGGCAACTGACGGCGATCGAGTTGTCGGTGTTCATCACACCCACGGCATTGATCACCATCCGGCCCGACGACCGCTTCGACATCCAGGAGGTCGTCGAACGCTGGGACAACAACAGCGATCTCGCCAAGTACGGGGTGGGGTTCCTCCTGCACGGACTGCTGGACCACATCGTCGACGGGCATTTCGCCGCCGTCCAGGACCTGGACGACCGCATCGAAGCGGTCGAGGACGTGCTCTTCGAAGAGGGGCGCGCGCAGACGGACTCCGTTCAGCGTGATTCCTACGCGCTGCGCAAGAAGCTGACCAAACTGCGTCGCGTGGTGTTGCCGATGCGGGAAGTCGTCAACAGTCTTCTCCGGCGCGACCTGCATATCGTCGCCGAGCCGCTGCTCCCCTACTACCAGGATGTCTACGACCACGTCCTCAGGGCCACCGAGTGGACCGAGTCGCTACGGGACATGATCACCTCGATCATGGAGACCAATCTGACCGTTCAAGGCAACCGTATGAACCTGATCATGAAGAAGGTCACCAGCTGGGCGTCGATCATCGCCGTGCCCACCGCCGTCACAGGCTTCTACGGGCAGAACGTGCCCTACCCGGGCATCAACACCCATATCGGCTTCCTCACGTCCGCCGGCGTCATGGCGGTCGTATCCGTGGTGCTCTACCTGACCTTCAAGCGCAAGGACTGGATCTGAGAAGCCGTTCCCAGTCAGGTCCGGCGGGTCGAGCCTTCGGACGGCCGCAGCCGTGGTTCTTCGACCCGGTGCGGGTTCCGGCTTGCGGTTTCCGCTACGTCAACTTCTACCGTCTTCGGTGTGGCCGGAGAGACCGGCCCGGCGATGGGAGGCGGGGCAATGGCCTGGTCGATTGCTGATGTGGGCCGGGTGTCCGGGGTGACGTCCCGGACGCTGCGGCACTACGACGAGATCGGCCTGCTGCCGCCGGCGTGGATCGGGAGCAACGGGCACCGCTACTACGAGGAGGCCGATCTGCTGCGGCTGCAGCAGATCCTGCTGATGCGGGAGCTGGGCCTGGGGCTGCGGGAGATCCAGGCGGTCCTGGACAGTCAGGTAGATCAGCTGGCCGCGCTCCGCGAGCACCACCGACGACTGCTTGCGGAATGCGACCGGCTGGAGACGCTCGCCCGCACGGTCGGCCGCACCATCGCCGAACTGGAGGAAGGCAAGGACAACAGCGACATGGCAAAGATCAACAGGCCGGAGAACCTGTTCGAGGGGTTCGAGCCCGGCCGCCACGAGGCGGAGGCACGCGAGCGGTGGCCGGAGCAGTGGGAGCAGTCCCAACAAGCCATCGCGGGGATGACGGCCGAGGGTATGGAGCAGTGGCAGCGTGAGGCGACGGCGCAGATGATCCGCATGGCGGAGTTCATGGTGGCCGGCACACCCGTCGCCGATCCTGCGGTGCAGACCGAGGTGGACGCCCACTACCAGGGCGTGTGCCGGTTCTGGACCCCGTGCGCGGCCGCGTACAAGGGACTGGGCCAGACCTACGTCGACGACCCTCAGTTCCGTACCAACTTCGACAGGATCGCCGACGGACTGGCCATCTACCAGTGCGACGCGATGGCCGTCTACGCCGACGCGCGGCTGAGCTGACCGACAGCTCTCACACTGCTGGGGGGCTGCAGACCCCGGCGGCAGGCAACCAGCGCAGCAGCAGTTCCCGCTGAGGCCCCTTGGTCATAACGGGCGTGGTCAGCTGCAACTGCGCGTCGGCGGCGCCGGAACCGGCGGCCCGGTGAGCCCACAAAAGTCAGTCACGGCCCAGAGCGCGGCATGTAGACCGACATGCCAATCGACCCAGCTCCTGCGTCAAGCTGGCGGGGCGAAGACGGCGTCGAAGGCGGCGGTGAACTTCGTGTCGCGGTCCCGGATCAGGTGGATGAAGTCGGTTGCTCGGTCGCCGAGGCGCCAAACCAGTTGGCGGGCTTGCTGGGTGGCCCAGGCGGCGGTGGGGTGGGCGGTGACGCCGAGAATGTGCACGGTGCGGGTGCGCACTTCCATCACGAAGAGGGCATACAGCCGCTGGAGTCCGATGGTGTCCACGTGAAGAAGTCGGTGGCGAGCACGCCGATACGCCCGGCCGCACCCTGGTGAGCAGTCGCTCGACCGGCGGGTGCTGTACCGCAAAACGACGACCGATCATGCCGGACCGCTGATCAGGCACATCGCTTGAGGTCAGCGACGGCGAGCCAGTTTTGTACTACGGGCGATTTCACTCAAAGCGGCCTCACCGACCCGGTGACGCTCACGGCCGACCGGCTCAGCCCCGCGCGGCCGTTCCCGACGGCTGCGTCGCCCGCCGGTGCACTTCCCGCACGGCCTCCACCAGCACCGGGGCGCGGGGTGCCAGCGCGCTGTCGCGGTGCCATGCCAGCAGCAACCGCATTCGCACGGATCCGCCGGCGATGGGCCGCACCGCAATGCCCTCGCCGCCCCTGTACGAGGCCTGGCAGGCGGAGACCGCGCGCCCGGCCGCAACCAGCTCCGTACGCATGCTGGTCTGCTCCAGCCGGTAGCGAACGCGCGGACGGAAGCCCGCGCGTTCGCACTCGTCCAGCAGGTGCTCGGGCCAGCCGGTGCCGTCCGAAGGCGACAGCGCCCAATCCTCGTCGGCGAGATCCGCCAGCCGCACCTCCTCCCGGGCGGCCGCCGGATGCCCGGCGGGCAGTGCCACATGGACGGGCTCCGTGGCCACCTCGGCGTACCGTACGGCTGGCTGCGGGCGCAGCTCGAAGCCTGGGTAGTCGGTGAGCAGCGCGCCGTCGAGCCGGCCGGTGGCGATACAGTCGAGCAGCAGCCCGGTGTAGTAGGCGACCTGGATCTCGGTGCGGGCCCCGGGCAGCAGCGTCGCCACCCGCTCCACGACCTCCAGCGCCACCGGGCTCTCGTATGCGCCGAAGCGCACCACCGACTGCGGCCCGGCCCGTCCGGGGGCGCGGTCCAGCAGGTCGTCGATGTTGCCGAGAGCCGCACGCGTGCGTGACATCACGAACTCGCCGAACGGCGTCAGCCTCACCCCGTGCCGTCCCCGCGTGAACACCTCTCCGCCCAAAAGTCTCTCGATACGCCGGAGTTGGGCGCTGAGGGCAGGCTGTGAGACGCCCAGCGCCGCTGCGGCCCGGGTGACGCTGCCGTGTCCGGCGATGGTGCTGAGCGCCCGAAGGTGTCGTATTTCGAGTTGCACGGATGAACCCTAACTTTCCATAACAGCATGGTGTTATGACCGTTTGGGATTACTCAAGGGACACGTGGTGAGGCAAGGTCAGCCGGACCCCCCGCGCTGCCCAGAGACACCGGAGGCCAGAGTGCGTACCCGCACCATTCCGACCCTGCTGCTGTCCGCCGCCCTCACCGCGGGCGTCCTCGCCACGACCGCGGCCCCCGCCGTTGCGGAGACGGCCGCCACTGCCGAGGCGTCCTTCGCGGACCAGTTGCGCGCGATACCCGGCGTGACCGTCACGGACGTCACCGACAAGGAGGGCTACCCGCTCTACTCGCTCACCATCACGCAGCCGATCGACCACAGCAAGCCCGAACTCGGCACCTTCCGGCAGCGATTCAGCCTCTGGCACAAGTCGGTGACCAAGCCGGTTGTCTTCTACACCGGTGGATACGGCCTCTCCAGCGCCACCCGTGAGCCCACCACCATCCTCGACGCCAACCAACTCAGCGTCGAGCACCGCTTCTTCGGTCCCTCCCGCCCGGCCGACGTCGACTGGTCGAAGATGACCGTCTGGCAGGAGGCGAGCGACGAGCACGCCATCGTCGAGGCGATCCGCCCGCTGTACGACAAGAGTTCCAAGTGGCTCAGCACCGGCGGCAGCAAGGGCGGCATGACGCAGACGTACCACCGCCGCTACTACCCCGAGGACGTTGACGCGGTCATCGCCTATGTCGCTCCCAACGACGCCAACAACAATGATGACAAAGGCTACGAGCGGTTCTTCGAGACCGTCGGCACCAAGGAGTGCCGTGATGCGCTGAACGCGGTCCAGCGTGCGATGCTCGAACGCCGCGACGCCCTGCTGCTAAAGTTCGAGGCGACGGCGAAGGAGAAGGGCTACACCTTCACCAACACCCTTGGCACCACCGATCGTGCCTATGAGTTCGCCGTCCTGGACCAGGTTTGGAACTTCTGGCAGTCTGGCACCGCCGCCGACTGCCCGACCGTGCCCGACGCCGAGACCGTGTCCGACGACGACCTCTACACCTGGTCGCTCGGCCACGGCCTGTCCGTCTACGAGGACAGCTCACTCGGCGCCAACGGCTCAGGCCCGTACTACCGGCAGGCCGCCGCTCAACTGGGCTGGGCTGGCCTGAAGTTCAAGCACCTCAAGGGCGTCCGCCACTACCCGGACATCTACCAGCCCAACTCGGTGCTGCCTGCCGACATGCGCACCAGTTACAACGGCAAGGCCATCTCCGACGTCGACAAGTGGGTGCGGAGCGACTCCGAGCGCATGATGTTCGTCTACGGGCAGAACGACCCGTGGAGCGCCGAGCAGTTCGAGCCGAGTTCCCACGACTCGTACAAGTACATCGTTCCCGGCTCCAACCACGGCGCCCGTATCTCCGCTCTGCCCGCCGACCAGCGGGACGAGGCCACTGCCACGATCAAGCGCTGGGCCGGACAGTGAGAGTTCGCCCGATGGGCGGCTGACATGCGTTCCCGCGGCCCGCAGGCCTGGCGGGCGGCGAGTTCGTTGCGGACGGCGCGCATCCGCAGGCCCGCGGCCCGGTAGGTGCGACCGGTCGAAGCCGCCGGCCCAGCCATCGTGCACGACCACGGGGCGCTCCTGGGTGGCCTCCGGCGGGGCGGGGCCGACCGGTTCCACGCCGAGGCTGCCCAGGGGTGTGCCCCGACACCCATCGGCCGGTGGTGTGGTCCTGCACGGCCCGGGTCGGCGGACGCAGGGGTCGCCCGCCGACCCGGGCCGTCCCTCAGTAGCCGCGGCTCGCGGAAGACCTGCCCGAGCCGGACCGCGATGGTATTGACGCGGTTGCGCGGGTTCCGACAGCCCGATAGCTGGCGGACGTTGGCCGTCTACACCGGTTCCGGCTCGGTCTTTCACGAGGAGATGCTGGGAGCACCCTGCGGACCTTGCACCCTGAGGTGTCCTTGCGCCACGACGACCGTATCGTCAGCGGTCGAATCCCCCCTCGGACACAACCGCTGACGATACGCGGATGAGGGCTTCGACCTTACGGTCGCGGTCCTCGTTACGTTTTCGTCACTGACTGTGATGCCTAAGGCCTCGTAGAGTGGGCCTTTCTTGCCAGCGCCAGCTGCGTGGATGCGCTGTGCGATATCGCCAAGACTCTCAGCGATCTCTCGCATCTGTTGCCTTCTCGCGCGCGAGCTGCAGGACCTGCTTCTTGAGCGCCGCCTTGGTCGGTGGGCGTCCGGTACGGGCGCGTCGGGCGCTGTAGTCCCACTTCGCCGATATGAACCTGCGATGCCAGGCCAGCAGTGTCCCCGGCGTGACCTGGAAGATTTCGTGCCGGCGGCGGCGGGGTATCAGGCCGGAGAGGGCGGCGAGCCAGAATCGGTCCGCAGACTCGTAGCGGACCGGGCCGGCGATCTGACGGCGCAGCACCGCGTTCTCAGTACCGGATTGCTGATCTCCCCCGCTTCGGTGATCGGTTCCGGTACACCCTCCCGCCCCGAGAGTCCGCGGTCCCGCGCGAACCGCGGACTCCCGGGGCGGCGCGCTCCGGCAGGGAGCGCACGGCCGGTCAGCCGGTTGCCCGCGATTCCAGCATTCTCCTGGCCTCGGCGACCACCGCTGGGTCGGTGACGAAGTACGTGTCCTGCTCGGCGGAGGCGCTGGAGGCGCCGAGCGGGATCCACGCACCCCCGCGCCGGGGTTCGGCGCGGCGCTTCGCGGAGAGGTGGACGCCGGCGACACCGGCGGCGGTCAGGGCCGGGATGTCGGCAGGGCGCACCCCGCCGCCCGCCATCACCTGTACGCCGGGCGCGGCCTCGACCATGGCGGCGAGCGCGGCGAGTCCCTCTCCGGCGGCCGGGGCGCCGCCGGAGGTGAGCACCCGGGTGAGCCCCAGGGCGGGCAACAGCGCGGCGGTGGCGACGGGGTCCGCGGACAGGTCGATCGCGCGGTGCAGGGTCACCTCGACGGGGCGGCCCGCGTCATGAGCCGCTGCGGCGAGGCGGGTGACGGCGTCGGTGTCGAGGCCGCCGTCGGCGGTGAGCGCGCCGACGACCACGCCGGAGGCGCCGGAGGCGATCACGGACCGCACCTCGGCGACCATCAGGGCGATCTCCTCGGCGTCGTGGACGAAGTCGCCCGGTCGGCAGCGGACCAGGACCTGCACCGGCAGGCCTACGGCGGCGACCGCCTCGACGAGGGCGGCCGACGGGGTCAGACCGCCCAGTTCCAGGCCGGTGCAGAGCTCGACGCGATCGGCTCCGTGGTCGAGGGCGACACGGGCACCGGCCGGTGATGTGACGGCGATCTCCAGTGCGGGCCGGCGGACCGGTCCGGCTGGGCCGGTCCGCCCGAGCCCGGGAACGTCGTCGGCCGCCACCGGTGCCGGGGCCCGGCCCGCGCCGCCGGCCCGGGGCGGGCCGAGGGGCCGGGTGGTGTGGTCGGTCATTCGTCGTCCCCGGTGAGCGGCTGGTCGGAGGCCGGGATGACACGGGCTGTCAGGTCCGGGTCGGCCATGTCGCGGTCGAAGGGGAACATCGGGCGGCGGATGCGGCGGTGACCGAGGCGTACCAGGTCCTGGTCGACACCGCCGGGAGTGAGGGCCATCTTCCAGCCGACCGACATGTCGAACAGCTCGGGCTCCAGGTAGCCGATCTTGACGATCACGATGTCGGCGGAGCGCGGGTCGAGGTCGAGGTCGGTGAAGTCGTGCTCGTGGTGGTACGGCTTGCGCAGCCCGGTGAGGATCGCGTACACGCTGCCGACCCGGATGACGACCTCGGTCCCGGCGTCCCGGTCGCCGTGCCGGATCGCGTGGACCACGCCGGTGAGGGTGACGGGGCCGGCGTGCCGGTCGTCGACCTCGGCGCCGGCGCTGACGGTGACGGTGGCGCCGACCCCGGCGGCGACGGCGGTCTCGATCGCGGCGGGGCCGGGTACCGAGGCGTAGATGACGGTCGGCCCGTCCTCCTTCTGGAACTCGGGGCGCTCCAGCAGCCGGGTCAGGCCCCAGGTGACGTCACCGGCGCCGCCCGCGGTGGGGTTGTCGCCGGTGTCGCTGATGAAGTACGGCCGCTGGTCGGAGGCGAGGGCCTCGTCGAGGAGTTCGTCGTAGGTGCCGGTCGGGGCGACGAAGTCGAAGTCGTGGCGGGCGTTCCAGAAGCCCCGGGCGAGTCGTTCGGCCCCGGCCGAGACCGCCGCCGTGTCGTCGCCGGTGACGACCACGACGGCGCGGTTGCGGGGTTCGTCGGCCCAGGCGTAGCCGACCCAGATGGCGGCGTCCGTCACGCCGTCGGCGGCCTCGACCTCGTCGACCGCCGCGTACACGCTCTTCGCGGGTTCGATCCGGGTGGAGGTCTGCTCGCCGGCCAGCAGCACCGGGACCGGGACCCACGCCTTGACCGGGCGGGGGGCGCCGGACGCCAGCAGGTCCACCAGGTTGCGGACGGCACGCTCCTTGGTCTCCATGTGGTCCTCGTGCGGGGCCATCCGGTAGCAGGTGATCAGGTCGCTGCGGTGGGTGAGTTCACGGGAGACGTTGCCGTGCAGGTCCATCGAGGTGGAGATGATCACGTCGGGGCCGACGGTGGCGCGGATCCGCTCCAGCAGCACGGCCTCGGCGTCGTCGATCCCCTCCACGGTCATGGCGCCGTGGATGTCGTACCAGAGACCGTCCAACCGGGGCAGCGCGGCGAGGCGTTCGATGAGCTCGTCGGTGAGCGCGGTCCAGGCGGTGGCGGTGACGGTGCCGCCGGGCAGCGACTTGCCGACCAGAGCGCCATGCCATTCGGCGGCCTCACGCAGTTCCTCGCCAGGGGCGAGGAAGGGGTACCGGTCGAAGATCTCGGCGCCGCGCGAGGGGTGGAAGGCGGGGGCTTCGGTGCGGGCCGGGGAGAAGGTGGAGGACTCGATGCCGAGCCCGGCGACGGCGATGACCGGGCGGGCGGCGGGGGTGCGGGTGTGCGACATGGCTCCTCGGGCGGGGTGTGGTGCGTGAGGCTCGTTCCGCGGCCCGCCACGAGGGGGCGTGCCGCGGACTTCGATATCTGGGCGGGTGCGGGGACTTCGGGAATGGCCCCTGGACAGGCCCATGGGTTCAGGGCTCGGGGGCCGGGACCGGGGGATCGCCCGGGAGCCGGGGTACGGGCCGCGGTTCCCGGGCGAGTACGCCGCCGTGCGCGCGGAGTAATTTCCGCGACTGTCAGGCTTTTTGCAGCGGCGTCAGATCCCTCCGCGGCCCGCGGCGGTGTGCTGCCGGTCGGCGCCGGGGGTGGCGCGGCCGATGTCGCCGAGGGCGTGGGTCAGGGCGCGCTGCAGGGCGAAGAGTCCGGCGCCGACCAGGCCGGCGTCGGCGCCGAGACTGGCCCGCTCGATGGTGAGGTGTTGGGTCACCAGCGGGTGGCAGCTCTCGTAGAGCTTGCTGCGCACCGCGGCGACGAACGGTTCGAGGGTGGAGAGGATGCCGCCGAGGTAGACGGCGTCCGGGTTGAAGAAGTTGACGTTGGCGGCGAGCACCTGGCCGAGGTGGTCGCCTGCCCTGCGGACGGCGCGGGTGGCTTCCGGGTCGGCGTCGGTGGCGAGCCGTACCACGTCCTCGGGGCTGGCGACGTCGAGACCGCGTTCGCGCAGGATGCGGACGAGCGCGGCGCCGGACGCCACCGTCTCCAGGCAGCCGGTGTTGCCGCACGAGCAGGGGATGTCGGCGCCGCCGTCGATGCGGATGTGGGTGATGTCGCCGGCGGCTCCGGTGGCGCCCCGGTAGAGGCGACCGTCGGCGATGACGCCGGCACCGATTGCCGAGCCGATCTTCACCATGATCGACTGCTGGTGCTCGGCGGGCCTGACGCTCTGCTCGCCGACCGCCATGCAGTTGGCGTCGTTGTCGACGGCAGCCGGGACCCCGAAGTGCTCCTCCAGCCAAGCGGCGACCGGGAAGCGGTTCCAGCCGAGCATCCGGGACGGCAGGACGACGGCGCCGGAGGCGACGTCCACCGGCCCGGGCAGTGAGAGCCCGACGCCCCGGAGCCGATCGCGTCCACGCTGCCCGGCGAGGGACTCCAGGTGCTCGACGAGCCTCGGCAGGGCGGCCTCGGGACCGTCGGCGACCTCGAACGGGACGTTGGCGACGTCACGGACACCGCCGCCCGGGAGCACCACACCGATCCGGGCATGGCGGCCGCCGACGTCGGCGGCGACGGCGTACTCGTCGTTGCTGCCCGCCCTGAGGACCCTGCGGGGGCGGCCGCCGGTGGAGGACTGGGTGCCCTCCTCGGCGATGAGCCCGCGCTCGACCAACTGAGCCACGGTGAGGGAGATGGTGGAGGCGGCCGTGCCGAGGATTTCCGCGAGTTCGGCGCGGGACGACGCCTGGCCCGAGGCCACGAGTTCGAGGACCCGCGTGGCGAGGGTGGCCGTGCCCTTCGGGGACACGCCCTTGGTGGTCTTGCGGTCCCGTGCACTTATTTCAGTCATGTACGAAGTAACTTCCGCAACGGTGGGTGTGACGGAGACAGTACGCCCGTCCAGGCGGGCGGGGAACAGCTCCATGAAGAAAGTGGAGAGTGTCGATGCAAGCGAAATCGCCTCAAATTGACGCATAGACACCGTCTGAGGCGCCTGGAGTGGATGGATGTGACTTTTGTCGAGACTGCAGAAACTTACTTTTTACTAATTCTTGTTTGTTTGTTCGGCGCGTCCGTCGTTGACTGTCGGGCGTACACAGCGCCGACCCCGCGGCGCCGACCCGGTCTCCCGGGACGGGTCCTTTCACTCTGAGGAGAGCCATGTTCCTTGCTCACACGGCGGCCGGCCGCCGCTGGGCCCTCGTCGCGGGTGCCGCCGTCACCACCGGCGCGCTGCTCACCGGCTGTTCCGGCGGCGGTACCTCGTCGTCCTCCGGCTCGGCGTCGTCGGACACCATCAACTACGCCCTCCCGGCGAACTTCACGCCGAACTGGATCCTCCCGGTCGGCACCGCATCGCACCTGAACACCAACAACTCCTCCATATCCCAGGCCGTCTGGGAGCCGCTGATCGCGTACGACGGCTCCACCGGCAAGGTCGGCTGGAACAAGGACAACTCGCTGGCCACCGACGCGAAGTTCGCCGCGGACAGCAAGAGCGTGACGATCACCCTCGGCGATCGTCACTGGAGCGACGGCAAGCAGATCACCTCGCGCGACGTGGAGTTCTGGTTCAACCTGGTCAAGGCCAACAAGGCGGACTGGGCAAGCTACAGCCCGGGCAAGGCACCGGACAACTGGACCTCCTTCAAGACGATTGACGACACGCACTTCACGATCACCTTCGACAAGGCGTACAACCAGGAGTGGATGCTCGCCAACGAGCTGAGCATGATCCGCACGATGCCGCGGCACGTCTGGGACAAGACCAGCGACTCCGGCGCCGTCTCCGACCTGGACCGCACTGCCGCCGGCGCCAAGAAGGTCTGGACGTACCTCAACAACGCCGCCAAGAAGATCTCCGGCTACGCGACCGACCCGCTGTGGAAGACGGTCAGCGGCCCGTACACCATCAAGTCGTTCTCCACCGCGGGCAAGGTCGAGCTGACCGCCAACGCGAAGTACGACGGCGGCGGCAAGGCCAACATCAAGAACGTCAACCTGCTGCCGTTCACCACGACCGACGCCGAGGAGAACGCCCTCCGCGCCGGCACCGTCGACTACGGCTACATCAACGCCACCGACCTGAGCCAGGAGTCCTCCTTCAAGGCCAAGGGCTACTCGGTGAAGCCGTGGACCGGCTGGGCGATCACCTACATGCCGTACAACTTCAACAACCCCGCCATGGGCCCGGTGTTCAAGCAGCTGTACGCCCGCCAGGCGATCCAGATGTCGGTGGACCAGGCCACCCTCTCCAAGGTGGTCTTCAACGGCACCGCCGTCTCCACCTACGGCCCGATCCCGCAGGGCCAGGACTCGTCCTTCGTCTCCCCGGAGCAGAAGACCAACCCGTACCCGTTCGACACGGCCAAGGCGAAGAAGCTGCTCACCGACCACGGTTGGACCGAACAGGGCGGCACCATGGTGTGCAACAGCCCCGGCACCGGCGACAACCAGTGCGGCGCGGGCGTCGACAAGGGCACCAAGTTCGAGATGCAGGTGCTGTCCCAGTCCGGCTCGACCGTGACCGACAACATGATGAGCGCGCTGCAGTCGTCGTTCGCGAAGACCGGCATCAAGTTCGGCATCAAGACCGCCCCGGTCAACTCCGTCCTGTCGCAGTCCGGCCAGTGCACGGCCGACGAGTCGAGCTGCAAGTGGCAGCTGTCCTTCTTCGGCACCGCGGGCAGCTGGTACTTCCCCGCCTACCCGAGCGGTGACTCGCTGTTCGCCACCGGCGGCGGCTCCAACTTCGGCAACTACTCCAACGCCGAGGTCGACAAGCTGATCACCGAGACCACCACGTCCTCCTCGAACGAGGCGGTGCAGAAGTACAGCGCCGCGCTCGCCAAGGACCTCCCCGTGATCTGGCTGCCGGAGCCCGACTACCAGATCTCCGTGGTCAAGGACGGCCTCGGCGGCTTCGCCCAGGACTCCCTCGCCAACTTCCACCCCGCCATGTGGAAGTGGACCAAGTAGGCCCGGTCGGTGCCCGCGCGGGCCGACGGCACCCGGCCGGCTGCCCGGGGCCCGCGCGCGTCCGCGCCACTTTGGCACCCGCCACTTTGGCACCCGCCACATCGACACCCACGTCGCAGTGACGTCCATGTCCAGGTGACACCCGCGCGCACCACAGAGACGAAGCGACCGGAAAACACATGAGCACTTCCTCGTACCTGATCAGACGCGTCCTCCAGGCCGTCGCGGTGATCGTCATCGTGACGATCGTCGTCTTCGGCCTGCTGCACGCGTTGCCCGGAGGCCCCGCACGCGGGATCCTCGGGCCGCAGGCCACCGCACAGCAGATCGCCCACTTCAACCACGAACAGGGCCTCGACAAGCCCCTGCCCGTGCAGTACTTCTACTACCTCGGCCAACTGCTGCACGGGGACCTCGGGACCTCGTACACCCTCAACGAGCCGGTCTCCCAGCTCATCACCGAACGGCTGCCGAAGACCTTGGTCCTCACCGTGCTGTCGGCTCTCGTCGGCCTCGTGCTCGCCATCCCGATGGGCATGTGGCAGGCCGTGCGCCGCAACAAGCCGGTGGACTACGTCATCACCACGCTGAGCTTCATCGCCTACTCCACGCCCGTGTACTTCCTCGGGCTGATCCTGGTGCTGGTCTTCAGCCAGGCGCTGGCGTGGTTCCCGTCGCAGGCTCCGCAGGGCGAGACGCTGGGCCAGGTGTTCTCCGAACCGCAGGCCCTGGTACTGCCGGTGGTCGCCGGCGCGGCCTCCATGATCGCGGTGTTCAGCCGCTACATGCGGGCGGCCACCCTGGAGAACCTCTCCGAGGACTATGTCCGCACGGCCAGGGCGGGCGGCTCCCGCGCCCGCGCCATCCTGTGGCGGCACGTGTTCCGCAACTCGCTGACGCCCGTGGTCGCCATGCTCGGCTACTACGTGCCGGTGCTCTTCGGCGGTGCCCTGGTCGTCGAGCAGCTCTTCAACTACCCCGGCATGGGGCTGCTGTTCTGGACCGCGGCGCAGTCCTCCGACTACCCGGTCCTGCTGGGCTGCGTCCTGGTGATCGCCGTCGCCACCGTTGTCGGCACCCTGCTCGCCGACATCGTCCAGCGGATCATCGACCCCCGAGTGAAGGCAGGCCGGGCATGAGCGCCGTCATCCAGCCGGACATGGCCCCGACGAAGGCCGCCGAGCCGCGCGAGGCCTCCGGCGCACGACTCGCCGTCCGCCGCTTCCTCCGCAACAAGCTGGCCGTCGTCGGACTCGCCGTCGTGGTCCTCTTCTTCCTGTTCTGCTTCGCCGGTCCGCTGGTGTACTCCACCGACCAGACCCACACCATGCTCCAGCAGGTCAACCTCGCCCCCAGTGGCGCGCACTGGCTCGGCACCGACGCCGTCGGCCACGACGAGCTGGGCCGGCTGATGTACGGCGGCAAGGTCTCCCTGATCGTGGGCGTCGCCGCGGGCGTCCTCGCCACCGTCATCGGCACGCTGTGGGGCGCCGCCGCCGGTTACGCGGGCGGCTGGATCGACGCCGTGATGATGCGGATCGTCGACGCCGGCATCGCCATCCCCGCGCTGTTCATCCTGCTGGTGGTCTCCGCCATCACCACGCCGGGCCTGACCGGTCTCGTCGTCATCCTGGGCCTGGTGTCCTGGCTGGTGCCGTCCAGGCTGGTCCGCGCCGAGACGCTGACCCTGAAGAACCGGGACTACGTCCTGACCCTGCGCGCCATCGGCGGCACGCACGCCCGGGCGATCCTGCGTCACATCCTGCCGAACTCGGTCTCCACCATCATCGTCGCCGCGACCTTCCAGGTCGCCGACGCCATCCTGCTGGTCGCCTACGTCTCCTATCTGGGCATGGGAGTCCGGCCGCCGCAGACCGACTGGGGCGGCATGCTCTCCGCCGGTCTCACCGCCGCCTACTCCGGCTACTGGTGGCTCATCCTGCCGCCCGGCCTGGCCATCATCCTGGTGGTGTGGGCGTTCAACGCGATCGGGGACGGACTCCGCGACGCATTCGATGTGAGGGGACGCGGATGACCGCCACCACCAAGGGCTCCGCCGCCCGCACTGCGGCGTCCGGCCCGATCCTCGAACTCGACGACCTCGGCGTCGTCTTCACCACCGAGACCGGCGACGTACCCGCGGTCAGGAGCGTGTCCCTCGAGGTCCAGCCGGGCGAGACGCTGGCCCTGGTCGGCGAGTCCGGCTCCGGCAAGTCGACCATCGCGCTCGCCGCGATGGGCTTGCTCGCCGGGAACGCCCGCGCCACCGGCAGCGCCGTCATCGCCGGCACCCAGATCGTCGGCGCCTCGGAGAACGGCCTCGCGGCGCTGCGCGGCAAGACCGTCTCCATGGTGTTCCAGGAGCCGGCCACCGCGCTCGACCCGCTCACCCGGATCGGGAAGCAGATCACCGAGGTGATCCGCAACCACCGCGAGGTGTCCGCCAAGGGCGCCGCCGCCGAGGCCGTCGAACTGCTGCGCCGGGTCGGTATCCCCGAACCGGAGAAGCGCGCCCACGCCTACCCGTTCCAGCTCTCCGGCGGACAGCGCCAGCGGGTCGTGATCGCCATGGCCATCGCCAACGAGCCAGGTCTGCTCATCGCCGACGAGCCGACCACCGCCCTCGACGTGACCGTGCAGGCCGAGATCCTCGACCTGCTGCGCCGGCTCGCCGTCGAGACCGGCACCGGCGTGCTGCTCGTCACCCACAACATGGGCGTCGTCGCCGACTTCGCGGACCGGGTCGCCGTCATGTACCACGGCGAGATCGTGGAGACCGGACCGGTCGAGGACGTCCTGCTGCGCCCCGCCCACGACTACACCCGGCGCCTGCTGGCCGCCGTGCCCCGGCTGTCCGTCGCCGAGGCCGCAGACGGCACCGGCCGGCTTGCCGCGTCCGTGCCGGTCCAGACGAACCGTTCCGCGGCCGAGCCGTCGGCCTCGCCTGCCGGGCCCGGCGGCCCCGAGGGCGAAGCGGTGGTCGAACTGCGTGACACCAACGTGGTGTTCGGCCGTGGCAAGGCCGCCGTACGCGCCCTCGACGGAGTGTCGTTCCGGGTCGGGCCGGCGGAGACCCTGGGCCTGGTCGGCGAGTCCGGCTCCGGCAAGTCCACCGCCGCCCGGGTCGCGCTCGGCCTGATCCCGCCCACCTCCGGCACCGTCTCCCTGTTCGGCGCCGACCTCGGCCGCACCCGCGCCCGGGCCCGCCGCGCCCTGCGGGCCGGTATCGGTGTCGTCCTCCAGGACCCGGTGGCCTCCCTCGACGCCCGGATGACCGTGGGCGAGTGCATCGCCGAACCCCTCCGGGTGCACCGTCGCGACCTGTCCGCCAAGGACCGGCAGGCCAAGGTCGCCGCCGTCCTCGACCGGGTCCGGCTGCCACGCGAACTCGCCCGGCGCGCACCCCGCGAACTCTCCGGCGGACAACGCCAGCGGGTCAGCTTGGCCCGGGCCCTGATCCTGGAACCCCGGCTGCTGGTCGCCGACGAACCCACCAGCGCGCTCGACGTGAGCGTGCAGGAAGCGGTCCTGGAGGTCATCACCGAACTCCAGGGCGAACTCGGCTTCGCCTGCCTGTTCGTCTCCCATGACCTCGCCGTCGTGCAGCACTTCGCGCAGCGCGTCGTCGTGATGCGCGCCGGCCGCATCGAGGAGCAGGGCTCCACCGGGACGACCCTGCTGCATCCGGAGACCGACTACACACGCCGTCTGCTGGCCGCCGTGCCGGTGCCCGACCCGGTGGTGCAGCGAGGCCGCAGGGCCGAACGCCTGGCCACCCTCGCGGCCGGCCGTACGGAGGCCCAGGCGTGACCGGACCTCTTCTCTTTCCCTACACCCCGCGGGACCCTGCCATTTCCACCACCCTCCGGCCGCTGTTCGCCGGCATCGACATCGGCGGCACCACCACCCAGGTGGTGGTCTGCTCGGACGACCTGACCGTCCTCGACCGCGCGGAGGCCGCCACCCCGGCGCTCGAGGGCGGCCGGGCCATGGTCGGCGCCGCGCTCGACGCGCTCGCCCCGCTGCTGGCCCGCACCCCGGGCCGCCTGGTGGGCGCCGGAATCGGCGCCGCCGGGGTGGTGGACTCCGCGAACGGCCGCATCCTGGTCGCAAGCGACTCCTTCCGCGGCTGGGCCGGCTTCGCCGTCACCGCCGCCGTCGAGGAGGCCCTCGGCGTCCCGGCCTTCCTGGACAACGACGTCAACGCCTTCCTCTACGGGGAGGTCTGCGGCGGAGCGGTGCGCGGCGAGGCCGACGTCCTCGGCGTGACCCTGGGGACCGGCGTCGGCGGCGCTCTGTGGACCAACGGCTCCCTGTACGCGGGTCCGCACGGCGCGGCAGGCGAGATCGGGCACATCCCCGGCTTCGGTGACCTGCACTGCTCCTGCGGCGGCCGGGGCCACCTGGAGACGTTGGCCTCCGGCCGCTCCATCGGGGCTCGTTACGCCGACCGCACCGGCCACCGCCTCACCGCCCGCGAAGTCGCCGAGGCCGCCGCCCATGGCGACGAGGACGCTCTCGCGGTGTACCGCGCCGCGGGAGCGGGCATCGCCCGCGCGATCGTCATCACGGCGGGCGTCGTCGACATCACCACGGTGGTGGTCGGCGGCGGCGTCAGCCGCGCCTGGCCCCTGCTGGAGCCCGTCATCCTGTCCGCCCTCGCCGTCGACCCCCCGGTCAGCGGCCACCCCGTCCGCCTGGTGCGGGCCGCCCTGGCCTCCGACGCCGTCCCGGTCGGTGCCGCCGCCCGCGCCCGACGCGAACTGGGCACGGAGGTGAGAGCGACGGCGTAGCCGCGAAGAACATAACGGGGGATTGCGGGTGGCGTCGTGGGCGGAGGGGCAGGGGATGCCTTCCCGGGTGAGCTCGGCGGCGATGCCGCTGTCGCTCATGCTGTCCCCGTACATGGTGAAGATCCGCTGTACGACGGGTGCGGCGGCGGGGTCGGGTTCGAGTTTGTGGATGCGCTGGCCGATGGCTGCCTTGGACGGGTTGGGGTGGGGGCCGGCGTCGGTGATCCGGTAGCCGTAGGGCGGTCGTCCACCGAGGTAGCGGCCCTGGAGCTGGGCCTGGGAGCCCATGGCGGTGCGGACCCGGATCTTGATGCGGTTGGGTTCTCCCTTGCTCATGCCGCCGAAGACGGACATGACGAGGTCGTGGGCCTCGTTGTCCGGGTCGATCGGCCCGCCGACCTCCGGGACCCACAGGGGCATGCGGAAGTGGACGAAGACGGGGACGGTGTTGCCGAACTGGTTGCCGTAGAAGGTGCGCTGCGGCGCCCCGATCACGACGGCGTCGAATCCGCGGTTGGGGTTGCGGAGCGGCTGTGGCGGTCGCCGCAGACAGCACCGGCAGTCCCAGCTCGCCCTCGACCGGCCGGTTCGCCCGGCAGTGACGGCATCTGCACGCGGGCCGACAGCACCACGGCGTCCGCGTCAGCGAGCTTCAGCCGCTTGTAGTGCTCACGCAGGTCCTGGAGGGTCGAGCCGGGCGACTGCCAGGTTGTCGGGCACCTCCAGGCCGAGCGCGTCCACGACCTCGACGTCCGCGTCCTCGATGTACTCGGCGACCAGGCGCGTGAGCGGCTGCATGTACGGCGTGACCATGGCGACCTTCTTCGCGCCCACTGCGGCGATGCCGTCGAGCAGGGCACCCGTGCTGGACACCACCGGGACCTGCACCCCCTGATCGCGCAGCACAGTGGTGATCTCGTTCTCGGCGTTGCAGCGGTGGGCCGGCGCCTGCGCCATGATGGCCACCAGGCAGGCGGTGGCCAGGATGTCCGGCCGCGCATCGGCCGGCTCCAGTGCCCCGAGTTTCGTAGAGTCCGGTGATCTTGTTTCAGGCGGACCGCGGGGCTTGCTCCGACTTCCGACAGTAGTCGTGTTCGTATTCAGCAGGCGGTAGGTAGTCGAGGGCGGAGTGGAGCCGTTCCTCGCTGTACCACGTGGCCCATTGGAAGATCGCCTGCTCGGCCTGGTCGAAGTTCTTGCGTCGTGCCAGTCCACTCGCCGGTCGTGATCTCTTTTCAGGAAGTTGGATTCCATCTGAATTAGTGATCGCGGAAAAGAGCCGGAGGTGAGAATCGCACCTAGTTCGGCGGCCATAAGGAGCAAATCTGCCCCTCAATTCGAGGAGTACCAAAGCCCCAATACGTCGCTGCTGCTCGGGCTGGAGAAATGACTGCGACACGCCACCGAACAGTCAAAGAGCGCGGACAGGTCGAGCGCTAGGGTGTTTGGCGGTCAAGAGCGCAGAGGCCCGGCGCTCATTTGGTTCGCTATGCCTCTGATGCCCGGTATTCGCGTTCCTTATTGCGTTCGCAGGCGAGCATTCACCCTTGTGGGAGAAAGACGGAGCAGCGGTGCGAGAAAAAAGGACAAACGCAACTCGAAACACTCGCACGGGGCGGTTGGCCACGGTGGCGGTGGCGTCGGCGATGCTGACGTCGGCCACTCCGCCCGAACAGACGAAACCGGACGTCGGCTGGGGCTTCACGCACACGCAGTACAGCGCCGACGAGGGCAGCGGCACCGCCACCACGCATGTCGAGGACCTGCTCTCCGGGAGCGGGATGCCGGAGAACCAGCACATCATGGGGTGGGGCGTGGGCAATCCTGAGCCGGTCAAGGGCCGTTACGACTTCAAGGGGTTGGACCGCCGTATCGACTTCATACGCAAGTCGGGCGGCACGCCGGTCGTGACGCTGTGCTGCGCCCCGGACTGGATGAAGGGTGGTCAGGCGGGCGCGGACAACACCGACTGGAGCCAGTCCGCCCTGGAGACCGCCCCGACGCCGGATCACTTCAAGGACTTCGCCACCCTCGCCGCCACCGTCGCCAAACGTTATCCGGACGTGCGCCACTTCGTCGTCTGGAACGAGTTCAAGGGCTTCTGGAACAACGCCGAGGGCCGCTGGGACTACGAGGGCTACACCGAGCTGTACAACCTCGTATACAAGGCGCTCAAGCAGGTCAACCCCAAGATCATGGTGGGTGGCCCGTACCTCGTCATGGACAGCGTCGACCCGCGGCGGAAACAGGACGCCTCCACGACGCTGCGCGGCACCTGGGGCGTCATGGAGCAGCAGGCCCTCGACGCCTTCGCCTACTGGAACAAGAACAAGGTGGGCGCCGACTTCGTCGTCGTGGACGGCCCCAGCTACACCAAGGACGACGACCTGCTGCCCGACGAGTTCGCCGCCACCGACAAGTTCACCGCCGTCGGTTCCTGGGTGCGGAAGCAGACCCACGATCTGCCGCTGTGGTGGGCCGAGTACTACGTGGAGCCCGCCGAGGGCAACGGCGACCGCAAGGGCTGGACGGAGGGCCACCGTGTCGCCGTGCAGGCCACCGGGATGATCGCGATGGTCAAGGGCGGTGCCTCCTCGGGCTTCTACTGGAACCCGGAGGTGGAGAAGGGCGCCGACTGCCCGGGCTGCCTCTGGACGCCGACCGACCCCGCGGGCGGCGGCAAGGCGCTGCCCATGTACGACCTGGTCTCCCGGTTCGGCAAGGAGTTTCCCCCGGGCACCGAGTACCGGACGGTGCCAGTGGCCAAGAACGACGTCCCCAACGTCCGGGTCCTCGCCACCGACAAGGTCGTCCTCGTGGTGAACACCCTCGACCGTACGATCAGCGCGCAGGTCGACGGCAAGAGGTTCGAAATGAAGGCGTACGAGGTGAAGTGGCTCCAGCGCTGAGCCGCATGGGGCTCAGCTGATCTGCAGAAGCCGCAGTTGACGCACGCCGGGCCTCACCGCGAACCGAACCACCTCGCGGGCCGTGAGCATCAGGACCAGTGCCACGGCCGCGAGCCCCCCGACCAACGACCACGGCGTCCAGGTCACCCGCGGCCCAGTCGGCCCCGGATCCGGTCAAGATGCCGTCGGGCCACCGGCTTCCGCCTGCCGGTGCATTGGTCCTCGGCAAGGGCAAGGACGCGCGGTCTCTTGATCACCCCCCCCACGAGGCTGCCTCGCGGGCTACCTCAAGGAGGAAACACATGTCCACGACGGTCGTCGTGATCGGGGCGGGCCCTTACGGTCTGTCCACTGCTGCGCATCTCAAGGCGCGCGGCCTGCGGGTCAGGGTCTTCGGCTCGCCGATGGCGAGCTGGGCCGAGAACATGCCCGCGGGCATGCTGCTGAAGTCGCCGCCGAGCGCGTCGGTGCTGTCCGCGCCGAAGCAAGGGTTCACGTTGGACGACTACTGCCGGCAGACCGGGGAGACCCGGCTGACCGGACACGATCCGGTGCCGGTCGAGGTGTTCGTCCGCTACGGGCGGTGGTTCGCCGAACAGTGGGTGCCAGAAGTGGAAGACGTTCGGGTGCTCGGTGTCGACCGTCAGGTCGACGGTTTCCATCTCAAGCTCGCCTCCGGTGAGGAGCTGCGGGCGGCGGCCGTCGTCGTGGCCAGCGGCCTGGACGGATTCGCGTACGTGCCCGAACCGCTGTCCGCCCTCGTCCCTGAAGGTTTGGTCTCGCACAGCTCCCAGCACGCCGACCTCGGGAAGTTTGCCGGCCGGGACGTGGTCGTCGTCGGTGCTGGGCAGTCCGCGCAAGAGAGCACGGCGCTGCTGCACGAGGCCGGGGCACGTGTCCAGCTCGTCGCCCGCACGGACAAGTTGGTGTTCGGGGCTGGGCCGACGCCTCCGCCGCACTGGCAGCCGGACACCCCTCTCGGGCGGTCCTGGGGCCTGTACGCGTTTGTCCATCAGGCGGCGGCTTTCCGTTTCCTGCCCCAGGCCACCCGGCTGCGGCTGGTGCGGCGAGTGCTGGGGCCGTTCGGTTCCTGGTGGCTCAAGCCGCGCCTGGACGGGGTGGTGCCGGTGCACCTGGGGCGGCACGTCATCGCAGCCCAGCGCGATGGTGACGGTGTCACCCTGACCACCCGGGACGGCGATGGGCGGACCCGCACGATCGAGACTGCCCACGTGTTGGCCGCCACCGGTTACCGGGTCCACCTGGACGCGCTGGACTTCGTCGCTCCCGAGGCGCGGTGCGAACTGGCGCGTACGGGCGGGTTCCCGGCCTTGGACGCCGGACTGCAGTCGTCCGTGCCTGGCCTGTACTTCAGCGGCATCCAGGCGGCGGCGACCTTCGGACCGCTGCTGCGGTTCACGTGCGGTACGAAATTCGCGGCACCGCGGCTGGCCGCCGCTGTGTTCGCGAACAAGAGGCAGTGAGGCGAGTTTCTCTTTCGTCGCCGCAGCGGTGGTCCACGCGAGTGCCTGGACCACCGCTGCGGCGGCGAGCGGCTGTCCGTCACTGTTCATCGGCTATGCGAAGTACCGGCGGCGCGGTCGCTGAGGTCCGTCCGGCTGATCAGACGTTCTGTCAAGCCAGGGTTGAGAACCGTTCCACCAGCGAGGCCACCAGTGCCACGAGCAGCGGCAGCGAGAAGAGGAAGCTGTTCTGCAGCCAGCGCTGCTGTCGCACACCGGGCGCCACCGCCACCCGTACGACCTCACGCACCGCCAGCAGGAGGATCAGCGCCACGGCCGCCAGCGCACCCACCACCGACCACGGCGTCCATGTCACCCGCGGGCCGTTCGGCCCCGGATCGGCGTTCGCCGGCCTCCCGTCCGGCTCCTTGCGCAGGGCATAGATCGTCGCGTCGTCGTTGGCGAAGACCCTCTTGAGCTCCTGGCGCTGGTCCAGGGTTCGGATGAGCCGGGACTTCCAGGTCGCCGAGTAACCTGCGTTGAGTTCGAGAACGACGGCCTGGCTCTCGTTGATCACCAGATACGAGCGGGGGCCTGCGTCCTTGAGCGCCTTGACCAGGTTCGACACCAGCATCGGATCGGTGGGCGCGAGGGTCGGGACGTAGTGCACCTTCTCCATGTCGCGCGCGCCCCAGGGCAGGGCGGGCGTCACGTCGTGCGCGGTGTCTCTGCTCATCCACAACAGACGCACCGTCGGATCGTCGTGGGCATACACGTAGTCCATCGCCGCTACCTCGCCGGTCCGCACACGTTCGAAAGACTCGTTGCCCCACCGCACCACCAGGAAGCCACCCATCAGCAACAAGCCCACCAGGAGAGCCGCCAGCGGGGCCGGCCTGACTCGGTCGCGGTTTCGCTCCGCCGCGGTGACACTCGTGTGTGGGAACAGCGCAAGACCGGCGAGCAGCGCCGCGCCGGGCAGTGCGAACATGAAGACGCGCAGCGCCATTTCGCCGCCGTAGGACTGCATGCCGAAGCCGAGGAACGGTGCGAAGGCGAGCACAGGTAGCGACCGTTCGCGATACTCGGCCTTGCGCCGGCGCCACCAGCCCCAGCAGGCCATCGCCATGACACCGCCGGCGAGCACCAAGCGTGCGTACAGCACGCGTTTGTGGGCCGAGCTGCCGCCGTTGATGCGTCCGGACACCGATGAGGACACATTGCTGCCGACGCCACCGAAACCGCCGAACAGCTCGTTGAAGTGGCCCGACCAGTACGGCTCGGCGACGAGGCCCACCCACACGGCGACCAGCACCGCGAACAGTATCGGAAGCCCGCGCAGTTCGCAGCGACCGAGCAGCACAAGGGCGGTGAGGACGCCCAGCATCATGAAGGGCGTGAGCTGGTGGGCCGAGACGGTCGCCCCGAACAGGCCGATCACGACGAGCAGCAGCACCGTGCGCCGGGGGCGGTTGGCGGGTTTGACCTCCTCCTCGCCCGGGCGCAGCCCGGTTCCCAGCACGCGCGGGGGCTGGAACCACACCAGCAGCATCGCGACGAAGACCAGATACAGCAGATAAGTGAAGCCCTGGGGGGAGAAGTAGTCCTGGCCGACCCAGTTGCCCATGACGAAGATCCAAGCGCCGGCCCACTTGGCGCGCCAGCCTGCCCGGATGGAGCGCATCAGCAGGAACATCGGTGCCAGATAGAGGAGTTGCATGACGACCGGCCACCAGCGAATGACCTCGGTCATGTCCGTGACGCCGCAGGCCTGGGCGACGAAGGCGGCCGCGGCGAAGAAGCCGGGCCAGCTCCAGCGTGCGTCCAGGTAGGGCAGGGCGGAGCCCGTCCGGTCGATGTATTCCAGGAAGCCGATATGCTGCCAGGCCGTCGCGAACCGCGGCTCGGTCTCAATGACCGCGGGCAGCACGTGCAGTGACACCACGGTGGCAAGAAGCGTGGCCGGCAGCAGGAGCCGGTGCTGCCGGTCCATCCACAACAGCGAGGCGAAGGCGACGGTCAACAGGGCGGCGCCCAGCAAGGTGGGCTCGGGCAGGACAGACACCAGCCCGAGCCCGTCCATGCGGTCAAGATCGCGGTCGTGCAGGCCCAGCGCGGGCAGCCAGTACAACCCGAGCGCGGTGGCCAGCAGCACGGCCACCACGGTGCCGCCGGCCGTCACGCGCGCGTGCCCGGCGCTGTGAGGGAATGGATCCAGCGACGCATCGCCCCGGGCCTGCTCGCCCTTCCTCGCATGCCGGCCCTTCTTCGCCCGGCGGACCTGCTCGACCTCCCTCGCATGCCGACCCTTCTTCGCCCCGCGGGCCTGCTCGCCCTTCCTCGTATGCCGGCCCATCTTCGTCCGGCCGACCTGCCGAGTCCGCTGGGCCTTTGGGGCGCACCCGGCCTGTGGGATTTTCCCGGATTGCCGATCCTGCGGGGGTTCCTTCGCGCGGGAAGGCACCTCCGACGCAGGAACACTCCCTGGTCCCGGCGGCGCCGTTCCCTCCTCCCCGCCTTCCGGCTTGTCGAGGGGCGGGGACGCCGCATGCGATTCGTTCCGTGGCCCGGGCAGCGCGAGGGGAGGCCTGCCGGCCCGCGTCGGCCGGTGGTCCGCGGCACCCCTGTCCCGCCGCGGACCGTTGGGCGAGGGCGCCCTGTAAGCAGGTGTGCCGGACGTCGGCTGGACCTCCGCTCTGCGTTCCAGGTGGTCAGCGTCGCGCCGGACACGGAGCGTCAGGGTGGTGGAGTCGAGGGAGGTGCGCAGCGCCCGGGCTGGTCCGCGGTGCGTCATCCCCGCACGGGGCCGCGTCGCCGCGTCGGCGGTGCCCAGGTCGGCCAGTTTCCCGTCCAACGCCGCGGAATCGGTTGCGGAGGGGGTGGCCCGGACGATCCGGTAGAGCCCGGGCGTCGCGATGGCCACGATCACCGAGAGGCTGGAGACTTCCGCAACACCCGCACCGGTCAGGCCCATTCGGGGGAGCAGCAGCAGCGTCAACCCCAGCACCAGCACACACAGCAGGCCCTGAAGGTAGGCGAGTCCGGAGGTGCGGCTCTGCGCGCGCAGCGCCGCGAAGTAGATCTCCATGACGACCCGCAGCAGCGCGCCGACCGCGAACCAGCGCAGCAGCGGGGTCGCCGCGTCCGCGTACCCCCCGCCGAACATGCCCAGGATGACCGGCGCGCCGAGGAACAGTCCCCCGCACACCGGCAGCATGATCCGCAGCATCCGGCGCAGCGCCGCCCGAGTGTTCGCCGCGAGGCGCGCCGGGTCGTGCGAGCCCTCGACGGTCAGGGACGCACCCATGTTGATGGCGAGCACATTGACCGTGCTGCTGATGGTCATGGCGATGTAGCAGTACGCGTTGTCGACCGAGCTCACCTGGGCGGCGACGATCACTGGGACCAGGCTGACCACGGCGAGCGAGAACAGCGAGCCGGTGCAGTCGCCGGCCAGGAACCGGCCGATCTCGCGCAGCGTCGGCGGCTGGGTCCGGCCCTGCGTCGCCTTCATGTGCTGCGGCACAAGACGCCGGAGCACCAGCCAGCCGAGCGGCACCGCGGACGCGGCGATGGATGCCACCCACGACACGAAGACGCCGGTCGCGGGGAGGGCCACCGCCAGGGCGACCAGCAGCCCCAGCTTCACCGTGGAGAACACAGTGTTGCCGACCGGCACCCACAGCGCGCTGCGCAACCCCATCAGCACAGCGTCCTGCAGCGTAAGCAGCGACCAGGCGACCACGGCGGCGATGAAGCCGAGGCCGCTGAGGAGCCCGTGCAGGAAGTGGTACGAGGGGCCCCATACGTCGAGCGTCAGCAGGAAGGCAGCCGCGGCCAGCGCCACGACCACCGAACTGGCCGCGTACGTAAGGAAGATCAGATGGCTCGTGGTGCGGCCCGCCACCGGAAGGAAGCGGGCCAGCGCGCCCATGAGGGTTACCGCGGTGAGCCCCGCGAGGAGCTTCATCGCTGCGATCGCCGCGGAGCCCTGGCCGACCGCGTCCTCCGTGTAGTAGCGCGCGGCGGCAAGCCAGAAGCCGAGGCCCAGCACCGCGCTGATCCCGGTGTTGAGCATCAGCGCATAGGCGTTGCGGAACAGTTGGTTGCCGCCGCCAGACCCCCAGCCCCGTTTGAGTGGACGCAGCTTCCGGCCGGTTGTCGGCTGCGGCTCGACTGTGGGGGCCGCGGAGGGATCGGAGGAATCAGTCCGAGCGGTGGTCGCGTCAGACACGGGTCCGGGTTGCCTTCCGATAAATCTTTCGGGCTCCGCGGACCACGGCGTACCCCTTCGTGAGAGCACGGTCCCGGGCGAACGTACGGGCGATGGCCTGACCGTGGGCAAGCCGTGCGAACTCATCGATCGTGGTGGAGCGGCGAACGGTCACGCGCCGCAGTGCGTACGGTCCCTGACGGCGTCGCGCCAGGGCATTGCCGACCGCGAGGGACTGCTCGAAGCCGGCCTCGCGCACGGCACGGCGCACCCTGCGGCTCGAGTACCCGTACGGATACGCGAACGAGGCGGGCCGGGTGCCGAGCTCGGCGGCCACGATCTCCTTGCAGCGCCGCAGCTCCCACCCAAGCGCCTCGTCCCCGAGCTGGTCCAGCTGCGGGTGCGTATGGCTGTGCCCCCCGACCTCCACTCCGGAGTCGGCGAGTGCGCGCACTTGGTCCCAGTCGAGCATGCTGTCGAGGCCGCCGCCGGTGTCGTGGGCGCCCCGGATCCAGCCGGTCGAGACGAACAGCGTGGAGACGAAGCCGTGTTTGGCGAGCACGGGCAGGGCGTGCCGGTGCACGCCTTCGTAGCCGTCGTCGAAGGTGATCAGGACTGGGCGCCGCGGCAGCGGCCGTGAGGACCGCCAGGCGGCGAGGAGTTGCGCCGTGGTGAGCGGCGTGAACCCGCCGTCCCCGAGCAGCGCCATCTGCTCGGCGAACGCCTCGGGTGCCACGGACAGGGCGCGCGTGGCGAGGTTCGGCGTGTGCGCGACGGAGTGGTACATGAGGATGGGCACGGGTAGGTTCATGCGGCACCGCCCTTGTGTGGGACACGAGGTGCGGTCCCACGGCCGGGCCTGGCGGGCCGACGGCGCGAACAGGCCCGGATGGGGCTTTCGAGCGTGGCGCCGCGGGCCTGATCCAGTGCGGACACGAGCCACAGTCGGCTGGAAGCGCGTCTGACCCTGCTCATGCTGCCCCCTTGCTGTCCGGGCTCTCCCCGGCCACTGCGACGCGGAACGCGACGCCGCCCCTGCGCGCACGGAAGCTGCCGACCACATATCCGCCGGCCGCCGAGGCAACCCCGGCGACGATCGCTCCCGCCCGGCCCGCGGCGCCGGGGCGGGCCAGCAGGGCGTCACGCAGTCCGCGGGCCACTCCGGCGGGCAGCACCCGGGTGGTGTAGCGGCGCTCCGACTCGAGTCCCTTGTCTGCGCCGACGCTTCGGGTCACGAGCGCTTTGGACAGACCCTCGGCGTAGGTACGGGTGCGGAAGTACGCGAAGTGCTCGCGGGGTTCGGGCACGCGGTGGTGGATCACGGCGCGGTCGTCGATGAGCAGGATCGCGTCGGGTCTGGCCCGGGTGAGGCGGATGCACAGTTCCGTCTCCTCGCAGCCCAGCGGCCGCTTGTCGCCGTCGCGCCCGATGCCGGTGGCGAAGCCGCCCGCCGCCTTGAACGCCGCGCGGCGGAAGGAGGCGTTGCCGCCGAGGACGTTGCGCACCCGGACCCGGCCGGGCGGCAGCCCCTTGTATGTGCAGCCCACCACCCAGTCGAACTCCTCCGGGAACCAGGCCGGCCGGCGGCCCGACGCCCAGATCGGCATCGTGCGTCCGCCGACGGCCATGACGCGCGCGTCGTCGTACCCTTCGGCGAAGTGCCTCAGCCAGTCGCGCTCGGCCACGGCGTCGTCGTCGAGGAAGGCGATGATCTCGCCGTGCGAGGCGGCGATCCCGGTGTTGCGTCCCGCGGACAGGCCGCGGGGGCCCGCGTTGGCGAGCACGCGGACCTCCTCGACCTCCTTGTACTCACCGGTCAACCGTTCCAGCAGGACCTCGTTGTGGTCCACGACCAGCAGCGTCTCGCGTGCCGGGCGGGACTGCGCCCACACCGAGGCGACAGCCGCGAGGATGTCCTTCCAGCGGTCCTCGGTGTAGACGCAGATCACCACGGAGATGTCCGCGTTGCTCAAGACATCTCTCCCCGGCCCGTATTGAGCGCCACCATGCGCGGGCGCCGGCGCAACGCACGCCGGTTGGAGCGCTCCTTGAGGATCACCTTCAGCACCCGGAAACCGTCGTGCACCGCGCGCAGGTTGCTCGCGCCGTGGATGCGGAGATATTCGTGGCTGGGGATCTCCTGCACCTTGAGCCCCGCCTTGACCACTCGGATGTTCATGAGGGTCTCGACCTCGAAGCCCGTGCAGTCGAGGTCGATCTCGTCGAGGCAGTGCCGCCAGAACGCGTTGTATCCATAGCACAGGTCGGTGTAGCGGGCGCCGAACTTGGCGTTGACGATCGCGCACAGGACTCGGTTGCCCAGTTTGCGGATCGGTGTCATGTCGGAGGTGCCGCCACCGTTGGCGAACCGCGAGCCCTTCGCGAAGTCGGCGCCGGACACCAGGGCGGAGACGTAGCTGACGATCTCCTGGCCGTCCGCCGAGCCGTCGGCGTCGACCATGACGATGATGTCGCCCGTGCAGGCCTCGAAGCCGGTGATCAGGGCGTCGCCCTTCCCCTTGCCCTGCTGCCCGACTACCTTCACGCCGGGCCACATTTTCTGCGCGACCTCCACGGTGTTGTCGGTGGAGTTGCCGTCGACCAGGACCACTTCATGAATCCAGTCGGGAAGGGTCTTGAAGACGTAGGGGAGATTCTCCGCCTCGTTCATGGCGGGAATCACCACACTCACCGGCGGCGCAATCGCGAGGTGGGAAGAGATCGGATGATACTGTCCCGGAATTAGTGCGTTCGCGATCTCAGGAGTCTTGCCACCTGAGGGTGGCGGCTTGGGCGGCTCTTGGCCCGGTGCCGTCAGGCGAACATCAGAACTCACGATACCGTCCTCTCTTCCGATGGACCGCCCACGCGTGGGCGGTCCGGCTCCTCGTCCAGTTCGCGCATGCCGAGCATGGCGGTTCCTTGCGTAAGGGCATGGGCGGGCAGAATCGGATCCCGAGAGCGTCCATTCGCTCCGGACAATCCGTCCAGTGGTTCTGGACGATAGTGGGGCGGGTGGTTCCCGGCAGGGCGACTCGCGGAGGTCGCTTCTCAATTTCTCCAGCCGTAGATGGTGAACAAAATTTCGGCGAGTAACCGCATGTGATGGCTGCTGGTGATGCCCAGCGAACGGGATTGTGTGGCGGCGTGGTTGGATCTTGCGGTGGCGGATCCTGAGTCGCTGCCGCAGGAGGAGCTCGTCGTCCTCCCCCCGGCTTCAGGACGCGCGGAGGTGCGGCCGAGCAGGTGCTGGAGTCCGTCGGGGGTGGTGTCCCCGGTCTGCTCGGCGATCGTCCAGCCATTCGAAGTCAGCCGATCACGGGGCTGACGCCTGACGTGATTGCTGAACCCGTAGCGGAGCTAATCCCGTTGTGACGCGAACGGCACCAGGCTCACCAGTCGATCAGCGATCCGTAGGCCGCGAATGCCAGTCGCATGTCGTCCGCGGCTACTTCGGTGGGCGGCACGTTCACCACAATTTCGAATAGAACGCTTTGGGCTTCTGATCAACAAGCCACTGACGTACGGTCGTCGGCGTGTCTGAACGCCACGATTGGTAAATATTCCTGAAGAATCTGGTTCAAGTCCTCAGATCTGCCACGAACATGCCTGGAGGAACGTATGCGACACCGGAAGCGACGCCCGTGACAGCCGACGTCTCTGCGCGACCTCTCAGGTTCCTTTCAGGTCGTGGTCCGGGCAGGTGGGCCGTGAATGCCGGGACCGTTGGAGGGAAGTCCGTGGTGGAATCCGGGTTTGCGATCGACCCTGCCGTACCGGGGCTGATCGTGAAGATCGGGAACTATCCGCTGCACCATGGCGGGGTGGGAGCGATCCGCAGCCTGGGGAGGCTCGGGGTTCCCATGTACGCCATCACCGAGGACCGCTACACGCCCGCCGCCGCATCCCGCTATCTGAGCGGGCGGTTCGTCTGGCCGACCACCGGGCAGGAGCCGGCGGAGCGGCTGGTCGAGGGGCTGCGCAGGATCGGGCGCAGGATCGGGCGCCCCACGGTGCTGATCCCGTCCGACGAGGAGGCGGCCGTGCTCGTCTCCGAGCACGCCGACGAGCTGGCCGAGTTCTTCCTCTTCCCGCGTGTGGAGGATCCGGGGCTGATCCGGCGGCTGGCCAGCAAGCAGGGGCTGCACGAGCTGTGCGTGCAGTACGGGGTGCCCTCACCGCAGGCGGCCTTCCCCGACTCGTACGAGGACATCGAGGAGTTCGCCGCTGGCGCCTGCTTCCCGATCGTCGCCAAGAACCGGGAGGCATTCGAGCGGCGCCGTACCCCGGCCGTGCCGGGCACCACGCGGATCGAGGGGCCGCGAGAGCTGCTGGAGCTCGCGCGTGGCTGGGGGGCCAAGCCCGGAGTGATCCTGCAGGAGTACCTGCCCCGGGAGGAGGCAGAGGACTGGATCGTGCACGCGTACTTCGGCGCGGGCGCGGCCGAGCCAGTGATCTTCACCGGGGTCAAGGTCCGCTCCTGGCCACCGCACGCCGGGATGACGGCGTGCGCGTATGTCGCCGCCAATCCCGAACTCGCAGAACTGGCATCACAGTTCTGCAAGAGCGCCGGCTTCCAGGGCATCGCCGACCTCGACTGGCGCTACGACCGCCGGGACGGCCGCTACAAGCTGCTGGACTTCAACCCGCGCATGGGCGCCCAATTCAGGCTCTTTGAGTCGGCGGCCGGGATCGATGTCGTACGTGCCCAGCATCTCGACCTCACCGGGCGCGAGATCCCGCGCTCCGGGCAACGGGAGGGCCGCCGCTTCGTCGTCGAAAACATCGACCTGCCCGCGCTCCTCGCCTACCGCCGCAGCGGCTACACCACGCCGCACGCACCCGCCCGCGCCAGCGGCACCGAACTGGCCTGGCTGGCGGCGGACGATCTCAAGCCGTTCGTCACCATGCTCGCCCGCTTCGTGCGGCCGGGAGCCAAGCACCTGCTGCAGATGTACCGGTCACGACGTTGAACCACGACGCGGCGGGACCCCTCATGACGACGCCGACGGTCCCGGGAGACTGCGCGACACGGAAGTCCGACATCGGGTACTTCGAGGATAAATCGCCAATGCAAACCACCGGCATCAAGCCACCGGCACCGGACACCCGGCGGGTCCGGCAACCTTGGCGGAGAGACCTGCTGCTCGCGGGCGCGGCCGCCGCCGGAGGGGTAGGCGCGGTTCTTGCGTTCACCGACGTGAACTCGCCGCTGCGCGGCCCGTTCATGCTTTTCTTCCTCCTCGCGGCACCGGCAGCCGCCATCGGAGCCGCCCTGCACGGCCTGGAGCCGGCCAGCCGCCTCGTGGTGGCCCTGGCAGGGGCGTTCGCGGTCAACCTCCTCGTGGCCCAGGCGATGCTCGCCGCGCACAGGTGGTCTCCCTGGGGCGGGGTCGCAGTCGTCGCCGCACTGAGCCTGCTCATTTTCCTGCTGGTACTGGTACAGCGGCTGTGCAGCCGTACGGGGAGAAGGCGGGCTTCATGACGCGGACATCAGCAGCTATTCACCGCCCCTCGCACGGTGGATTTTCGATCGGCGGAGGAGGACCGCCGACGTGTGGATACCCACGGGCCACCCACCCCGTGCGTGCCTCCCCGCACCGTGGTGATCAAGTGACAGGAACTTGAGGGCGGGCCGCTGGTGGCGACCTCCGGCGTCCGGGGGGTACGGCCCGGACCGGGTACGCCTGCGGATTGCGCCACTGTGGATTGTGTACGACCGGGGGAGGGCTCGAGGATGCGCGGCGAGCCGAGGGCGGGCGCCGCGATGTTTCCCGGGTTTCCGGGCATGCCGGGACAGGGTGGTCGTACTGCCCGACACCGCCTGTGCGAATTCTGTGGCCGTACTGTCGAGGGCGCGCGGGCATGATGCGCGATTACCAGGAATTGACCTTCACCCAACCTTCTCTTGGCGTGGCTGAAAGCCGCCTTGTTGGCCAAGTCCATGCGCAACAAGGTGGGTTGCGTACTTGAGCATCAGGAGTCACAAGCGACTTGCTTGACTCGGGCGGCCAACCGCCCGGGCGTTGACGGGGGAACTGATGCGGTGCGCTCGTCCACCGTCGACCGGCCGGTCGCGCGGGGCCGTTTGCCGTACCGAACCGGATCATGTCTCCCCTCCGCCTTTCTCTTGGTGCCTTTGTCCGGTGCCCGAGGCAGGGATAGGAGGGGGAAAGCCGATGAGCGCGGTGAGCGCCGCCAAGCCGACGTACCCCGGCGTCTACGTCGAAGAGCTTCCCAGCAGTACCCGCACCATCTCGACCCTGACCACGTCGGTGACCGCCTTTGTGGGTCACACCCGGCGCGGTCCGCTCAACGAGCCGGTACGCGTCACCAGCTTCACGGAGTTCGAGCGCCGCTTCGGCGGTCTGAGCGCGCGCAGCGCCGTCGGCTACGCCGTCCATCAGTTCTTCGGCAACGGTGGCAATGTCGCCGTGATCGTCCGCGTCACCAAGGCCGGCAGCGGCAAGGCCTCCAGCGTCACCCTGAAGTCGACCGAGGGCCGCAGCGCGAGCAAGGTCCTCGAGGTACACGCCAAGGAGCCCGGGGTCTGGGGCAACGGCCTGCGCGTCGCCGTCGACCACGACACGCCCTGCCCCGACGAAACATTCAACCTGCGTGTGTACGACGCCAAGGGCGAGGCCAGGGAGAGTTTCACCGGTCTGTCCATGGACCCTGCGGGCGGCCGCTTCGTCCAGACCGTCGTCAACGCCGGTTCCCGGCTGATACGCGTCGAGGCGGTCGGCGAGGGCCGCCCCGACCCCTCCGGCACCGTCTCCAAGCCCTTCGGGGACGACCTGCCCGACCTGGCCGTCGACCTCACCGTCAAGATCGGTGACGTGGAGCGCGAGTTCACACTCCACGACCCCGACTCCGACGGCGAGGTCCCGACCTCCGTGACCGGGCTGGCCCTGCTCCTGGAACGCAAGCTGCGCGCTCTGCCCGACGCACCCGGCAAGCATGCCTTCTCCGGCGTCCAGGTCACCCCCTTCAGTCGCCGAGTCCAGGTGGTCGCAGGCTCCACCGACCCCGAGGACGTCGTCCGCTTCCTCGGCGAGTGCGCCAACGACCTCGGCCTGGAAGCCTCCGTCAACCCGCCCGTGTTCCCGCTGGCCGGCGGCGAGGACGGCGAGGCCCCCGGCCCGCGCGACCTCATCGGCTCCGAGGCCGACAAGACCGGTATCCAGGCGCTGCGCGGGGTGGCCGACGTCAACCTGCTCGTGCTGCCCGAACTGGCCGCCTACGAGCAGACCGAGGACGCCGTCACCGTTGTCTCCGCCGCCCAGCGGCTGTGCCAGGAGCGGCGGATCTTCCTGCTCGTCGACGCGCCGGGCACCTGGGTCAGCGTGGACACGGCACGCGCCGGACTCGCCGCCTTCGACGCCGTACGCGGCAACCACGCGGCTTTGTACTTCCCGCACCTTCAGCTCACCGATCCGCTCACCGGGCGGCTGCGCTCCTTCCCGCCCTCCGGCGCGGTCGCGGGTGTCATCGCGCGCACCGACTCCGAGCGCGGCGTGTGGAAGGCCCCGGCCGGCACCGAGGCACGGCTCGCCGGCGTCCACTCGCTCACCGTCGACCTGACCGACCGCGAGACCGGGCTGCTCAACCCGCTCGGAGTCAACTGCCTGCGCAGCTTCCCGCTGACCGGCCCGACCGTCTGGGGCGCCCGCACGCTGGAGGGCTCCGACGCGCTCGGCAGCGAGTGGAAGTACGTTCCCGTACGGCGGCTCGCCCTGCACGTCGAGGAGAGCCTGCAACGCGGCCTGCAGTGGGTGGTGTTCGAACCCAACGACGAGAACCTGTGGCAGCAGATCCGGCTCAGTGCCTCCTCGTTCCTGCACACGCTGTTCCGGCAGGGCGCCTTCAAGGGCGGCACCCCGCGCGAGGCCTACTTCGTCAAGTGCGACAGCGACACCACGACCGACGAGGACATCGCGAACGGGATCGTGAACGTCCTGGTCGGCATCGCACCGGTCCGCCCGGCGGAGTTCGTGATCGTCAAAATCCAGCAGACATCCGGCCAGTTCGAGCTGTAGTCCCGCGGGAATCGTGGAGAGCTGAAGGAATCCGATGGCAGAGTTCACCGTCAACGCCCATCGTTTCGACCCCTACAAGAACTTCAAGTTCCTGGTCCTGTGGGACGGTCGTACGGTCGCCGGCATCAGCAAGATCAGTCCGCTGAAGCGGACCACCGAGGTCGTCAAGCACCGGCACGGCGGCGACCCCTCCTCCCCGCGCAAGTCGCCCGGGCGCTCCGAGTTCGAGGGCATCACCCTGGAGCGCGGGGTCACCCACGACCCCGAGTTCGACCGCTGGGCCAACAAGGTCTGGCAGGTCGGAGCCGGGCTCGGCTCCGAGGTGTCCCTCGCCGACTTCCGCAAGGACATCGTCATACAGGTCCTCAACGAGGCCGGACAGGTCGCCGTCTCGCACAAGCTCTACCGGACCTGGCCCAGCGAGTACCAGGTGCTCGGCGAACTGGACGCCAACGCCAACGCGGTGGCGATCCAGAGCCTGAAGCTGGAGTGCGAGGGCTGGGAGCGGGACTACGAGGTGCCCGAGCCCGAGGAGCCCTCGTTCCTCAACCCGGCCTGATTCGACACGAGGTGAGGTGAGGGGACCCGGGGGGAATACATGGCGATCACCGGGGCGGCCGGGCTGCTGGCCACCTGGGAGGCGGGGCTCGCCGAGGCGCCCGCCGGGCGTGCCCTGCTGCTGCACGGCACGGCGCGCCCGGACCTCGACGCCGCGGCGCTGCCCGCCGTGCCGCTGGGCGAGCGCGAGTCCGACCTGTTCGCCCTGCGCCGCGCCCTGTTCGGGGAGCGGATGCAGGTACGGCTGGAGTGCCACGCGTGCGGCACGGACATGGAGTTCGAGCTGGACGCAGGGGAGTTCGCCAGGTCCCTCGCCAAACCCGGACAGCCGGTCGTACGGCTGACGGAGGACGGCTGGGACGTCACCTTCCGGCTGCCCGCCGCGGCCGACCTGACGACCGCGGCCCGGGCAGCCGACCCGCGCGCCGCGCTGCTCGCCCGCTGTCTGGTCTCGGCGGTCCACGACGGCACGCCCTGGACTGCCGACGCCCTTCCGGCGCCGGTGCAACGGCGGATCGCCGAGGCCGTCGAGGCCGTCGACCCGGGCGCCGACGTGACGCTGAACGCCGGCTGCCCCGAGTGCGGCACGGCCACCCGGGCCGAACTCGACATCGTCTCCTACCTGTGGACCGAACTCGACGCCTGGGCACGGGAGGTGCTCCTCGACGTCCATCTGCTCGCCACCGCCTACGGCTGGAGCGAGCCGGAGATCCTGGCGCTCAGCCCGCTGCGGCGCCGCTACTACCTGGAGCTGTGTGCGGATGTCTGACTCCTCTGTGTCCGACCCGTCCCGGGCGCTCGCGCCGGAGCCCGACTTCCTCGACCGGCTGATCGCCCGGCACGCCGTCGCGTCATCGGACACCGTCCGGGTACGGCCGCGGCTGCCCGGGCCGTTCGAACGCGTCGAGGCGGTCCGGGCCGGTTCCCCGGAGCCGCACGCCGCCGACGCCACGGCGTGGCCGCCCCCCACCCCCGCGGTCGTGCCCGACTGGGACGGGCCACGGCCCGCCGCCGAGATCCGGCGGCACACGGAACGCGAACGGACCGTCGTACACACCGAACGGGCCCCCGCGGAACCGGAGGCGGCGCGACCCGCCCCGGCCGCCCTGATCGAGGCACCGCTGCTGCGCCCCGTCGCCGCGCCCCCCGCGGCCGGGCCGCTCCCGGTGTCTCGGACCGGTCCGCGCAACTCCGGGCGACAAGGCCCGGAAACGAGCGTGGACCGATCCGCGGCGTCCGCCCCAGCCCCCCTGGGCGCCGGCGCCGCTCGCGCCGTCGTCGTGCCCACGGCACCGAGCCCCAGCGCCGCGGACACGACGGCGGCCCGCACCGCCGCACGACACGCCGCCGCACGCCGGCCCGGGCGTGCGCCCGAGCAGGTGGTGCGGGTGCAGATCGGCCGACTCGAGGTGACGGCCGGCCAGCCGTCCTCGCGGAACGGGGCACGGCAGAGCGCCCGCCCCGCCGAGCGGCCGGGCACGACCCTCAGCCTGGCGGACTACCTGACCCGGGGGCGCGAGTGAACCACGCGGCAGTGACAGCGACACGAGGGGCAGTTCGAGCGACACGACCAGGAACCGGGGAACTGACGCCGTGAGCAACGCACTCGCCATCGCCCATGTCAGCCAGGCCCTCGCCCTGCTGATCGAGTCCCACCTGCAGCCGGAGATCGACATGGCCGTCAAGGTGGAGCCGCGCAAACCGCCCGCCGAGCCGCCGACGGACCCCACGATCTCCGTCTTCCTCTACCAGGTCACCCCCAACACCTCACAGCGCAACAACGACCTGCCGACCCGCGCCGTCGACGGCACGCTGGTGCGCCGGGCCACCGCGGCGCTCGACCTGCACTACGTGATCAGCGCGTACGGCGACGAGACCGAACTGGTCGGGCAGCGGCTCATCGGTTCGGTGGTGCGCACCCTGCACGAGATACCCGTCCTGCCCAAGGACGTTATGGAACTCGCAGGTGAAAGACCGTACTTGGCAGGCAGCAACCTCGCGGAGGCGGCCCAGCGGGTGCGGTTCACGCCGACCGTGATGGACGTCGACGAGACGTCGAAGCTGTGGGGGATGCTCTACCAGACCCCCTACGCCCTGTCCGTCGTCTACCAGGCCTCCCTCGTCCTCATCGACGGCCTCGAGACGCCGGTTCCGGCCAAGCCGGTCGAACGGCCCGAGGTACGGGTGCTCCCGTTCGGCGCGCCGGGAGCGCCGATCCCGCCGCGGGCCGGGACCCGGCCCACCGAGACGCCGGCCGGGGCGAGCCGGGAGGAGGGGAGCCGCGCGCTGGGATGCCGTGAGCAGACCGAAGCCCAGGAGCCCGCCCCGAAGAAGGCGGCCGAGGCCGGGGCCAGGACCGCGGCGAAGATCCCTGCGAAAGCCCCCAGGAAGATCGCTGCGAAAACCCCCGCGAAGACGCCCGCGCGTGCCCGCAAGAGCACGCCCCGGGCGGCCGAGCCGGCGCAGCCATCCGCCCGGAAGACGGACGGCGGACGCGGCGGCAGCGGCAGGAACGGCGGGAAGGGCGCGGACGGCGCCGAGAACACGGAGAACTGAGTCGGCATGAGCGACACGAAGGGGGGCGGGTGAACAGATGGGCACGAACGGGCGGAGCACACCGGACACGGGCGACGGCACGGCGCTGACCGCCGGGATCCGGCGCGTCCTGGCCCGCGTCGACGCCCACGCGGCACGCGTCACCGAACAGCAGACCGCCGACCCCGGCACGGCCGTCGTACCCGTGCCCGGTACCACCACCCCGCTCGACGCGCTCGTCGCCCTCTTCGGACTCACCCCTTTCGAACGCGACCTCGTCCTGCTCACCGCCGCCGACGAACTCGAGCCCACCACCGCCGCCCGGTGCGCGGCGGCTGCCGGCGCTCCGCAGCGGGCGTACCCCACCTTCTCGCTCGCCCTCGCCGCACTCGACGAACCGCACTGGAGCGCACTCACCCCCGTGGCACCGCTCAGGCGCTGGCGGATCGTCGAACTCGAGGACGAGACCCGGCTGACCGTCTCCCGGCTCCGGCTGGACGAGCGCATCCTGCACTTCCTGCTCGGCTCGCCCTACCTGGACGCCCGGCTCCACGGCCGGCTCCGCCGCACCACGGCCCCCGACACGCTGCCCCCCTCCTACGACCTGGCCGCCGGCCGGCTCGCCGAGGGCTGGACGGAGGAGGGGCGCAGCCCCGACGCGCCGCTGCTGGTCGAGGTGACCGGCGGCGACCTGCGCAGCCGCGCCGAGATCGCCGCCACCGCGGCCGCCCGCTGCGGACTCGGCCTCTACGCCATGAGCGCCGAGGACGTGCCGGCCGACCCCGTCGAACGCGACCGGCTGGCCCGGCTGTGGCAGCGGGAGGCGATCCTGTTGCCCGCCGCCCTGATGGTGGAGGCCGGGGACCTGGACCGCGACCAGCGTGCGGCCACCGAGGCGTTCCTGAGCGGAGCCGCGGTACCCGTCGTCGTCTCCAGCGAGGACCCGCTGCGCACGGGGCGCCCGCACGGCACGCGCGTGCCCGTGCCGCCTCTGGGCGACGATGAGCAAATCGCCCTCTGGGCGGAGGCGTTCGGCGAAGTGGCCGACCTTGACGACGGAGAACTGCGTTCACTGGTCGCGCAGTTCCAGCTGCCGCCGCACGTCGTGCGCTCTGCTGCCGCCGCCGTGGGCCGCCGGCTGCCCCACGAGGAGGAGGCAGACGCCGCCGAACTCGCCTGGCGGGCCGGTCTTGACGAGGCCCGGATCGGCATGGACGAACTCGGCCGCCGGATCGAGCCGCGGGCCGGCTGGGACGACCTCGTCCTGCACGAACGGCAGACGGCCGTCCTGCGGGAGATCGTCGCGCACGTGCGGCAGCGGCCGACCGTCCACCAGGAGTGGGGCTTCGCCGCGACCCTGCGCCGCGGCCTCGGCGTCACCGCCCTGTTCGCGGGCGGCTCCGGCACCGGCAAGACCCTTGCGGCCGAGGTCATGGCGAGGGAACTGGGCCTGGACCTGTTCGTCGTGGACCTCTCCCAGGTCGTCAGCAAGTACATCGGCGAGACCGAGAAGAATCTGCGCCGTGTCTTCGACGCCGCCGAACGCGGCGGCGCCCTGCTGCTGTTCGACGAGGCCGACGCCCTCTTCGGCAAACGCAGCGAGGTCAAGGACAGCCACGACCGATACGCCAACCTCGAAGTCAGCTACCTGCTGATGCGGATGGAGGCCTACCGGGGCCTCGCCATCCTCACCACCAACATGAAGCAGGCCCTCGACACGGCCTTCCTGCGGCGCATCCGCTTCGTGGTCGACTTCCCCTTCCCGGCCGAGCACGAACGCGCCGAGATCTGGCGCCGCGTCCTGCCGCCGCAGGCACCGGTGAAGGACATCGACCCGGACCTGCTGGCCCGGCTCACCGTCGCCGGCGGCTCGATCCGCAACATCGCCCTGTCCGGGGCGTTCCTCGCCGCCGAGGAGGGCGACCGGCTGCAGATGCGGCACATGCTCGCGGCCGCCCGCACCGAGTACCTCAAGCTGGAGCGCTCACTGACACCCGCGGAGGTGCGCGGATGGGTGTGAACAGGCGACCCTCGGCGATCCGCGTGGAGATCGGCGAGCTGGTGCTGGACGGCTTCCAGGCGGACCCGGCCCGCGTCTCGGCCGCGTTCGAGCGTGAACTCGCCCGCCTGCTACGGCAGCACGGCGTGCCGCTGGCAGCGAACGGCGCCGTGACCGTGGACGCGCTCACCGGCCTCGCCCCGCTGCCCGCCGGACTGTCGGCCCGCCGCCTCGGCCAGGAGCTGGCCCGCGCGGTCCACGAAGGGCTCAGCGGCCACGGGGAGGTGACCCGGTGAGCTCCCGGACCCAGGGCGCCGGCGCGCAGCAGTCCGCCGAACAGCGCCGCCGCAAGCGCAAGGAGCGGGCCGCCAAGTCCCGCGCCCCTGAGCCGAAGAACATCGTCAGCGGCGCCGGCCAGCCCCTCGACCCCGGCATCCGACGCGAGTTGGAGGAGCAGCTCGGCCACGACCTGAGCCGGGTACGCCTGCACACCGGCCGGGACGCCGGACAGCTCACCCAGTTGCTCGGCGCCGACGCCGTGGCCGTCGGCCAGGACATCCTCTTCAGCGAGGGCGCCTTCAAGCCGGGCACTGACGAGGGGCGCCGCCTCCTCGCCCACGAGCTGCTGCACACCGTGCAGAACCCGCACGGCCTCGGCGCGCTGCGGGCCGGCCGTGAACTGGGCGCGGTGAGCCTGCCGCAGCAGGCCATCGAGCGCGAGGCCGAGTCGACCGCCCAGGACCTCGTACGCCCGTCCACGGCCGGCCCCGAGGCGTCCGCGCCCCAGGTGGCGGAGGACCAGGCCACACCCGGCTGGCTGCGCTACGCCACCGTCGACGCCGACCGCAACCGCACGGAGGCGATGGACCCGGCGACCCTGCTCGACCGGCTCGCCAACTCGGTCATACGCTCCCTGCGCGGCGACCCGGAGGACCTGTCCCAGCGGACCCGCAAACAACTCGCCCGGCTCCCCGAGGAGTTGCTCGACGGCGTTCTCGTCCGTCTGGAGAACCGGCTGCTTGCCCCGGAGCACGACCGGGTGCTCGACCTCGTCGACGAGGTCGAGGCGTACGACGACCATGCCCAGGATCTGGAAGTCAACGCGCACGATGCCCCGGAGATCGAGCCCGACGTGGCCGAGCAGGTGCGCACCGAGCGCGAGAGCGCCGTGCGGACGGAGGAGCAGCGACGGGCCGGGGAGGAGCGGCCGGGCATCGCGCCGGGACCGGAGAAGGAACGGGCCGTCGACCAGGGCGCAGCCGGCAGCACTCCGCAGAACGGCGGCACGCCGGAGCACGGGACCACGCCGCGGGGCGGGGGCGCGCCGCGCCGCGCGCAGGAGAAGGTGCCGGGGGCGAAGGGACCAGGCTCCGGGCAGGGCTCGGCGACGGCGCCGGGGGCACGGGGGCAGGGCTCGGCGACGGCGCCGGGAGCGGCGGCAGCCCCCGCTCAGCAGGAGCAGGCCGCGCCGTCCTCCGTATCCGGCGGCTCCTCGGGCGGCGGTCAGCAGGGTGACAAGCAATCCGCGGCATCGGCGGGCCAGGCACAGGGCGAGAAAGCGGACTCGGGCGGCCAGGAGCAGACCGAGCAGACACAGGCGCCGGCCGCGAGCAAGGAAGAGTCCGCGGCGGAGAACCGCCCGGGCGCGGCCGAGGCCGCTGTGGCCGGACAGCAGCCGAAGCGGCAGGACCGGCGCGGGCAGGAGAAGCCCGCCGGCTCGCCGACCGCCTCCGGCACGGAGGCCCAGCTCCCGGGCCCGTTCAGCACCCTCGACGGCAAGCGCGGCCGGGACATCGACGGACCGGAGCAGCAGACCGACGACGACCCCTTCGGCTCTGGCAGCGAGTCGGAGGTCGAGGTCGGGGGAGGGGAGTCGAGCGCCTGGGACGTCAAGCTCCAGCCGGACGACTTCGTACCCCCGCAGGACCTCGACGTGTCCGCCGTGCCGACCGCGGACAAGCTCGATCCCACCGCGTCCGCGGCCCAGTCGGTCCCGTCCTTCCCCGCCCCGCCGCCCACCAAGGCGGAGCGGGTACAGGCCGAACGGGACGCGGAGGACGCCGAGGACGCGACGGCCGAGCCCGACGACGCAGCGGCCGAGCTCGACGTCGAGCCGGGGCTCTCGGCGAAGGAGACCGAGGGCGGTCCGGACAGCGGTGCCGGACCGGACGGTCTCGCGCTGGAACAGGCCGCCGCGGCGCCGCAGGTGTCGGGCACCCGGGATCCCAAGAGCGGCGACGACCCCAAGGCGGGTCCCGTCGGCGCGCAGACCACGGTGCAGGAGGCGCCGGGCAGGGCCGAAGGGCTGTCCGAGGGCGGCGGCGCGGCCGGGGAAGCGGCCGCCAAGGAGGAGAAGGGCACCGCCGCCGCGGGCGACAAGGGCGCCGGCGGTCAGGAAAGGGAATCCCAGAAGGCGACCGGCGGCCAGTCGGCGCAGGGGGACGCCCAGGCGAAGGAGCCGGGCGCGGGTGCCGTCTCGGCCGAGCCAGCCGGACGGGAGGCGGAGGGCGCGCAGGGCGCCGGGGCCGCGCAGGCCGTGCAGAACGCGTCAGCCGTCGCGGGCGGGTCCACGGCGCCGGGCGCGCCGTCCGGAGCCTCCGCGGCGTCCGGTGCGTCGCATGAGGCCGGGGCGGGCGAGGCACCGGCCCACGAGACCCGTACGGCACCGCATGCCCGTACGGAGGCAGCGGCGCCGAAGCCTCAGGCCGCCCCTGCTCCCGCCGCGGCGAAGCCGGCACCGGTGCCCGTGAAGACGGCCACGGAATCGCCGGCCGAGCCGGAGTCGGCGCCGGCGCCGGCGCCGAAGGCGGCCACAGGGGGAGTTTCCCGGAGCGCCGGCGGGGGCGGTGGAGGTGGAGGTGCCGCTCCGGCTCGGGGCAAGGGCAAGAAGGACTCCGCCCCGGTCCCGAGCCTCTCCGGGGTCTCCCCGGAGGCGGGCCTGGCGACGGCCTCGAAACTCAAGCCGCACAAGGCACTTCAGTCCATGGGCGGCGTCGGCGGCGCGGTGGACCGCTCCGTCGGCGACGAGCACAAGGCACTCGCGTCCGCCCCGCCGTCGATGCAGCGTCCGGCGGGCGCGCCGCAGACGCTGGAGGGCAAGCCGAAGACGGACGCCCCGGCCGAGTACTCGCAGGACAAGCCCCAGGAAGCCCAGGCACCGGAACAGAAGGACGCCGAGGTCACGGGCGCCACGGAGCCTCAGGGCCAGATCGAGGCGGAGAAGGCCGAGGAGCCCGGGGGCTGGGACACCTTCAAGATGGCCCTGGGCTTCATCGGCGGCAAGATCGTGAACGGGGTCGCGAGCCTCTTCGGCGCCGACAAGCCGGTCGTGGATCCGCAGGCACTGGCCGCCAAGTTCGCGGGACTCCCGACGAAGGACGAGGCCCTCAAGCAGGCCCAGGCCGGCAACGCGCCGGGTGTCGACATGAAGGGCGCGGCGGAGCGGACGGCCGGGGATCAGGACGGCCATGTCGACGCCAAGGGCCAGGAGGCAATCGGGACGGCCCGGGACGATGCCGGCCGGGGAATGGGCGAGGACCAGGTCTACCCCGATGCTCCCAAGGAGAAGATGACCGCCAAGGTGCCCGGCGCACAGGGCGGCCGGGGCGGGGCGGTCGAGAGCGGCGGGGTCACCGGCGCCGTACCGCCGGAGGCCGCCTCCGAGGTGGCGGAGCACGACCGGGGCCCGCAGTTCCAGGCGGCGTTCAGCGACGGTACGAAGGCAATGTCCGAGGGCCGGCAGGCCAAGGACCGCGACACCCGCGACTCGCAGGCCCAGCACAAGCAGAAGGTCGACGCCGAGATCGCGGCGAACACCAAGACGCAGGCCGGCGAGCGCGAGAAGGCCATGGGTGACGTCACCGCCCAGCGCGAGGACTGGCGCAAGGAGCAGGACGAGCAGCTCAACTCCCTCGGCGACAAGAAGAGCGAGCGGCACGACAAGGTCCGCAAGGACGTCGAGGACCAGGAGAAGAAGACCGACGACGACGTCGACAAGGAGAAAACGGGCAGCGACAAGAAGATCCAGGACGAGAGTGACAAGGCCGAACGCGACGCGGACAACAAGCGCGACGGCGCTGTCAAGGACTCGGGCAACTGGGTCAGCAAGGCCTTCGACTGGATCAAGCAGAAGGTCATCGAGATCAAGGACGCGATCGTCCGGGTCATCCGGGCGGCCCGCGACGCGGTCATCGGCTTCATCAAGAACTTCAAGGACACGGTCGAGCGCTGGATCAACGACGCCCGCAAGAACATCGTCGACGCGATCAAGAACCTCATCAAGGACCTGATTGAGTTCGCGCTGGCGATGGTGCGAGCGGTGATCGAACTCGCGGCCAGGATCCGCAAGTTCATCATGAGTCTGATCTCGGCGGCGATTGCCCTCGTCAACCGTCTCGCCCGGGCCTTGAAGCAGGCTGTCTCCGACCTCCTCGACGCCATCGGCAAGTTGCTCAGCAGCATCCTGGACATCCTGAAGAAGGCGCTCCGGGCGGCGGTCAAGGCGGTTGTCTCGGCGGTGAAATCGGTCCTGGAGTTCGCGTCCAAACTCCTGAGCGCGCTGGGCGCCTGGATGATGATCGCGGTCGACTTCCTCTCGGACCCGGGCGGTTGGCTCGGCGGCGCGAAGAACTCCGCGGTGGACGGCGCGAAGAACCACCTCTTCCGCGAGGTGTCCTCGGCTGTCAAGGCCTGGTTCCAGGAGAAGATCCAGGAGATCATCGGCGTCCCCAAGGCGATCATCGACAAGCTGATCAAGGGCGGCTTCGGCCTGGAGCAGATCGTCAAGGAGGCCTGGGACGCCGTGGTCCCCCAGCTCCCGCTCATCATCGGCGAGTTGGTGATGACGAAGGTCGTCGCGAAACTGATCCCCGGCGCCGGCTGGGTCATGGCCGTCATCGACGCGATCCGTACGGCGTGGGGCGCTTTGAGCGCCATCCTCAGCTCACTCGGCGCGGTCCTGTCCTGGCTCAAGGCAGTCCGCATCGGCGGTGCCGGCATCCTCTTCGCCAAGGCGGTCGCGGCGGGTGTCGTGGCCCTGCTGGAGGTGCTGTACCAGGCCCTGCTGAACGGGATCGGCAAGTACGTCGCGAAGGTGGGGCGTCGCCTGAGGGGCGTGGCGGCCAAACTCACCAAGGGCAAACTCGGCAAGCCCGGCACCCGCAGGCAAGCCGGCGCCGAGGACACGGAAGGCCAGGGCCTCACTGGGAAGGGCAAGGGCGAGACCACCGAGCGGAAGCCCGGCTCGGACGGCAGGACGCCGAAGGACACGGAGCCGAAGGCGGGCCAGGACAAGAACAGCACTCCCGGAATATCCAAGAAGCCCGAAGACGCGAAGACCTCCAAGACCCCCTCGCCCAAGGACAAGAACGGCAGGCCGAAGGACCCCACCGAAAAACTGGACACCAAGCCCACCCCTGCCGCAAAGCCCAAGCCCAAGCCGGAGCCCCGCCCGAAGCCGAAGACCGAGCCGGAACCGAAGCCAAAGAGCACCGACGACAAGGCACCGGGCAAGCCCAAGGACCGGGACCCGAACAAGCCCAGGTCCGGGGACAAGGACACCCACGACACCTCGAAGCCCAAGAACAGCGACGGCAAGACGCCGGACAGGACGAAGGACCAGGACCCCGGCAAGCCGAAGTCCGGAGACAAGGACGCTCCGGGCAGGCGCAAGCCGGACGCGGATCAGGAAAACGCCAGGAACAAGGGCAAGGCCAAGGACAGCGACAGGCCTGGCAGGTCGAAGACCAAGGACAAGGACGGCGACAACAAGCCTCGCAAGCCGAAGGAGAAAGACAAGGGCGGAAAGCAGCCGAAGCCCAAGCACGAGTCGAAGGGGCCGAGGCGGAGGCGCGACAAGCAGGAGGACCGGAGGTCCAAGGAGAAGGACCCGGTCAAGGAGAAGAAGGACAAGAGGGACCAGCGCAAGAAGGACGAGGACTCGAAGGACTCGAAGGACGAGCGGTTGCGCAAGGTCGTAGCCCGTATCCGTCCCAAGGCCGAGGCGATGCTCAACCGAGGTGTTCAAGGGGCTGTCCTGGCCGGCGCCCTGGCATCTATGCGTCTGTGGTACCGGCTGAGCGGGCTGGAACTCACCGGAAATGACAGGTTCCGCATTCTGGCGCGGCTCAATCCGCAGGCGGATGTGACCAATGGGCTGACTGTCGACGAGGATGAACTGCTCGCCTTCCTCCAAGAGTTGGCCGATGAGATCGCCAAACATCCCAAGGTTGCGGCCGGGGAGCAGGCGATAGCGCCTAACCCCATACCTGAGGAAGAGCTGAAGAAGAAACCCCGCCCCGTGCGGAGACTGGAAGAAGGGCAAGAACGGTTTACGGTGCCCCGGGGTGTGGGGCTCGCCTCTGTCTTCAACTTTCTCAGGAAGCGTCCCTTCCGCGAGATGAACACGCATGACTTCTTGACTTTCACCGATGCCAGTGCCCCACGTCACGGCGGTGACCCGGACCTGGCGCCCCCGACGGTGGCCGTTTATCAGCCCAACGAGACCAACAAAGCCCAAGCCGACATGGAGAAGCGACTCAAAGAAGCTGCCGCTCATGGGTCGTCACCTGAGGAGGGCGCAGAGCTGCGACAGGAACAACAGTTGGTCGAAGACGAACAGCGTGCGCGACGCCGCCAGATCAAAGCCGGAAAGTACAAGCGCATGAAGCGTTCTGGGGAGCTGCGTGATGGTCGGGCAAAACCGCTCACGTATTCTGCAATTGAAGATGACATCTTCTCGGACCCCCGGCGTGGGAGGGATGCAGTGGAGGCAGCCCGAGAACTGGCGAGCGGACAGCGCCCCAAAGGGCAGCGGGGCCTCGACGGCGCCCACCTCGGCGTGCTCATCTCAGGCCAGGAGGCCCACCGAAACCCTCGTACACTCATCACCGCCGCAATGATCCTGGACATGGCTGAACGAGGACACTCTGTGAGCGTTCCGAGTGGTAACGCCGGCGGCACGAGCACGCTCAACGTGAACCCCAACAGGCGTATGTCAGGTCTTGAAGCGCTGAAGCTGCTGCCCATGGCTCCGGGGGGTGCGATGGAGGAATCAAGGCAGTTGGACGACTATATGGAGGAGTGGGCAGGAGCAACTCCGGATGAGCGTGCCAAGCTCGGGAGGAGAGCAGGTGCTCAACGGATGGCGGACCGGGAAATCGGTGCCGTTCGCATCTGGGTGCGGTCATTGGACATCAAGACATCTGCCGGCAAGCAGTTGGCGACCTTCGAAGAACTCAAGGAGCAGATACGTCAACGGATTTACAACATTTATGGAATTTGATTGCAATCAAGTGGAACGACCCAATTCGTGAGTCTATCGAAAGTGGCACAACGTGAACTCAGAATGGAGCCGCTCGCGCCGCCTGGTGTTGCGTGAGCTGCGTGCAGAGGCGCACGTCAGTGCCTATGCGCGGGAACTGGGCTGGAAGGTGCGCGAGGTACGGCAGGCCGACCCGGAGGAGGCGACAGAGTATCGAGTGGTCTGGGCTGCAAACCCGCAGCTCCTTCTCCACTACATTGAGGACGAGATTCCTGAGCGGAGTTTCGTGTTTGTTATTGGCTCGGATGCGGAGCTGGTGCACGGAGCGGCAGGTGTCTTTGAGGAGCACCTCAATGCGCTGACTCTGGAAGAATTGATCGCTGATGTGGACGGTGCCGTACTCTCACCTGAGCGGCTTTCTGATGCCGTTCTGAGGGCGGGAGTCGGAGCGCCTCGGGAATTTGATGAGCGATTCTTCACGCGCATCGACGCTGCCCTACGGCACCCCGATCCGCAGGTGAGAGAGGGTGCACTCTGGGCGGTCACATACTCCCCTTGGAGTCAGTATCGGGAACGAGTGCTCGAAATGTCCCGGAGCGACCCGGACCAACAGCTGCGTGAGGCGGCGAGCATTCTCTTGGAAGAATTCGCCGAACAGGAAAGGGGTGAGTCGTGACCCGCTACGCAAACTTCCCCAAACCCATCCGCTCCGGCATAGTCGTCGTCGACCCCGAACGCGGCACCCCCCAGCGCGTCATCGTGCTGCAGTTCAACCCGGACACCCTGGAGCGCGGCATCTCCCCCCAGTCCGCCGGAGACGGCGGCGACGCCGGCGGCGGAGGTGCCGGGAGTGGGGACCGGAACGAGGCATTACGGCTCAAGGGCCCCGCCCAGGAGACCTGGAAGTTCACCGCCGAGATCGATGCCACCGATCAGCTGGAGATCGCCGCGCCCGACGGGATCCACCCGCAGCTCGCCACCCTCGAGATGCTGGTGCAGCCGACCACAGCGCAGTTGCGGGCCGCGAGCAAGCTGACGCGGAAGGGCGCCATCGAGATCAGCCCGATCGAGATGCCGTTGACGCTGTTCACCTGGGGGAGCAAGCGGGTCATGCCCGTGCGGCTCACCGAGCTGTCCGTCAACGAGTCGGCTTTCGACGTCAACCTCAATCCGATCCGGGCCTCGCTCAGTATCGGGATGAAGATCCTGACCGTGAGCGACCTGCCCGCAGGGCACCGCGGTGCCGACCTGTACATGGCGCACCTGGCGCAGAAGGAGCGGCTTGCCGCCGCGGCCCGGGGCGGCAGCCTGGGCGCCCTCGGACTCGGCGGCGCCGATCTAGTGACTGGAAGGGGCTGAGGAGGACGACATGGCCGGGACCGAGCCCTACGAGAGCGCCCTGGACTCCATACCGGGCGCGCACCCCTATTCGCGTACCAGCCGCTATCACGACGCCGAGATCGGCGTGCACCGGCGTGCCGACGGCACCGAAGTCCGGTACACCAAGCGGCGCCTGCTGCCTCCGCTCGACGAGGAGACCGAGCCGCACGTCGTCGGCGCCGGAGAGCGGCCCGATCTGCTCGGTCAGCGCTTCCTCGGCGACTCCGGCCAGTGGTGGCGGATCGCCGATGCCAATCCCGTGCTCGACCCAAGGGAGTTGACGGACGAAGCGGGGCGCGTCATCGGCATCCCGCTCGCCGGCGGGTTCCCGCACGGAGAGCGGCGTGTCTGAACAGCCCGTGGGGCAGGGCCCCGTCCACATCCAGCTCCTCATGGGGTCCACGCTCGCCCGCCCGGTTCCCGTCGAGGTCGCCGAGGCGCTGCTGTCCGCGCAGATCACCGCCACCGCGGGCGAGCGCAGCGGATTCCAGTTCGCCTTCGACCTCACCAAGAGCGGGCTGATCAACCAACGGCTGCTGCCCGAGGGGTTCTTCGACCCGAAGACCCGCGTCATCCTCACCGTCAGCGTCCGCGGCACGCCCGAGGTGCTGTTCGACGGACTGATCGTCCGGCAGGAGGTCGGCGCCAGCAACGTCCCCGGCCACTCCACCCTCACCGTCACGGGCGAGGACCTGACGCTGCTCATGGACCTGGAGGAGCGCACGGCCCGCTACCCCAACCTGCCCCCGTCCGAGCGGGTCCTCGCCATCCTGCGCCGGTACTCCGACTACGGCGTCCGGCCGGATGTCTACCAGGAGAAGGTCGCCCAGCCGCCGCACCAGGACCTCCGCGTCCACTACCAGACGGGCACGGACCTGCAGTACGTCACGGAGCTCGCCCGCGCCAACGGCTACACCTTCTATCTGGAGCCAGGCCCCAACCCCGGCCAGTCCGCAGCGCGTTGGGGCCCCGAAGTGCGGCTCGGCCGGCGCCAGCACGCCCTCAACGTCAACATGGACGCCCAGTCCACCGTGGACCAGCTGACCTTCGCCTACGACGGAACCGCACGGGAGGAGCCGCAGGCGCGCTGGCAGGACCCGGGCACCCGCCAGTCCACGCTCCTGCCCCAACCGCCGATCAGCCCCATGCGGCCGCCCCTGGGCAGGCGGCCCACCCCCGCCCTCAAACGCAAGACCCTGTCCGGCACCGCCAAGCAGCAGCGTGAGCAGGCCGAGGCCGAACTCCTCGCCAGGGCCGCGGTCTCCGCGGACGTCATCTCGGGCTCCGGCTCGCTCGACGTCAACCGGCACGGCTACCTCCTCCAGCCGCGCCGGCTCGTCGGCGTACGCGGCGCCGGTCGGGCCTACGACGGCGACTACTACGTCAAGTCCGTCACCTACAACCTGCGCCCGGGCTCGTTCCAGCAGAACTTCACCCTCTCCCGGGAGGGACTGGAAGCACGCAGCGACTACGTCCGGCCCTGACCCGAACCACCGAAGAACCAGGAGAAGTTCAGCATGGCGGCACCCGGCAATCGCTACCTCGGCAAGTTCCGCGGTCGGGTCGTGGACAACAACGACCCGCTGCGCATCGGCAGGATCACGGCCGAGGTCCCGGACGTCCTCGGCGACGAGCCGTCCACCTGGGCGCTGCCCTGCCTGCCGTTCACCGGGCCGGAGTCGGGCCAGTTCGTGGTGCCGCCGCCCGGCGCCGGCGTGTGGGTGGAGTTCGAGCAGGGGGATCCCAGCTTCCCGGTGTGGACCGGCTGCTGGTACGGCGACGCCGGTGAACTGCCCCCCGACGCGCGCCGCGAACTCCAGGCGAACGCGGCGAACAAGCCGGTCGTCGTGCAGACCCCGCAGGCCCACAAGATCGTCCTCAATGACACCGCCGGCGCCGAACAGGGGATCCTCCTGCAGGCCCAGGGCGGTGCCTACATCCGCGTCACCAAGGAAGCCGTGGTCGTCGCCACCGGCGCGGGCGCCGAGATCGTCCTGCGTGGTCGTGAAGTAAACATCAACGAGGGTCAGTTGACCGTCCACTCCAAGCGATAGACAAACGGGGGAGAGAAGTTGTCCGGGAGTCTGCTCCACGCGGGCGCCGTGATCGGCTGCCCGCACGGCGGCCGCGGCACGCCAGCCACCACGCCCTCCGGCGGCGTACGCATCGGGGGTGCCGCCATGGCCACGAGCGCCCACACGTACGTCGTCACCGGCTGCCCGCACACCGTCGACGGAGTGCCCTCGCCGTGCGCCGCGGTCCGCTGGACCGCCGCGGACACCGGCGTCATGGCCGACGGGTCGCACGTGCTGCTCGACACCTCCGCCGCCCAGTGCTTCAGCGCGGCCCTCGTCCCGCAGGGACCACCCGTCGTCCAGGCCGCGCAGCGAAAGGTCACCGTCCGATGAGGCCGACGAGTCAACGCATTCGCACCGACATCGCGTTCCCCTTCCGCACCGACCGCCGGGGACGCACCGCCCACGCCCGCCCCGCCGAGCACGTCCACGACCTGATCGAGCAGCTGCTGTTCACCAGCCCCGGCGAGCGCGTGATGCGCCCCGACTTCGGCTGCGGACTGCTCGACCTGGTCTTCGCGCCGTCCAGCCCCGAACTGGTCAGCACTCTCGAACTCTCCGTCCAGGCCGCGCTCCAGCGCTGGCTGGGCGACCTGGTCGAGGTGGTGGCCCTCGACATCGAGAGCGGCGACGACACCGTACGCGTACACCTGTCGTACGTCGTGCGCGCCACCGGGACCGTCCGCGAGGACGTCTTCGAGGGGAGGTCGGCATGAGCGCGGGAACCACCCGGCGGGCCAAGGTGCGGGCCGCGCAGCTCAACGGGGTCGACGCCGTCGAGGCGAGCGACGACGGGCTGCTGCTCACCGTCACCTTCCTCGGCAAGGCCCCGCACGGCCTCGGCCCCGAGAACGTCCGCATCGACGGCGGCCGGCGCGTCACCGGCATCACCGCCGTCGACGTCAGCGTCGAACGCGAGGAGGACCCGGAGCTGGACGACCGGCTCCACGTCACCCTCGACCGGGCCGGCGACACCTCCCACTACCGGCTGTCGCTGGTGGAGGCGGACCCCTACGGCCGGCCCGGCACCGAGCCGTACCGTGGCTTCGACCAGCGCTACCACAGCGCGGAGTTCGGCTTCCGGCCCGGCTGCCCGACCCCCTTCGACTGCCGGGACGACACCGACGCCACACCGGACTTCCCGGCCGCCCCGGTCGTCGACTACACGGCCCGCGACTACGAGAGCATCCGCAAACTCCTGCTCGACCGGCTCGCGCTGACCACCTCGGACTGGGTGGAGCGCAACCCCGCCGACCTGGGCACGACGCTCGTGGAACTGCTCGCGTACACCGGCGACCAGATCAGCTACCAGCAGGACGCGGTCGCCACCGAGGCCTACCTCGACACCGCCCGCCGCCGGGTCTCCGTGCGCCGACACGTCCGGCTCATCGACTATGCGATGCACGACGGCTGCAACGCCCGCGCCTATGTGACCGTCGAGACCGCCGCCGACCGCGCCCTGGCACCGGGCACGTACCGCTTCGCCTCCGTCGACGTGCGCACCCTCGACCCGCACGACCGCCCCGAGCCCGGCACGGTCATCGACGAGGACGACCTCGGCGACCTGGACGAGCGCGGCTCCGTGGAGGTCTTCGAACCGGTCGTCGCCACCGAACCCCTCGAACTGCGAGTCGCCCACAACGCGATCCGGCTGTGGACCTGGGACGGCGAGGTGTGCGCGCTGCCCGCGGGGGCCACCGCCGCCACCCTGCGCGACGCATGGGCGGATCCCGAGACCCGCCGGGAACGCAGGCTCGACCTGAAGCCGGGCGACGTGCTGATCCTCGAAGAGGTGAAGGGGCCGCGCACCGGCACCCCCGGCGACGCCGACCCCGCCCACCGGCAGGCCGTCCGCCTCACCTCCGTCACCCCCGGCCTGGACCGCATCGAGGACCAGCCCGTCCTGGAGGTCACCTGGGCCGCCGAGGACGCCCTGCGCTTCCCGTTCTGCCTGATCACGCGGGGCGGGCGGGACTGCCCCGTCGAGGACGTCACCCTCGCCCGCGGCAACGCCGTCCTCGTCGACCACGGCCGCTCCGGCCCGGTCGAGACGGTCACCGTGCCACCGGTCCCGGCCGTCGTGGCGCCCTGCGACCCGCCGGAGTTCGGCTGCCCCGACCGCACGGAGGGCAACGCCCCGGCGCGGCTCATCACCTCGTTGACGGACCGGACGGAGAGCGGCCGCGTCCTGACCCCCGACGACGTCCGCGAACTGTTCGCGGTCGTGGGGGAGCGGGCCACCGTGCGCGCCGGGGTCGGTCTGGAGCGGGCCGGGCAACGACACGTGGGGGTCCCCCCGGCCGGGGGCTGGGGGAGGGTCGTGCCCGGCACGGCGTACGCGCAGGCCGCGGCCCTGCGGACGCTGCTCGCCCAGTCCGTCTACCCGGGCATCCGGCCCCGGTTCCGTCCCGTCCTCGGCCGGGCACCGGTCACCCAGGCCGTGCCGTTCCCCGACCCGGCGACGGTCGCCGCCGGGCAGGCCGGGCGGATCGCCGCCATCCCGGGCCGGATCAGGCAGCGGCTCGTCGAACTGTGGCGCAGTGCCCGCGACCGGGACGGGCTCGGCGAGGGCGAGGTCGACGAACTCGCCGTGATCTTCGGCCTGAAGGTGCTGGAGCGGCTGGAACTGCGCCGCCACCCCGTCCGCGCCCTGCGCGAACTGCTGCACCGCAGCGACGAGTTGCTGAACGCAAAGCTGCGGCGCGTCGAGATCCTCACCGCACGGGCCCGCGCGGGCACGGTGCTGGACGGGCACATCGCCTGGGAGATCGCGCACAGTTGGGGCCCGGCATACGCGGCCGGACTCCACCCCGAGGAGCCGGTCCTGCGTGGCCCGGCGACCGCCGCACTCGCCCAGGACCCGCGCCGCGCCCTGCCCGCCGTACGCCTCCACGACGGCGGCACGGTGTGGGAGCCGCGCCGCGACCTGCTCGACAGCGCCCCCCGCGACCGGCACTTCGTCGGCGAACCGGAGGACGACGGGCGCCTCGCCCTGCGCTTCGGCGACGGACGGCACGGTGCCGCGCCGACGCCGGGGACCCGGCTGGAGGTGCGCCACCGGCTGGGCGGCGGCACCGCGGGCAACGTCGGCGCCGAGGCCATCAACCACCTCGTCGTCACAGCGGGCGAGCCGGGCGAGCCGGTACCGGTCGCCACGGTCCGCAACCCGCTGCCCGCCACCGGCGGCACGGAGCCCGAACGCCTGGAGCAAGTACGTCAGTTGGCGCCACTGGACCTGCGCCGCACCCGGCTGCGGGCGGTCACCGCCGACGACTACACGGCCCTCGCCTCCGCCCTGCCCGGCGTCCAGCGGGCCGCGGCCGAGATCCGCTGGACCGGCAGCGTCCAGGAGGCCCACGTCGCGATCGACGCCTACGGCGGCGACACCCCGCCGGCCGGCCTGCTCGACTCCGTGACCCAGGCCCTGGAGACGTACCGGCGCATCGGGCACGACCTGGTGATCGGCCCCGCCCGGCTGGTGCCCCTCGACGTCGCGCTCCACGTGTGCGCGCTGCCCGGCCACCAGCACGGCCAGATCCTCGCCGACCTCTACCGCGTCCTCGGCAGCGGCCGACTGCCCGGCGGACGGCTGGGCTTCTTCCACCCCGACGCGCTGACCTTCGGCGAACCCGTCCGGCTCAGCCGCATGGTCGCCGCCGCTGCGGCCGTACCCGGCGTGGAGAGCGTCGAGGTCACCCGGCTTTGCAGGCTGTTCGAACAGGACCGAGGAGAGAGGGAGGACGGCGTGCTGCGGCTCGGCCCGCTGGAGATCGCCACCTGCGACAACGACCCCGACCGGCCCGAACAGGGACGGCTGGCGATATCCCTGGGAGGCGCCCGATGAGCCAGGTCTGCTCCTGCGGCGGCGCGTGCGGCGGCCACGACGAGCGCCTCGCCCCCGCCCCGGTCCACAACCCGCCCGGTCGCACCGCCCTCGACTACCGCGTCGGCGAGTACGGCTCCTTCCTCGCAGCCCTCCTCGACCGGCTCGCCTCGCCCGCGTACCCGGCCCTCGCCGGGCTGACCGTCCGCACCCCGGACGACCCCGCCATCGGCCTGCTGGACGCCACGGCCGTCCTCGGCGACCTGCTCACCTTCCACTCCGAGCGGATCGCCGACGAGGCCTACATCCGCACCGCCGACGAACACCGCTCGCTGGTGCTGATGGGCCGGCTCGTCGGACACCGGCCGCGCCCCGGAGTGGCGGCCGGCACCTACCTGGCGTACACCCTCGAACGCGACCCGCGGGCCGAGGCCCTGCCGGTGCTCATCCCGCGCGGGGCGCGCAGCCACAGCGTGCCCGCCTCCGCCGACGAGCAGTCGCTGACCTTCGAGACGGCCCGGGACCTCACCGCCCGCTGGGACTGGAACGAGCTGGCGGTACGGCGCCGCCGGCCCTCCCTCGTCACGCCCGAGGACCTCGAGCGCCCCTCCGAGCTGTTCGTGGAGGGCACCGCCAACTCCCTGCAGACCGGCGACCAGCTCCTCTTCGTCTTCGGCGAACAGGCCGGTGGCGAGCGCAGGTTGCTGCCCGTCGCCGGTGTCCGGACCGACCGGGACGACGAGGTCACCGCGATCTCGCTGCCCAGGTCGGCGCCGCTCACGCTCAAGGAACTGGCGGACGAGGTTCGGCGCTGGACCGCCGAACCGGCCGCCCCGGGCGAACCGGGCGAGGAACCGCCGACCCCCGAGGTCCCCAACCCACGGCCGGTCAGCCGCCTGATCGAGGACTTCGAGGACCAGGTGCTCGCCCCGCTGCGCACGGACCTGGACGACATCGGGACTCCGGAGCGCCTCGCGGCCCGTCTCGGTGAACCCCTCGCCCGTCTGCGGGAGGCCGAGGTGCTGGCCGAGGCGTACGAGGACGTGGCCGCCTGGTTCGAGCAGCTCGCGGCGGTCCTGGCGGAACTGGCCGGCCACGCACTTCAGCTGGCCCCCGCCCAACCCGCGGAACCGTCCGCAGAACAGACCGCAGAACAGACCGCGGCCGCCGGGAGGACGGCCCGGCCCGACCCCCGCCAGGCCGCGTTGCAGGCACTGAGCTCCGTCCTGCCGGCCCTGCGCTCCGACGCACCCGCCCACCGGACGGGAAGCCGCACCCGCCGCCCCGGCAGCGACACCGCGCGCCTGCTGTCGGCGCTCGACCCCGGCCTCGGCAGCCTCTATCCGGCCTGGCGCTCCGCCGCCGCGCCCGGTACCCCGCGGCTTCTGCGTGAACTGCTCGCGATGCGCGTGACCGCCGCCCCCTTCGGAGTCACCGCCCCGCTCAAGCCTGTCCAGGACGACCGCGGCCGGGTCATCCGCACCGCCGACTGGCCGCTGACCGGCGCGGTGCTGGCGAGCATGCGCGTGGTGTACGACCCGGCGGGCAGGACCCCGGCCCGGGCCGAGTTCCAGTACGTCGAGGGCGGCAGCAGCGACCAGCGCGCCGAGAACCTGCCCGTCGCCCAGCCGATCTCCTTCACCCTGGGCCCCGGCCGGGTCGACCTGTCGACCCGAGCCCCCCAGGACCGCGAGCTGAGCTGGCTCAACCGTCGTCCGGCCGTCGCCGAGGAACCGGGTGTCACCGCACGCCTCCACACCGGCCTGCCCGAGCGCACCTTGTTCGTCTCCCGCCCCGATGCCGAAGGCCTGGTGCACGTCGGCGTCCACAACGGCACGGCCCAGGAGATCTCCCTGCGGCCCGGCGACAGCAAGCAGTTCACCCACGGCGAGTACGAGGTGAGCCTCAAGTACACGGTGGGCACCACCGAACCAGGCGTCGAGATCGTCATCGCGAGCAAACCGGAGCCCGTCAACCGCCGTGTCCTGCAACTGGACACCGTCCACGACGGCATCACCGTCGGCAGCTGGGTGGCGATCCAGCGGCCGGCGAAGGGCGCGGCCGTACCCGGCGACGCCAGGTTCGCCTTCGTCACCACCCAGGTCGTCGCGGCGCGTACGGCCGCCTACTCCAACTACGGCATCACCGGCCGGGGCACCGAACTCACCCTCGCGGACCCGTGGCTGGACGAGTTCGACGTCCTGCTCTCCCACATCCGCGACACCACCGTGCACGCGGCGGGCGAGCCGCTGCACCCGGCCGGCGAACCGCTGGGCGAGGAGGTGCACGGCAACGAGATCGAACTCGCCCGGCTCTACGACGGGTTGCGCCCCGGCCGCACCCTCGTCGTGAGCGGTGAACGCACCGACGTCCCGGGCACGACCGGGGTCAACGCCGCCGAGGTGGTCACGATCGCCGCCGCAGACCCGGCCGTCGACCCCCGGCTGCCCGGCGACCACGTCCACACCCGCCTCACCCTCACCACCGACCTGGTCCACCGCTACCGCCGGGCGAACGTCCGTGTCCTCGGCAACGTCGTCGAGGCCACCCACGGCGAGAGCCGCGAGGAGGCCGTCGGCAGCGGGGACTCCGACCGCGTCAACCAGACCTTCGCCCTCTGGCAGTCCCCGCTGACCTGGCTCGCCGCCGACACCCCTCTCGGCGCCACGCCCGTCCTGGAGATCCGCGTCGACGGCGTGCGCTGGCACGAGGTCGACAGCCTCGCCGGGCGCGGCCCGACCGAGCGCGTGTACATCACCGGCAGCACCGCCGACGGCCGTACCACCGTGACCTTCGGCGACGGCATCCACGGCGCCCGCCTGCCCAGCGGCCACGAGAACGTCCGCGCCCGCTACCGCTTCGGCACCGGCAAGGCCGCCAACATCCCCGCCGACCGGATCACCCAGCCCCTCACCCGGCCGCTCGGCGTCACCGCGGTCACCAACCCGCGCCCGGCGACCGGCGGCGCGGACGCGGACGGGCCCGGCCTGACCCGCCGCACGATCCCGCTCGCCGTCTCCGCCCTGGACCGGCTGGTCTCCGCGTCCGACTACGAGGACTTCGCCCGCTCCCGGGCGGGCATCGGCCGGGCGGCGGCCCGCGAACTCTTCGACGGACGACGGCGCGTGCTGCACGTGACGGTCGCCGGAACCGACGACGTGCCGCTCACCGAGGACAGCCTCCGGCCCCTGCGCGGAGCGCTGACCGAGTACGGCGACCCGAACCTGGCGGTCCGCGTGGACGTGCGCGAACTCGTCCTGCTGCTGATCGCCGCCCGAGTGAAGCTCGAACCGGACCACGCCTGGGAGACCGTCGAGCCCAGGCTGCGCCAGGCGCTGCTGCTCCGACTCGGCTACGAGGGGCGGGAGCTGGGGCAGCCCGCCCGCCTCTCCGAGGTGCTGGCCACCGCGCACTCCGTGCCCGGCGTCGACTACGTGGACGTCGACGTCTTCACCGGCGTGCCCGCCTTCGTCCCGCCGGAGCGGCTGACCGCCCTGCTCGCCGACCCCGGCACGCCGAAGGCGTCCGTACCGGCGCACCCGGCGGCGTACGAGGAGAGCACCCACACCGTCCGGGACGCGAACGGGGAGACCCTGTCGTCGGTCTGCGCCCGGTACGGCATCCCGCTCGCCGAACTCCTGCGGCTCAACCCCGACATCACCGACACCCGGCGCCTGGCGAAGGGCCGGACGGTGTTCGTCTTCCGCGGCATCCGCCCGGCGCAGCTCGCGCTGCTGTCGGCGCGGGCCTCGGACACCCTGATTCTGACGGAGGTCAAGTGATGTCCTCGGACGTGGAGTTGGAGACGTCGGCCCCGGTGGTGCCCCGGGAGCCGGACGGGCTCGCCGAGCTGCTGCCCCGCTGGTACCGGATGCGCGACGGCGAGGAGGGAGAGCCGCTGCGCGCCCTCCTCGCCGTGATCGCCGAGCAACTCGACCGGGTCCGCGACGGCGTCCAGCAGAGCTACGAGGACCTGTTCGTGGAGACCGCGGCCCCCTGGGTGCTGCCGTACCTCGGCGACCTGGTGGGCTACCGCACACTGCCGGGCTACGAACGCGTCCTCACCGCCGGCCTGCACGGCGGCGGCCGGGACGCGCTCGCCGCGGCCGTCGCACCGCGCCGTGACGTTGCCGCCACCGTCGCCCACCGGCGCCGCAAAGGCACCCTGCACCTCCTGGAGGAACTCTCCGAGCAGGTGGCCGAGTGGCCCGCGCGCGCCGTGGAACTGTCCCGGCTCGTGGCCCACACCCAGCCGGTCAAGCTGTACGGCACCGGCCGGCGCGGCGACCGCGGCCGCCTGCTCGACCTGCGGGACGGGTCGGCGCTCGCCCTCACGGGCGGACCGTTCGAGCGGACGGCCCGGACGGTCGACGTGCGCCGGGCCGACTCCGCGAGGAAACAAGGGGGATGGACTCCCGCCGGGGTGGGGCTGTTCGTCTGGCGGCTGAAGCCCTTTTCGCTCACCTCGTCCCCTGCCTACTGCATCGACCGCGCCCGCAACCTCTACACCTTCTCCATCCTCGGCAACGACACCCCGCTGGTCACCAAGCCGGTGCCGGAGCCCTCGCCCGCGCACATCGCCGCCGTCGAGAACGTCCCGGCGTTCATCACCCGCCGCCTGCTGCACGACCGGCTCGCCGACTACTACGGACCCGGCAAGAGCCTGGTCATCCGGCGCGACGGCGAGGACCAGCCCGTGGCACCCTCCGACATCGTGGTCGCCGACCTGTCCGACTGGCGCTACCGGCCCCGGCGCGGCCAGATCGCCGTCGACCCGGAGCTGGGCCGCATCGCGTTCGGCTCCCGGTCCGCGCCCCGGCAGGGCGTGTGGGTGGACTACCACTACGCCTTCGGCGCCGGCACGGGCGGCGGCGAGTACGAGCGCGCCGACCGTGAACCCCACCCCGAGGCCACGTTCTACCGGGTCGGCCCCGGACAGCCGTACCACAGCATCATGGACGCCTATCGCGCCTGGCAGGACGAGCGCGGCCCGGAACGCACCCCCGGCATCATCGAGATCACCCACAGCGGCGCCCACCAGGAGCAGCTGGACTTCGACCTCGACCCCGGCGACCGCCTCGAACTGCGGGCGGCCGAGGGCGCGCGGCCGGTGATCCGCCTCCTCGACTGGTACAGCAACCGGCCCGACGCCCTCAACATCCGCGCGGTGTCCGACGACTGCACACCGCACGAACGGCCCCGCATCGTCCTCGACGGACTGCTGGTCGCCGGCCGCGGCATCAACGTGACCGGCCCGATGGGCGCGGTCGTCGTCCGGCACTGCACGCTGGTGCCGGGCTGGTCCCTGGAGCCCGAGTGCGAGCCGCACTCACCCGACGAGCCCAGCATCGTCCTGGACCGCACCACCGGCTGCCTGCAGATCGAGCACAGCATCCTCGGCACCATCGAGGTCATCGGCGACGAGGTGAGCGAGGACCCCCTCGACATCCATCTGCGCGACAGCATCCTGGACGCCACCGGCCACGACCGCACGGCCCTTTCCGCCCCGGACTGCCGCCACGCCCACGCCGTCCTGCACCTGCACCGCACCACCGTCATCGGCGAGGTGCGCACTCACGCGGTGCGCATCGCCGAGAACTCGATCCTCACCGGGAAGCTGCACGTGGCCCGGCGCGGCATCGGCTGTCTGCGGTACTGCTACGTCCCGCCCGGCTCGCGCACGCCCCGCCGCCACCGCTGCCAACCGGACCTGGCCGGCCCGCAGCAAGCCACCCGGGTACGGCCGCTGTTCGCGGGCGAACGCTACGGGACCCCGTGGTACGGGCAACTGGCGGACCGCTGCGCCGAGGAGATCCGGCGCGGCGCGGACGACGGCGCCGAACTCGGTGCCTTCCACGACCTGTACCGGCCGCAGCGCGAGGACGGCCTCAGGGCACGGCTCGCCGAGTACACGCCCGCAGGCACCGACGCCGGGATCTTCTTCGTGACGTGAGCAGCGCCGCCGTACGCCCCACCCGCAGCCATCCGAACCAGGGGGACCCCCTTTCATGCACGCCGATCTCTCCCGCTCCACTTTCCGCCCGGAGCGGCACTACTCCGCGGTCGTCGCCCAGCAGGGACGCGTCCAGCTCGACGCCGACCTGAACGAGCAGACCGCCATCGAGCTCCACCGGGCCCGCACCCTCACCGCCGACCTGATCGGCCGGCACGGCGGACCACGCGACGCCACCGGCTTCCGCATCGAGTACGTGGGCGGCAAACACGACATCGACACCCTGTACATCCACGGCGGCCGCTACTACGTCGACGGCGTCCTGTGCGACGCGGACCGCCCGGCACCGGAGGAGCCCGTACCCGACGAGGACGCCGCCGCGGATCAGCAGGCGGCGCCCGCGCAGCCGTACTGGGACTACTGGAACCAGCCGGACGGCTTCCGCGACCCGGAGCGACCCGGCGACCGCCTGCCCTCGCCCGGCCAGTCGCCGTTCGTGGTCTACCTCCAGGTGTGGGAGCGGGCCGTCTGCGCCGCCGAGGACCCCGCGCTGCGCGAGGTCGCACTCGGCGCCGCGCTGCCCGACACCGCCGTCCGCGCCAAGGTCGTCTGGCAGGTGCTGCCGCTGTCCCTGACCGAGCTGGAGGTCGAGGACGCCGACCCGTCCAGGGAGGACGTCCGGGACGCCTTCGAACGCTGGGCGCAGCGCCAGGCCGCCCCCGCGGCCCGGCTCGCCGCGCGCGCCGAACGGCCCGAGCACGCCGACGAGGACCCGTGCCTGGTCCGGCCCGGCGCGCGCTACCGCGGCCAGGAGAACCAGCTGTACCGGGTGGAGGTCCACGCGGGCGGCACGGCGAAGGACGCCACCTTCAAGTGGTCCCGGGAGAACGGTTCGGTGGTCTTCCCGGTCGACGGACTCGACGGCACCTGGGTGCGGCTGGCGTCCCTCGGCTTCGACGACAAGCTGGACCTCGACGTCGGCGACCTGGTGGAGGTCACGGACACCGCGTACGCCTCCCGCCTCGAAGCCCTGCCCCTGCTGCGGGTCGAGGAACTGGACCTGCCCGGCCGCCGGGTCCGGCTGTCCGCCGAACCCGACCCGCACGTCGGCCGGCTGCCCCATCTGCACCCGTTCCTGCGCCGCTGGGACCACCGCGAGGGGCCCCGCCGCAAGGGCCGTACGGCGGCGCTCGAAGGCGGCGCGATCCCGGTGACCGAGGGGGAGTGGCTGCCCCTGGAGGACGGCGTCGAGGTGTACTTCGCCACGGACGGCGCCTACCGCACCGGCGACCACTGGCTGATCCCCGCCCGCACCGCCGCCGGCGGCGTCGACTGGCCCGTCGACCCGGCGCGCCGTCCCCTGCTGCGGGCACCGGCCGGGATCGACCGCCACTTCGCGCCGCTCGCCCTGGTCAAGGGCGAGGAGAGCGCCGTCGATCTGCGGCTCGCCTTCGGACCGCTCGCCGGCGGCATCCCGGCGGCGGACGAGGCGACCCTCGCGGCGGAGGCGTCCGCCGCCCAGGAAGAACAGGCGGCGGAGGCCGACCCCTCCGACGGCCGGTCACAGACCACTGCGGCGGCGGAGGAAGCCGCGGAAGGAGACGAGTGATGGCCCAGCCGATGAGCGCGTCCAAGCTGGTGGAGATCCTGCGAGCCGAGGGCGTGACGGTCCACGAGGTGCGCAACTGGCGCACCCACAACCGCAACACCAAGGGGCCCTGGGGCCCGATCAACGGCGTGATGATCCACCACACCGTCACGTCGGGCACCGAGAACTCCGTGAACATCTGCTACAACGGCTACTCCGGCCTGCCCGGCCCGCTGTGCCACGGCGTCATCGACAAGAAGGGCCACGTCCACCTCGTCGGCAACGGCCGCGCCAACCACGCCGGCCTCGGCGACAGCGACGTCCTCCGGGCCGTCGTCAACGAGACGAAGCTGCCGCCCGACAACGAGGCCGACACCGACGGAAACCGGCACTTCTACGGCTTCGAGTGCATCAACCTCGGCGACGGCAAGGACCCCTGGCCGGAGGCGCAGAAGGACGCCATCGCGCGGGTGGCTGCCGCCATCTGCCGGCACTACGGCTGGAGCGAGCGCTCGGTGATCGGCCACAAGGAGTGGCAGCCGGGCAAGCAGGACCCGCGCGGCTTCACCATGGACTGGCTGCGCGGGCGCATCGCCGCCCGGCTGGCCGGAAAGGGCTCCGGGAAGCCGCACGAGCCCAAGCCGGCGCCCAAGCCGTCGTACGCCCCCTTCCCGGGCAGCGGCTTCTTCCACAACGGGCAGAAGTCGCCACTGATCACGGCGATGGGCCGCCGGCTCGTCGCCGAGGGGTGCAGCCACTACGAGAAGGGGCCCGGCCCCGAGTGGACCGAGGCCGACCGCAAGTCCTACGTGGCCTGGCAGCGCAAGCTGGGCTTCAAGGGCAAGGACGCCGACGGCATCCCGGGCAAGTTCAGCTGGGACAAGCTGAAGGTGCCGTCGGACGGCTGAGAGTGCCGGTCCGACGGTCCGCCGCCCCGCTCGGCGGAAGGGACCGCGCCCGGGCGGGGCCATCGGCCCCGCCCGTACCGGAGGGTCCACAACACGGCAGGGGCTGTGATCCACTCGCGCTCAGGAGCAGAGATTCACGTGCCGGACGGCCAGGACGTGTCCCGCCGCGTCGATGAGGCGACTGCGGGCGAGATGTCCGCCGGCCACCGCATTGGTGATCGCCGAGGCGATCGAGGACGTTCGGGAGCCGGTATTGCCCCCCAGGTCGAACATGACCATGTCGGCACCGGAGCGCAGGGCCTGGACAGCGGCGGCGGGGACGCTGAAGCCTGCGGCGGAGATCGACTTGGCGCTGAGCGAGTCGGTGACCACCAGCCCCTTGAAGCCCAGCTTGCCGCGCAGCTCGTAGCTGATGACGGTGGGTGACAGGCTCGCCGGATTGGTGCCCAAGCCCGGCACGATGTTGTTGGAGACCATGATCGCCGGGGCGCCGGCCTTGATGGCCGCTGTGAACGGCGGGATGCCCACCTTTTGCAAGGTGGACCAGGGCAGGGTGCGGGCGGGGCCGAAGTCGGAGTTGTAGCTGGAGTTGCCAAGGCCCGGGAAGTGCTTGACGACAGGTATCACGTGTCCGGCGCGCAACCCGTTCATGTACGCGACGCCGTCCTTGGAGACCACCGAGGTTCTGCCGCTGAAGGAGCGCCATCCGTCGGGGTTGGTCTGACTGGGAGCCACGTTCCTGCCGTCGACGTCGACCACCGGCGCGAGGTCCATGTTCACCTGGGCGGCCGCCATCTTGGTGGCGACCTTCGTGACGTTCCGCTGGATCTGGGCCGGGGTCCAGTGCTTGCCCATGTACGCGGGCCAGGGCAGGGATCCGACGAGGTTCGCCATGCGCTGGATGCCGCCGCCCTCCTCGTCGGTCATCACCAACAGGCCTAGACGGCCAGGTACATGAGACTTCAGGGCGGTCAGTCGGGAGCCGAGGTCGGACGGTGCCTTGCTGCCGAACAGCACCACGCCGCCGGCACCGGCGCTCACCTCGGACATGGCGTCGGACACCGAGGTCTCCGACACCGGGACGGCGATGGTCAGCATGGCCAGCCGACGGTTCGACCAGCCGGCCAGCTTCGTGTTGTTGGTGCACGTGGCGGCGGTGAGGTCCGCAGCGAAGGGCGAAGGGGAGGGGGAAGGCGCGGCGGTCGGGGCGGGGGACACGTCGGGGCCATTGAAGTGCGGGGCCGTCTTGTGGGTGCCCGTGCCACAGCCCGTCAGGAGCATGGCCGCCACGGCGGCAACGGTGTTTACTCTGCGTGCGGTTGTGGCCCGGCCGGGGAGGCGTCGCGGTGCTGTCGCGCTTCTGCGGTCACGGTACGCCGGGAGTTTCATCGCCCGGCCTCCTTTCGGAATGCGCGACGACACCGGTCGCGCGGAGGGCCGTATCAGCATGAGGCTGTTTTACGAAGAGTGAGATGCACACCAGCCCGCATTTGTTCGCTGGTTCACGGTCGGAGTACCAGGATCTCGCGTCTCGGAGTCGGCCGGAAGCGGGTCGCAGCGCTGTTCACGGTGGGACGGGGCCGTCAACTGATTACCAGGCTCGCCTGCCGGATGGCTGTAGGGGTGGCCGGTTCGTGCGTCCGTCGGAGAAGCTGGGTGTACGGAAGCGGCAGAGCGGACTGAGGTGGTCGGCGATGGCGGACGAGAGTGTGGATTACCCGGGTTTCATCGTCCCGGTCGGGCATGTCGAGCCGGTGCCGCGGCGTATCCGTGCGCAGGTCGGCGGCCGGTGGGTGTTCGACACCCGGCGGGCGTTGTACGTGTGGGAGTGGCCCGGCTATCCGCAGTACAGCATTCCGCTGCGGGATCTGGCCGAGGGCGTCCTGACCGACGACGGCCGCGCCGGTCGGCTGGGCCCCGGCCCCGCGCGGCGGCACTCGCTGCGGGTCGGCTCCGAGGTCCGTGAGGGTGCGGCGTGGGTCTGGGACGAGGGAGCCCCGAAGGCACTCATCAGCACCGCCCGTTTCCGGTGGGACGCGCTCGACGCGTGGTACGAGGAGGAAGAGCAAGTCTTCGTGCACCCGAGGAGCCCGTACACCCGGGTGGATGCGCTGCGCTCGTCCAGCAGCGTGCGCGTCGAGATGGACGGCACCGTCCTGGCCGACGCGCCGTCCTCGGTGAAGCTCTTCGAAACCGGCCTGCCGACCCGCTACTACGTCGAGCGCGCCTTTGTCGACTGGACCCTGCTGCGTTCCTCGGCCACGGTGACGGCGTGCCCGTACAAGGGGAGGACCAGCGGATATTGGTCGTTCGTGAGCGGAGCCGTCGCCCATGACGATGTCGCCTGGGCGTACGACTTCCCGACGGTGTCGTGCTCCGCCATCGCGGGGATGGTCGCGTTCTACAACGAGCACGTCGACCTGTACGTGGACGGCGTCCTGCTCCCGCGGCCCACCGCACTCTCGCGGGCTCAGTGGGACAAACAGCAGCGGGCGCGTTCCTGAGCCGCTCGCCGGCGCCCACGGATCAGGGTGGACGGCATGTCCATGGTGGAAGTCGTGAAGCTGCTGGTGCCGCCGGTGCACCGGCAGATGGGGCGGCCGTCCGAGGGGCCCTCGGCCGCGGCAGGGGAGGAGCTGGCGGGGGTGCTCACGCCACGACCTTCAGCGCCCCCGCGTCGTGCGCCACCCGTCCGCCGACGACCGTGGCCCCGACCGTCAGGTCGGCGATGCGGTCCGGGGCCACGCCGAGGAGGTCGTCGCTGAGGACCGTGAAGTCGGCGAGCATGCCGCGGGCCAGGGTGCCCTTGATGTGCTCCTCGTGGACGGCGTGGGCCGAGCCGACCGTGTACGCGTGCAGCGCCTGTCGTGCCGTGACCGCCTCGTGAGGGGCGATCGAGGCGCCCGAGGCCGTGCGGCGGTTGACCATGTCGGCAATGCTGAGGAGCGGGTCGGAGGCGACCACGGGGGCGTCCGACGAGCCGGGAAGTACCACGCCCGCTTCTAGGAACGACCGCATGCGGTAGGCGAGTTGGCTGCGCATCGGACCGAGCGCGGAGAGGAGCCCGTCGCCGATCTCGGACAGGAACCGGCCCTGCGGTACCGGGATCAGCCCGTGCCGGGCGATGCGGGCGACCTGCGCGTCGCTGGTCACGGCCGCGTGCTCGACGCGGTGGCGGACATCGGCACGCGGGTGCAGCCGCTGCGCCTCCTCGTACGCGTCGAGTACGACGTCGAGGGCGGCGTCCCCGATGGCGTGTGTGGCGATCTGCCAGCCGCAGCGGTGCGCCTCGACGATGTAGCGGCGGATCTGCTCGGGCTCGTGCTGGAGCAGTCCGCTGTTGCCGGGCGCGTCGTGGTAGTCGCAGCACATCGCCGCCGACCGGCCGATCAGCGAGCCGTCCGACATCATCTTGGTCGGCCCGATCCGCAGCCACTCGTCGCCGAGCCCGGTGCGCAGGCCGAGGTCGAGACCGTACCAGGTGGCGTCCGGCTCGAAGACGCCGCAGTCGTGCAGCGTGGTGATGTACGGCATGACCGTCATCCGCACGCCGAGCAGGCCCCGTTCGCGTGCGCGGAGGTAGGCGTCCAGGTCGGCGGGCCCGTTGCCGATGCCGTCGATGGCGCCGATGCCCGGCTCCGTCACGCTGGTCAGGCCCACCTCCAGGGCGGCCCGCGCGCCGGTGGCGATGTGGGCGGTCCACTCCTCGGCCGGCTCCGGGCGCAGCACCTGCTCGACCAGGTGCATCGCGGTCTCCTGGAGCAGCCCCTCGGCCCGTCCTTCCGCGTCGCGTACGACATGGCCACCCGGCACGTCGGGCACGGCGGACAGGTCGGTGTGTCCGGCCCGCGCGAAGGCCGCCGTATTGGCGACGGCCATGTGGTGGGAGGTGTGCACCAGCCAGACCGGACGGCCTCCGGCCGCCTTGTCGAGGGCCTGGGCGGTCGGGTGGGCGCCGATCTTGTTCTGGTCGTAGCCCGCGCCGAGCACCCAGGTGCCTTCGGGCAGGTCCGCGGCCTGCTCGGCGACCGCGGCGTACAGCGCGTCCAGGCTGGGCACGGCCGTGTACGAGAGGTCCAGCTCGCGCAGTCCCTTGCCGACGTAACTGAGGTGGTGGTGCGCGTCGTTGAAGCCGGGTACCGCGTGGGCGCCGCCGAGGTCGACGACCGTGTCGGCGGTGCAGCCCGCCAACTCCTCGTCGAGGGCCACGATCCGGCCGCCGAACACGCCGAGCGAGGTGGCCGTGGGGCGGGCCGGGTCGAGGGTGGTGAAGCGTCCGTTGAGGAACACGGCGTCGAGGCGCACGGGGATCAACTCCTTGGGGGAGGGGTACGTCGGTGGGTCAGACAGCCGTCGCCGCAGCGGCCTGCGGCCGCGGTGCCCGCCGGTCGGTGACCCGGGCGAGCGCGGCGACACACGCCGTGGTGACCAGCAGCAGGACGGCGTAGAACGCGACCACGAGCCAGATGGAGCCGCCGCCCGACGTCAGCAGAGCCTGCGCCACCAGCGGGGTCGTACCACCGATGAGCGTCGAACACAGCTGGTACGAGAGGGAGATGCCGGTGTAGCGGACGCGGGACGGGAAGGCGCGGGCGAGGAATCCGGCCAGGACGGCGTAGTACCCGGAGCCGCTGATCATGGCGAGCGCGATGCCGAGGAACACCAGGAGTGGCCGTGCTGTGTTGATCATGAGGAACATCGGGACGGCGACGACGACATTGGCGAGCAGTGAGCAGACCATGAACCGGGCCTCGCCGACCCGTTCGGAGATCAGCGCGGCGATCGGCTGCCACACGAACTGCACCACGGAGAGCCCAAGCAGGATGTAGAGCATCGTCTGCCGGTTCATGTGCAGTTCGTTGGTGGTCCAGGAGAGCACGAACGTGTTGGTGAAGTACGCGGCGGAGATGCCCATGATCGAGGCACCGATGCCGAGCAGCACCACGCGCCAGCCGGTGCGCAGCACCTCGGCGATCGGGAGCTTCACCACGTCGCCGCGCTCCTTGACCCGTGCGAAGTCGTCCGACTCCTCGACCTTCAGCCGGATCAGGAGGCCCACGACGACGAGCAGTCCCGAGAGCAGGAACGGCACACGCCAGCCCCAGGCCAGGAAGGCCGCGTCGTCCAGGGTGCCCGCGCCGAGGAAGACGAGGGTGGCCAGGATCGCGCCGGCCGGGGAGCCCTGCTGCACCATCATCGCGAAGAAGGAGGCCCGCCCTCTGGGCGCGCTTTCGGACGCCATGAGGACAGCGCCGCCCCATTCACCGCCCACTGCGATGCCCTGCACCGCGCGCAGGAGGGCGAGCAGGACGGGTGCGGCAACACCTATCTGCGCGTGGGTGGGCAGCACGCCGACCAGGAAGGTGGCGACTCCCATCAGGAGCAGCGTGGTGACGAGGGTGCCCTTGCGGCCCAGGCGGTCGCCGAAGTGGCCGAAGACGATCCCGCCGAGCGGCCGGGCGAGGAAGCCGACCCAGAACGTGGCGAACGAGGCGAGCACACCGGCGGCGGGCGACACGTCGGGGAAGAACAGCTTGCCGAAGACCAGCGCGGAGGCCGTTCCGTAGATGTAGAAGTCGTACCACTCGATGGTGGTGCCGACGAACGAGGCGAGACCCGCACGGCGGGCCTGGCTCGAAGCGCGGGTTCTCCCGGCGGCGGGGGACGGGACGTTCATGGGGCCTCCGGCGGACGGGCCAGGCGGTGAACAGGACGTGCCTTCAGTTTGAATTCGGCCACTCATGCCGTCTAATACTTGATTGTTAAGATCCTCATGCCTTTGAGGCATGGGCGTCGTCCCGGAGGTCATTCATGGAGCTGCGCGTGCTGCGCTACTTCCTCGCCGTCGCCGAGGCGGACTCGGTCACCGCCGCGGCTCGCAAGGTGCATGTCGCGCAGCCCTCCCTGTCGCGTCAACTGAGCGCACTCGAGAAGGACTTGGGCGTCTCGCTGTTCACGCGCCGTCCCGGTTCCCTGACGTTGAACGCCGCGGGCCGCCGCTTTCGGCCCATCGCCCAGGACCTGGTGCGCCGTGCCGAGCAGGCCGCCGAGACGATGGCGGCCGCTGGGCAGGGCGAGGCCGCGGCCTTCACCGTGGTCGCCTCCCCCTCCACGGTGGCTTATCTCCTGGCCCCGTTCATGGCCGGTGGCGCCATGGCGGGACCCACGCTGCGGGACGCCCTTCAGGAGGAGCCGAGCAAGGTCTTCGACACGCTGATGCGCAGTGACGCCGACCTCGGCATCTCCACGATTCCGGCGCCGGCGCCGTTGGAGTCGGCGTTCCTGGGCCGAACGCCGGTCATCGCGCAGGTGCCCGCCGGTCACCCCTGGAGCGAGCGCACCACGATCGCTCTCGCCGAGCTGGTCACCGAACCGCTCATTCTGATGTCCCGCTCCAATGTGGCCCGCCTCGTCGTGGACGAGGCCATCAGCCGTGCGGGCCTCACGCCCGCCGGGGTGTCGGAGACAGGTTCCTCGGCCTTCGCGCAGGCGCTGGCCGCGGCGGGCCGAGGAGTATGCCTGGTCACGGACGATGCCCGCTTCGGTCTCACGGAACTGGTCGTGCGGACCGCCGACGGGCCACTGACGGTCCCGCTGTATGCCGGGTGGGACGCCTCGCACTATGCCCGTACCGCCCTGCACGCCCTGGTGGACGGCCTGCGCGACCACTGCGACGAACGCAGGCGGCGGTTCCCGGGGCTGTGAGGTCCGCAGGTCCGTTCACCGGTGGCGGCAGCGGCGATCGCGACCGCCACCGGTGAGTTACTTCAATCCGTCCCGCTCGAACCCGTCCCGCTCGGCCGAGATCAGCCGGTCACCCCCGTGGACGAGGGCCGGCGGCGACTACTCGGCCCCCTGTTGCGACTGCACCGCCCTCCCCGGCACCAGGACGGCGAGGGTGCTGCGCGCTTCCCGCCGCAGCGTGCGGCGTCGGGCGAAGGTCGCGGTCAGAGCGAGGATCGAGACCGTGCCCCCGTAGAACACGGCGGCCATCGTGGAGAGGAGCCCGATCGTCATCGGGCACGCACCTTTCTTCCCCCGTTCGGCCCGCCCGGATCACAAGGCCCGGGGCGGGCGTTGATGCGTTTCCTCCCCACCATACGCACGCCGTCAACTCCCTGTCTGTTCCGCCGGTCAGCCGGTCAGCCGGTCAGCCGGTCGTCGCGTCGGCGGTGGGGGCGGTGGCGCGGGCGGCGTGCAGGCGGGCGTAGGGGCCCCGCGCTTCGATGAGCTGGTCGTGGGTGCCCTGCTCGACGATCCGGCCGGACTCCATCACGACGATGACGTCGGCGTCCCGGATGGTGGACAGGCGGTGCGCGATCACGAAACTCGTCCGGCCCGCCCGCAGGGTGTTCATGGCCCGCTGGATCAGCAGCTCGGTGCGGGTGTCCACGGAGCTGGTCGCCTCGTCCAGGATGAGCACGGCGGGCCGGGCGAGGAACGCCCGCGCGACCGTGATCAGTTGCTTCTCCCCGGCGCTGACACCGCCGGACTCGTCGTCCAGGACCGTGTCGTACCCCTGCGACAGGGTGCGGATGAAGCGGTCGGCGCAGGTCGCACGGGCCGCCTCCACGACGTCCGCGCGGGTCGCGCCCGGGGACCCGTAGGCGATGTTCTCGGCGATCGTTCCCTTGAACAGCCAGGTGTCCTGGAGGACGAGGCCGAAGCGGGAGCGCAGGTCGTCGCGGTTCATCGCGGCGATGTCGGTGCCGTCCAGGAGGATGCGGCCCGAGTCGATCTCGTAGAAGCGCATCAGCAGGTTGGCGACCGTGGTCTTGCCGGCGCCGCTCTGGCCGACGATCGCCACCGTGCTGCCGGGTTCCACGGACAGGGACAGCCCCTCGATGAGCGGCACGTCGGGGGAGTAGCGGAACGACACGTCCTGGAACTCCACCCGGCCCCCGGCGCGTTCCGGAGCGAGCGGGCTGCGCGGTTCGGGATCCTGCTCCGGCGCGTCGAGCAGCGTGAACACCCGCTGCGCGGAGGCCACCCCGGACTGCAGGCGGCCCGCGACCGAGGCGATCTCCACGATCGGCTGGCTGAACTGCCGTGCGTACAGGATGAACGCCTGCACGTCGCCCAGTGTCAGCGAGCCGTCCACGACCTTCCAGGCGCCGACGACGGCGACCGCGACATAGCCGAGGTTGGCGACGAACATCATCACGGGCTCGATCGCGCCGGACGCGAACTGCGCTCCGGCACCGGCCCGGTACACCGCCGCGTTGCGCTCGTCGAAGCGCCGCTCGGCCTCCGCCCGCCGGTCGAAGGCCTTCACCAGCGCGTGCCCGGCGCACATCTCCTCGACATGCGCGGTCAGCGTGCCGCTCGCGGCCCACTGGGCGGCGTACCGCGGCTGGGCCCGTTTGGCGATCCAGGCGGCGAGCAGCCCCGACACCGGGACGCTCAGCAGCATCACCGCGGCCAGCGAAGGCGAGATGATCAGCATCAGGGACAGCATGATGACCAGCGAGAACACGGAGCTGATCAGGTCGGTCAGGGTCTGCTGGAGCGTCTGCTGGAGGTTGTCGATGTCGTCCGTGCTGCGGCTGAGCGTCTCGCCCGCCGGCTGCCGGTCGAAGTGGCGCAGCGGCAGCCGCGCCAGTTTCTCCTGCGCCCGGTGCCGCAGGTCGTGGATGAGCAGGCGGACCACCGATGCCACCAGCCAGTTCTGGACCAGCATGAACACCGACGCCAGCACGTACAGAACCAGCAGGATCAGCAGCAGCCCGCCGAGCGCCCCGAAGTCGACACCCGGGGCCGGTCCGCCGTGCCCGAGGATGCCGTCGGCGATCAGGTCGGTGACGCGGCCCAGCAGCAGCGGGCCGAAGGCGTTGAGGAGGATGCCGACGACACCCGCCGCCAGGGCGAGGCCCACGGACCGGCGGTGCGGGCGCAGCAGACCGGCGAGCCGGCGGACCGGCCGGTCCGATTCGTGCGCCTCTCCGTGCGCCTCTCCGTGCGCCTCCTCGTGCTCCTGTTCGTGCTTCTCAGGAACGTCCGGCGCCATGAGCGGTTTCCTCTCGGGTGCGCTGCGAGAGCGCGATCTCGCGGTAGGTGGGACTGTCGCGCAGCAGCTCGTCATGGGTGCCGGTGGCGGCGATGCCCCCCTGGTCCAGGACGACGATCCGGTCGGCGTCGCGTACGGAGGCCACACGCTGCGCCACGGTGATCACGGTTGCGCCCGCCGTGTGGGGCACGAGGGCCTCCCGCAGCGCCGCCTCCGTGCTCTGGTCGAGCGCGGAGAAGGAGTCGTCGAAGAGATAGACGGCGGGGCGGCGCAGCAGCGCCCGTGCGATCGCCAGCCGCTGGCGCTGGCCGCCGGAGACGGTGGTGCCGCCCTGGGCGATCTCCGCGTCGAGGCCGCCGAGCCGGGCCACGAAGTCGTCCGCCTGGGCGACCCGCAGCACCTCCCACAGCTCCTCGTCCGTGGCGTCCGGCCGGCCGAAGCGCAGATTGGTCGCGACGGTCCCGGCGAACAGGTACGGCCGCTGCGGCACGTAGCCCACGGCGTCGGCCAGCACCGACGGGTCCAGTGCGCGCACATCCGTGCCGCCGATCCGCACCTCGCCCGCGGTCGCGTCGACCAGCCGCAGGATCAGCTGCAGCAGCGTGGTCTTGCCGGAGCCGGTGCTGCCGAGGACCGCGACCCGCTCACCGGGCTTCAGCGTCAGCGACAGGTCCCGCAGTACGGCGTTCTCGGCGCCCGGGTAGCGGAACTCGGCGTCCAGCAGCTCGACCTGCCCGGCGGGACCCGCCATGGGCCGCGGCGCGGTGGGCGGGACGACATCGGTCTCCGCGTCGAGGACCTCCGTGATCCGCTCCGCGCACACCCGGGCCCGCGGCACGTTCAGGAACACGAAGGCGAGCATCACCACGGACATCAGGATGAGCGACAGATAGCTGAGGAAGGCGCTGAGCGAGCCGATCTGCATGCTGCCCGAGTCGATCCGCCGGGCCCCCACCCACAGCAGCGCCAGGGTGAAGAGGTTCATCAGCAGCAGGACCGACGGCAGCATCACCGCGATGAGCCGGCCCACCCCCAGGGACAGGCCGAAGAGCTCCTCGTTGGTGCGGGTGAAGCGCTCGCCCTCGTAGGAGTCACGGGCGAAGGAGCGCACCACGCGCACCCCGGTGATCTGCTCCCGCAGCAGCCGCCCCAGCCGGTCGAGCGTCCGCTGCAGCCGGGCGTACAGCGCGGCCATACGGGCCAGCAGGAAACCGAAGCAGACGCCCACCACCAGCACCATCGGGACGAGGACCAGAGCCATCGGCACGTCCTGGCGCAGCGCGAGCACCACACTGCCCAGACACATCAGGGGGGCCGCGACGAAGATGCCGAGCCCGGACTGGGCGAGGTTCTGCACCTGTTGCACGTCGTTCACCGAGCGGGTCAGCAGGGACGGGGTGCCGAAGCGGCCGATCTCGCGGGCGGAGAAGTCCAGCACGCGGCGGAAGACCGCGGAGCGCAGGTCCCGCCCGAGGGCGGTGGAGGTGCGCGCGCCCAGTGCCGCGGCGCCCAGTGCCGCGGCGATCTGCACCAGTGCCACCACCGCCATCGCCGCGCCGATGGCGCCGATGCGGTCGCTGTCCTCGCGGACGACTCCCTCGTCGATGAGCGCGGCGCCCAGCGTCGGCAGCAGCAGCGTGCCGAGGATCTGCACCAGATGCAGGGCGACCAGAGTGGCAACGGACCCCGCGTAGGGGCGCAGTCGTGTGCGCATGAGTCTCAACAGCACGGAATGACACCCCGGTTGACGGCGGCCAGTGGCCGCCCGTTGGAACGGAGTCGGCCGGCACGCCGACCCGGTCATTGGATCCCACACCGCACCCGGATTTCCCTAGTGTTCGCCCCGGCCGCATCGGCCCGCCCGGGAATTCCCTAGTAAGTTCGAGAAGCGTTGACATTGACTTCCGCCGCTTGGGAGCGTGCCGGTGTCTTTCGTCCGGACAGCTTTCTCGAGGCCAGGTCGTCGACCGAGCGCAGCGTTTGGACGGTCTCTTTGCGGTTGAGATGGGAATGAAATGCCCAAGCGCGCACTGATCACCGGAATTACCGGCCAGGACGGGTCCTATCTGGCGGAGCACCTGCTGTCGCAGGGGTACCAGGTGTGGGGTCTCATCCGTGGCCAGGCCAACCCCCGCAAGTCCCGGGTGAGCCGGCTCGTTTCCGAACTGTCCTTCGTGGACGGGGACCTCATGGACCAGGCCAGCCTGGTCTCGGCGGTCGACCGCGTACAGCCGGACGAGGTGTACAACCTCGGCGCGATCTCGTTCGTGCCGATGTCCTGGCAGCAGGCCGAACTGGTCACCGAGGTGAACGGCATGGGCGTGCTGCGGGTCCTGGAGGCCATCCGCATGGTGAGCGGGCTGAGCATGTCCCGCACCGCGGGTCCCGAGGGCCAGATCCGCTTCTACCAGGCGTCCTCCTCGGAGATGTTCGGCAAGGTCGCCGAGACGCCGCAGCGGGAGACCACGATCTTCCACCCGCGCAGCCCCTACGGCGCGGCCAAGGCGTACGGTCACTTCATCACCCGCAACTACCGCGAGTCGTTCGGTATGTACGCGGTCTCCGGAATGCTGTTCAACCACGAATCGCCCCGCCGCGGCCAGGAGTTCGTGACCCGCAAGATCTCTCTCGCGGTCGCCCGCATCAAGCTGGGGCTCCAGGACGAACTGGCCCTCGGCAACATGGACGCGGTCCGCGACTGGGGCTACGCGGGCGACTACGTCCGCGCCATGCACCTGATGCTCCAGCAGGACGCCGGCGACGACTACGTGATCGGCACCGGCGAGATGCACACCGTGCGCGACGCGGTCCGCTACGCCTTCGAGCACGTGGGCCTCGACTGGGAGGACCACGTCGTCATCGACCCCGACCTCGTCCGGCCCGCCGAGGTCGAGGTGCTGTGCGCCGACAGCGCCAAGGCGCAGGCCCAGCTGGGCTGGAAGCCGAGTGTCGATTTCCCGGAACTCATGCGGATGATGGTCGACGCCGACCTGGCGCTCGTTTCCCGGCAGAACGAACTCGACGACCTTCTGCTGGCGCACAGCTGGTAACGGGCGAAAGCCCCTCCAAGTTCTAGGGATTTCCTGCCGGGCCTCCCTCCAGACTCGCCTCATGGCTTCTCCCGCTGGGGAGAGCCATGTGGCGAGTCGGTGTTCTGCAGCACGGCGCAGAGATTTCGGCGATGCGTGTACGGCCGTCGGCCGTCGGGATGGGTTGAGATGGACAACGAACAGAAGCTCCGGGATTACCTCAAGCTTGCGACCGCCGATCTGCGACGCGCGCGGCGGCGCGTGAGCGAGCTGGAGTCGGCAGCCCAGGAGCCGATCGCCATCGTCGGCATGACCTGTCGCTACCCCGGTGGCGTCAGCAGCCCCGAGGACCTGTGGCGGATGGTCGAGGCCGGCGGGAACGGTGTCACCCCGTTCCCCGCCGACCGCGGCTGGGACATGGAGGCGCTCTCCTCCTCGTCGACCTTCCGCGGTGGATTCCTCCACGACGCGACGGACTTCGACGCGGACTTCTTCGGCATCTCGCCGCGCGAGGCGGTCGCCATGGACCCGCAGCAGCGGGTCGTCCTGGAGTCCGCCTGGGAGGCGTTCGAGCGCGCCGGCATCGACCCCACCTCCGTCAAGGGCAGCCGCACCGGCGTCTTCATCGGCGCCATGGCCCAGGACTACCGGGTCGGCCCCGCCGACGGCGCCGAGGGCTTCCAGCTCACCGGCAACACCGGCAGCGTGCTGTCCGGCCGCATCTCGTACACCTTCGGCACGGTGGGTCCCGCCGTCACCGTCGACACCGCCTGCTCCTCCTCCCTGGTCGCCCTCCACCTCGCCACCCAGGCGCTGCGCGCGGGCGAGTGCACCCTCGCCCTCGCGGGCGGCGTCACCGTCATGTCAGGGCCCGGCACCTTCATCGAGATGGGCCGCCAGGGAGGACTGTCCGCCGACGGCCGCTGCCGCTCCTTCGGCGACACGGCCGACGGCACCGGCTGGGCCGAGGGCGTCGGCATCCTCGTCCTGGAGCGCCTGTCCGACGCGATCCGCAACGGTCGCGAGATCCTCGCCGTCGTCCGCGGCACCGCCGTGAACCAGGACGGCGCCTCCAACGGCCTCACCGCCCCCAACGGCCCCTCCCAGCAGGCGGTCATCGAGCAGGCCCTCGTCAACGCCCGGCTCTCCGCGAGCGACATCGACGTCGTCGAGGCGCACGGCACCGGCACCACCCTCGGCGACCCCGTCGAGGCGCAGGCGCTGCTCGCCACCTACGGGCAGCACCGCGACGAGGACAAGCCGCTGCTGCTCGGCTCGGTGAAGTCCAACATCAGCCACACCCAGGCCGCCGCCGGTGTCGCCGGTGTCATCAAGATGGTCATGGCGATGCGGCACGGCGTGCTGCCCCGCACCCTCCTCGCCGAGGAGCCCACCCGTCACGTCGACTGGTCCCAGGGCGCCGTCCGCGTCCTCACCGAGAACACCGACTGGCCCGCCACCGGCGCCCCCCGCCGCGCGGCCGTCTCCTCCTTCGGCATCAGCGGCACCAACGCCCACACCATCGTCGAGCAGGCCCCCGAGCCGGAGCCCGCCGACACCGAGGACGACACCCCGAGCACCCCGGCCACCGTCAGCGGCGCCGTGCCCGTGCTGCTCTCCGGCCGCGGCCCCGAGGTGCTGCGCGCCCAGGCCGCCGCCCTGCTCACCACCCTCGGCACCGGCACCCCGCCCGCGCTGACGGACACCGCCTACTCGCTCGCCACCACCCGCACCGCGTTCGAGCACCGGGCCGTCCTGCTCGCCGCGAGCCTGCCCGGCCTGACCGAGCGGCTGACCGCGATCGCCGGAGGCGCCGACCCGGCCGCCCTGGCCGACACCGTCACCGGCACCGCCCGCACCGAGACCCGCCTCGCCGTCCTGTTCACCGGACAGGGCGCCCAGCGCCTCGGCGCCGGCCGCGAACTCGCCGCTCGCTTCCCGATGTTCGCCGCCGCCCTGGACGCCGCCCTCGACGCCTTCACCCCCCACCTGGACGTGCCGCTGCGCGAGGTGCTGTGGGGCGAGGACGCCGCCCGCCTCGACCGCACCGAGTACGCGCAGCCCGCGCTGTTCGCCGTCGAGGTCGCCCTCTACCGCCTGCTGGAGTCCTTCGAGGTCAAGCCGGACCACCTGGCCGGCCACTCCGTGGGCGAGATCGCCGCCGCGCATGTCGCCGGAGTGCTCTCCCTCGACGACGCGTGCGCCCTGGTGGCCGCCCGCGGCCGGCTCATGCAGGCGCTGCCCGAGGGCGGCGCGATGGTCGCCGTGCAGGCGAGCGAGGAGGAGGTCGCCCCGCTGCTCGCCGGCCACGAGGACCTGGTGTCCCTCGCCGCCGTCAACGGCCCCTCCGCCGTCGTCCTCTCCGGCGACGAGACCACCGTCACCGAACTGGCGGCCCGCCTGGCGGCCGACGGGCGCAGGACGAGCAGACTCCGCGTCTCGCACGCCTTCCACTCGCCGCTCATGGCACCGATGCTCGACGAGTTCCGCGGCATCGTCGAAGGCCTCACGCTGCACAGCCCGCTGCTGCCCGTGGTGTCCAACGTGACCGGTGAGCCGGCCACCGTCGCCCAGCTCACCTCGCCCGACTACTGGGTCGACCATGTCCGCCACGCCGTCCGCTTCGCCGACGGCATCGACTGGCTCGCCCGGCACGACGTCACCGCCTTCCTCGAACTCGGCCCTGACAGCGTCCTGTCCGCCATGGCACAGAACTGCCTGGACGCCGCCGGCTCCGACGCCGTCACCGTGCCCGCGCTGCGCGAGGGACGCCCCGAGGACCACACCTTCACCGCAGCGCTCGCCGCGCTGCACACCCACGGCACCACGCTGCGCTGGGACGCCTGCTTCACCGGCACCGGAGCCCGCCGCACCGACCTGCCCACGTACACCTTCCAGCGCCGCCGCTACTGGCCGCGCGCCGTCCAGGGCGGCGCCGCCGACCTGCGCTCCGTCGGGCTCGGCGCCGCCCACCACCCGCTGCTGTCCGCCGCGGTCTCCCTCGCCGACTCCGAGGGCGCGCTGCTGACCGGCCGGATCTCCCTGCTCAGCCACCCGTGGCTCGCCGACCACACCGTCCGCGGCACCACCCTGCTGCCCGGCACCGCCTTCCTGGAGCTGGCCGTCCGCGCCGGCGACGAGGTCGGCTGCGACCGCGTCGACGAACTGACCTTGGCGGCGCCCCTCGTCCTGCCCGAGCAGGGCGGCGTCCAGGTCCAGCTGTCGATCGGCAACCCGGACGAGTCCGGCCGCCGCAGCCTCACCGTCTACGGCCGCCCCGACGCCAACGAGGACGCCCCCTGGACGTCCCACGCCACCGGTGTGCTGTCCCCCTCCCGCGCCGCCACCGACTTCGACCCCACCGTCTGGCCCCCGGCCGACGCCGAGGCCCTGCCCGTGGACGGCCTCTACGAGCGGCTCGCCGACGGCGGCTTCGGCTACGGCCCGCTCTTCCAGGGCCTGCGCGCCGTCTGGCGCCGCGCCGACGAGGTCTTCGCCGAGGTCGTCCTGCCCGAGTCCGGCCACACCGACGCCCAGTCCTTCGGCCTGCACCCCGCGCTCCTCGACTCCGCCCTGCACGCCGCGTCGTTCGTCGACCTCGACGAGCGCGCCGCCGGCGGACTGCCCTTCTCCTGGGAGGGCGTGAGCCTGCACGCGAGCGGCGCCACCACCCTGCGGGTGCGGCTGGCCCCGGCGGCCGGTGACGCCGTCGCGATCGCCGTCGCCGACGACGCGGGACAGCTCGTCCTGTCCGCCGACTCGCTGATCCTGCGCGCGGTCGCGGTCCGCGAGATCGACGCCGCCGCCGCGCTGGTCCGCGACGCCCTGTTCCGCCTCGACTGGGTGCCCGTGACGGCGGCCGCCGCCTCCGGCACCGCCGCCCTCGTCGGCGAGGACCCCTTCGGCCTGCGCGCCCTGCCCCAGTTCGGCGACCTCACCGTCCACCCGGACCTCGCGGCCCTCGCCGCCGCCGACGGCGCCGTCCCGGACACCGTCCTGCTGACGCTCGCCGGCACCGGCCCGGACGCCGACCCGGTCACCGCAGCGCACCGCGCCGCCACCGACGCCCTCGCCGCCGTACAGACCTGGCTCGAGCAGGACGAGCGGTTCGTCGCCTCCCGGCTCGCCCTGGTCACCCGGGGCGCGACCACCGGCCACGACCTGGCCGCCGCCGCGGTCTGGGGCCTGGTGCGCTCCGCGCAGTCCGAGAACCCCGGCCGCTTCCTCCT
>NZ_JBSGBZ010000022.1:0-144873 GCF_053601495.1 Streptomyces sp. NPDC004721
GCGTGCCGCCGACCACGGGCCGGGGGGCGGCGACCGCGGAGGGGGCGGTGGGCAGCGCGGCCGCGGCAGCGCCGAACGCGACCGCGGCGGCGGTCCGTCTGGCGCGGGTGAGGCCGAACATGCGTCTCCTCGGGGCAGGCCGGTGGGGGTCGCGCGGGCGAGTGGAGCACGGGAGCCGTGGGTTCCGTGTTCGGACCCCGTGTGCCCGGGCGAGCGGCACGCCCCTTACGCTAGGTCCGGGCCCACCCTCCTCCAATGAGGGAACCCCCTAAGGGAGTTGGGCAGGGAAAACCCTCGGTCCCTCCCGGTGGTCCCACGGTGGCCCCCCGGTGGTCCCCGCTCGTCCCGCGGCGCCTTCCGGTGCCGCCCTCACCGGCGTCCACGCGGACAGTCAACCCGTGCGGCGCTCACTTCGCGCGCCGGCCTGCCGCCAATCGGACGATGTCGACGCGCGAACGGATCCCCAGCTTGCGGTAGACACGGGTCAGGGTCGCCTCCACCGTCTTGACGCTGATGAACAGCCGCGCGGCGATCTCCCGGTTCGTCGCGCCCTCCATGACCAGCGCCGCCACCTGGCGCTCCATGGCCGCCAGTCCGTCCAGCGCCGCCGGGGCCACCTCCGCCTGCTGCTTGGGCCGGGCGGCGGCGGCCTCCTCCACCCGGCGCAGCCACGGCAGCGCGCGGCAGCGCCGGAACAGCCGCGCCGCCTCGTCGTACGACGTCGGCACCGGCACGGTGGCCGTCCCTGTCCGGCCGACCCCCAGGGCCGGGGCGAGGGTGCGCAGCCGAGCCAGCGCGAACGCGGCGCGGGCCTCCTCCAGACCGTTGCCGAGCTTCGCCAGCCGGTCCTGTGCGGACGTCAACTGGGCCACGGCCGCGTCCTGGTCGCCGCGGGCCGCCCGCACCTGCGCCTCGGACCGGTCGAGTACGGCCAGCACGCTCTCGCGGCCGAGCCGCAGCGCGTGCTCGCGGGCCACGTCGATGACGCGCTGGGCCTCGGCCTGCTCCCCGGTCCGCACCAGGGCCTCCGCGAGGTCGCCGTGCCAGCGGCCGCGCGCCGGATCGGTGATGCCGAGCCTCAGCTCCAGCTCCCGCACCCGGCGCAGCGCCGTCACGGCGGCCTGGTCGTCCCCGGCCACCAACTGGGCGTGCCCCAGGGCGGTCAGGGCGCGCGAGAGATACATCTGGTCGCCGTCCTCCTCGGCGTGCCCCACCGCCTCCCGGGCCAGTGCGAGCGCCCGGTCGGTGCTGCCGCCGGAGGCCTCGGCGAGGGAGGCGAGCGTGGCCGAGGCGCTCTCGCCGATGCCGGTGTCCCGGGCCATCCGCAGACTCTCGCGGGACAGGTCCAGGGCCCGGCCGCAGTGGCCGGAACGCAGTTCGGTCTCGGCGAGCAGGCGCAGGAAGTGCACCTCGCTCTCGACCATGCCGCGGCGCCGCACCTCGCGCAGCAGCGCGGTGATCGTCGCCCGGGCCTCGGCCAGCCGGTCGCTCATCAGCAGCCAGCGGTAGCGGGCCGAGCCGACGCCGTTGTGATGGCAGGCGACGTACGGGTGCTGAGGCTCCCGCAGCGCCCGCTTGATGGTGGCGGGGGCGTTCGGATGCCCCATCAGGGTCTCGGTGGAGGCCTGGAAGGCGAGCGCCATCAGCTCGGTGCGCCGGTCCCGGCCGCGCTCCGCCAGTTCGGCGGCGTGCGCGGCCTCCTGGCGGGCCTCGGCGAAGTCGCCCTCCACGACCAAGCCGCGCCAGGCCAGCTGGTAGTGGACCAGGGCGAGCAGCCGCGGGTCGTCGCCCGCGTCGGCGAGCGCCTGCGGGAAGACGGCGTCCACGTCCCCGAGGGCCTGGCCGGCCGACTCGATCACCACCATCCAGGCCCGGACCCGTTCGGCGGGCACGGTGGCCCGGGTCAGCACCTCGCGGGCGAGATCCCGGGCGAGGTCGACCTCGCCGGCCATGATGGCGTCCTCGGCGGCCTGCAACCGCCGGCCGTCCGGGCCCGGCCCGCTGCCGGCCGGGGTGTGCCGGGCGGCGAGCAGGCCCAGCGAGGCGGCCACCGAGGGCGCCCCGCGGTCCCGCGCCAGCGCGGCGGCCTCGGCGAGCTGTGCGGCCACCTCCGGGTCGGTGCCGGTGGTGGCCAGCGCCAGGTGCCGGGCCCGCTCGATGGGGTCGGGGGCGGCGGTGGCCAGCGCGGCGTGGGCGGCCCTCCGTTCCTGGGCGGGGGCCTCCGCGTACAGCGCGGCCGATATCAGCGGGTGCGCGAACCGTACGGCGGGGCCCTCCCGCTCGGTGGCCAGCAGCCCCAGTTCAGCGGCCTGCGCGCACTCGGCCTCGGCGTTGCCGCGGCCGGCCGCGTGCAGCAGGGCGGGGGTGGGGCGGGCGCCGGCACTGGCCACCAGCAGGGTTCGCCGGGCCTCGTCCGACAGCATCTCCAGCCGGCTCAGGACGAGGGCGCGCAGCGAGGTCGGCACCGGCAGCGGCTCGCCCGGACGGGGCGGGGTGGGGCTCTCGGCCAGGGCGCGGCCCAGCTCCAGTGCGAACAGGGGGTTGCCGCCGCTGGTGCGGTGGATGTCGCGGACCGTGGAGCGGGGCAGTCCGGCGTAGCCGCGGTGGCCGAGCAGGGCGGAGACCTGGGTGCGGGTCAGCGGGCCCAGCCGGACGGAGAGGGTGTCGGGCGGGGAGGCGCGCAGGTGGCGGTCGTACTCCTCGTCCTCGGTCCGCACCGCGCACAGCATCTGCACGGGTGTCTCGCCGAGGCGCCGGGCGGCGAAGCCGAGCAGTTCGGCGCTGGCCGAGTCCAGCCACTGGAGGTCGTCGGCGACGATCAGGACCGGGCCCTTCGCGGCGAGCGCGCGCAGCGTGGAGAGCACGGCCAGGCGCAGGGCGAGGCCGTCGCGCTGGAGGGTGGACTCGCCGCGGCCGGTGAGCGCCGACTCCAGCGCGGTGTGCTGGGCGGCGGGCAGCTTGCCGGACACCTCGTCCAGGACCAGGCCGAAGAGGTCGGCCAGGGCGAGGAAGGGCAGGTGGGATTCGGACTCGGTGGCGGAGCAGCGCAACACGGTGCGGGCGTTCGGGGCATATTCCGCGGCCAATGCCCGCAGCACCGTCGACTTTCCTATTCCGGCCGGCCCGTGCAGTAGCACACTCCCACCGCGCGCGAGCTGCTCCCGCGCCGCCGCGGACGGCTCCTCCTGGCCGATGACCAGCTCGGAACGGCAGCTCGCAGGGCCCTTGAAGTCCCGTCGCACGGTCACCGCTCCCCTCGAGTGTCGTGTTCGGGCCAAATTCTAGGCAACCCGCCCGTGAATTTCGGACAGCCGGGGTGGTGAGGGAAATAACAGCGCCCGGAGCACGCCCATATTCAAAGCACCACTGAATGAATACGCCCCCCACGAGCAGATCCCTCCGACGGTACCCCCGCCACACCCCCACCGACACTCCACGCGTCGGCCTTCCCGCCCCGGCTACCGGCACCCCTACGAGAGCCGCGCCCGCCGGTGCGTGCCGGGGGCTCGACCTCGGCCGGGGCAGGACCCGCGTCCCGGGCCAACCCGGTGAGCCCGCCGCTGCCGGTACGCCCCGCGGGGGTGCGTGTTCCCGCCGGTGCCGGTAGCCCGCCCACGGGCTGCGCCCGAGTTCCGGGCCGTGCCCGGCGAGCCTGCCGCCGCCCTGGCGCCGGCACCGCTCCCGGTAGCCCTGCGGGAGTCGTTCCCGCCGGTGCCCAAGTCCCAGCCTCCCGGCCGATGCCGCGGAGTCCCGCACTGGGCCGTCCACGGGCTGCGCCCACGTTCCGGGCCGGGCCGGCGGGCCCGCCGCTGTCCCGGCGGCGCCGCCGGTATCCCCCTGCGGGCGGTGCCTGCCGGTATCCCGCCCCTGGTCGGGTGCCGGAAGCCTGCTCATCGGGCTGCGCCTGTCCACCCGCCACCCCCGCGTTCCGGGCCGTGCCCGGCGAGCCCGCCGCTGCTCCGGCGCGGGCACCGCTGCCGTTACCCCCTGGCGGCGCCCGCCCCCGGCCGGGCGCCGGAAGCCCGCTGTGCCGGGCTGCGCCCGCTGTGCCGGGCTGCGCCCGCTGTGCCGGGCTGCGCCCCGCCCGCCACTACCCCTGCTTCCGTCGCGGGCCAAGGCCCCCTGCCCCTACGGCAGTACCCCCGCTCGGCGGGCCGTCGCCACTGCCTCGCCTCTGGTGTGGGCGCCCAGTTTGCGCATGGCTGCGCGGAGGTAGCTCTTGACGGTTTCCGGGCTCAGGCCCAGGCGGGTCGCCGCGGCGGCGTTGGTCGCGCCGGCGGCGACGCAGGTCAGGACGTCGATCTCGCGGGGGGCCAGGCTCACGTCCGCCACCGGGGTGGCCGCCGTGGTCAGCAGGCCGCAGGCGTTCAGGAGTTCGGCGCGCAGGCCGGGATCGGAGATCCGGGGGGCCAGGGCGCGCAGGGCCGCGTGGGCCTCGCGGACCTGCTCCCAGGCGACCCCGTCCGCGGGGTCCGGGGCGGCCGCCGCACGGGACGCCGTCAGCAGGTCCCGCGCCTGTTCCTCCGCCACCAGCGCCTGCTCCACGTCCCGCGCCGCCTCCACGGCCGCGCTCAGCGTCCGGTCGCCCAGCGGCTGGGCCGTGCGCAGCGCGCCGTAGAGCACGCCGCGCACCCGGCGCCGTACGACCACCGGCACGGCCAGCACCGAGCGCAGCCCCTCCGCGGCGACCGGGACGTCGTACTCGTGGCTGATCCGCGGGGACAGCGAGTAGTCCGTGACCGCGCACGGGCGGGCGAGCGCCACCGCCTTGCCGCCGAGCCCGTTGCCGGAGCTCACCGCGAGCGCCCTGAGCGCGAGCGTCGTCGTGCCGGTCAGCTCGCTGATCCGCACCCGCGGCCGGCCCGGCTCGACCAGGCCGCCGAAGGCGACCGGGAGGCCCGTCGCACGCCGCAGCCGTACCAGCGCACCACGGATCTCCGCCGCCCCGGACGCGTCCGCTCTCACCCGCTCGCCCCTTCGCCGTGGACCGTCATGGACCTTCCCACTCACCACACCCCCGTTCGGGGGTGGTGAGACGCACATCACGGATTACACGATGGCAGAGAGCCGCCCGGCAATGGTCCGGGACCAAGGAGGACAGATGACGACGGCGACGGAGCTCTTCCGCAGGGCGCGGGACTTCCTGCTGGAACACCGTGAGGACTACGCCACCGCCTACGCCGGCTTCGAGTGGCCCCGCCCCTCCCACTTCAACTGGGCACTGGACTGGTTCGACGCCGTCGCCGAGGGGAACGACCGCACCGCCCTGCACATCGTCGAGGAGGACGGCACCGAGACCCGCCTCTCCTTCGCCGAGATGTCCGAGCGTTCCAGCCGCGCGGCGAACTGGCTGCGCGACCGCGGTGTCGCCGCCGGGGACCGCATCCTCGTCATGCTCGGCAACCAGGCCGAGTTGTGGGAGACCGCGCTCGCCGCGATGAAGCTGCGCGCGGTCGTCATCCCCGCCACCCCGCTGCTGGGCCCGGCCGACCTGACCGACCGCGTCGAACGCGGCCGGGTCAAGCACGTGATCGTACGCGCCGCCGACACCGCCAAGTTCGCCGACGTCCCCGGCGCCTACACCCGTATCTCGGTCGGCGGCCTGCCGGAGGAGGGCTGGGAGCCCTACGAGGACGCGTACGCCGCCCCCGCCGCGTTCGTCCCGGACGGGCCCACCCTCGCCGACGACCCGCTGATGCTGTACTTCACCTCGGGCACCACGGCCCGCCCCAAGCTGGTGGAGCACACCCATGTCTCGTACCCCGTCGGGCACCTGGCGACCATGTACTGGATCGGCCTGAAGCCGGGGGACGTGCACCTGAACATCTCCTCGCCCGGCTGGGCCAAGCACGCCTGGTCGAACCTGTTCGCGCCGTGGAACGCCGAGGCGACCGTCTTCATCCACAACTACACCCGCTTCGACGCCGCCCGCCTGATGGCCGAGATGGACCGCGCGGGCGTCACCACCTTCTGCGCCCCGCCGACCGTGTGGCGCATGCTGATCCAGGCCGACCTCACCCAGCTGCGCACCCCGCCCCGCGCGGCCGTGGCCGCGGGCGAGCCGCTGAATCCCGAGGTCATCGAGCAGGTCCGGCGCGCCTGGGGCGTGACCATCCGGGACGGCTTCGGGCAGACCGAGACCGCCGTGCAGGTCTCCAACAGCCCCGGCCAGCCGCTGAAGACCGGCTCCATGGGACGGCCCAGCCCCGGCTACCGAGTCGAACTGCTCGACCCGGTGTCCGGCGCGCCCGGCGCCGCCGAGGGCGAGATCGCGCTCGACCTGTCCGCACGCCCGGTCGGCCTGATGACCGGCTACCACGGCGACCCGGACCGCACCGCGGAGGCGATGGCCGGCGGCTACTACCGGACGGGAGACGTCGCCTCCAGGGACGAGGAGGGATACCTGACGTACATCGGGCGGTCCGACGACGTCTTCAAGGCCTCCGACTACAAGATCAGCCCGTTCGAGCTGGAGAGCGCCCTGCTGGAGCACGAGGCGGTGGCCGAGGCGGCGGTCGTGCCCGCGCCGGACCCGCTGCGCCTGGCGGTGCCGAAGGCGTACGTCGTCCTCGCCGAGGGCTGGGAGCCCGGCACCGGCACCGCGAAGGTCCTCTTCGAGCACTCCCGGGAGGTGCTCGCCCCCTACAAGCGCATCCGCCGCCTGGAGTTCGGCGAGCTGCCCAAGACCGTCTCCGGCAAGATCCGCCGGATCGAGCTGCGCGAGGCCACGGCCGAGGGCTCGGCGAACGAGTACCGCGAGGAGGACTTCCGATGAGCGAATTCCAGGCGACTGAACTGTCCTACGCCCACGGAACCAGCGGCACCCCGCTGCTGGGCGACACCATCGGCGCCAACCTCGACCGGGCGGTCGCCGCCTTCGGCGACCGCGAGGCGCTCGTCGACGTGTCCTCCGGACGCCGCTGGACCTACGCCGAGTTCGGCGCCGCCGTCGACGAGGTGGCGCGCGGACTGCTCGCCAAGGGCGTGTCCAAGGGCGACCGGGTCGGGATCTGGGCGGTCAACTGCCCCGAGTGGGTGCTCGTCCAGTACGCCACCGCGCGCATCGGCGTGATCATGGTGAACATCAACCCGGCCTACCGGGCCCACGAGGTGGAGTACGTGCTCCGGCAGGCCGGCATCTCGCTGCTGGTCGCCTCGCAGGCCCACCGGACCACCGACTACCGGGCGCTGGTCGAGCAAGTTCGCGTCAAGTGCCCCGAGTTGCGGGAGACCGTCTACATCGGCGACCCGTCGTGGGACGCGCTGACGTCCGCCGGAGCCGATGTGACGGTGGAACGATTGACGGCGATACAGACCGAGTTGAGCTGTGACGACCCGGTCAACATCCAGTACACCTCGGGCACCACGGGTTTCCCCAAGGGCGCCACCCTCTCCCACCACAACATCCTCAACAACGGCTACTGGGTGGGCCGTACGGTCGGCTACACCGAACGGGACCGGGTCTGCATCCCCGTGCCGTACTACCACTGCTTCGGCATGGTGATGGGCAACCTGGCGGCGACCTCGCACGGCGCCTGCATGGTCATCCCGGCGCCGTCCTTCGAGCCGAAGGCCACCCTGGAGGCCGTGCAGCAGGAGCGCTGCACCTCGCTGTACGGGGTGCCGACGATGTTCATCGCCGAGCTGAACCTCCCCGACTTCGCGTCGTACGACCTCACCTCCCTGCGCACCGGCATCATGGCGGGCTCGCCCTGCCCGGTGGAGGTGATGAAGCGGGTGGTCGCCGAGATGCACATGGAGGAGGTCTCCATCTGCTACGGCATGACCGAGACCTCGCCGGTCTCCCTCCAGACCCGGATGGACGACGACCTCGAACACCGCACCGGCACGGTCGGCCGCGTACTGCCGCACCTCGAGGCCAAGGTCGTCGACCCGGCCACCGGAGTCACCCAACCCCGCGGCACGGCAGGCGAGTTGTGCACCCGCGGCTACAGCGTGATGCTCGGCTACTGGAACGAGCCCGAGAAGACCGCCGAGGCCGTCGACCCGGGCCGCTGGATGCACACGGGCGACCTGGCGGTGATGCGCGAGGACGGGTACGTCGAGATCGTCGGCCGTATCAAGGACATGATCATCCGCGGCGGCGAGAACATCTACCCGCGCGAGATCGAGGAGTTCCTCTACGGCCACCCGAAGATCCGCGATGTCCAGGTGGTCGGCGTGCCGCACGAGAAGTACGGCGAGGAGGTGCTGGCCTGCGTCATCCCGCTGGACGCGGCCGATCCGCTGACCCTGGAGGACCTGCGGGCCTTTTGCGAGGGCCGGCTGGCCCACTACAAGATCCCCAGCCTGCTGCGGGTCCTGGACTCCTTCCCGATGACCGTCTCCGGGAAGGTGCGCAAGATCGAACTCCGCGAGAAGTACGCCCTGTGAGCGGACGGCCGGCGCCTCGCGCACCTGTGGTGCCCGAGGCGCCGGCCGTGCGGTTCACCGGCTGCGGGGTGCCCCCGCCATCGACATCCCGGACGGCGGCCTGGAAGGAACAGCCCGCCGAACGCCTCGATCTGCAGGCTCTCGATCGCGTCAGGCCCGGCCGGATGGGCCTGTTGCCGCTCCTTCAGCGGCTGCGGGCGGTGATGTCGCCCTGTGAGGTGGTGGCGCGGATGTCGAGTTCGACGGTGCCGTCGTTCTTGAGGGAGTTGCTGACGCGGCCGTAGCCGGTGTCGGCGTCCAGCGCGGCCGAGACGCCGCCGGTGGCGGCGACCGAGATGTCGCCGGACTGGGTGCGGAGCACGACCGTGCCGCGCACGGCCTCGGTGATCCGGATGTCGCCCCTCGCGGTGCTGATCTCCGCGGGGCCGCCGAGCCGGCCGACCTCGACATCGCCGTCGATCGCGGTGAGGCGGACGCTCGCGGCCTCGTCGATCTTGATCTGGCGGTACGCGCCTTCGAAGACGACGTCACCGAGGCGGCCGACGCCGCGGAGCTCGGAACCGGCGGCCTTGCCCTCGACGCGGGAGCCGGCGGGCAGCTGGACGGTGACCTCCAGGGATCCGGAGGGGCCGAAGGCCTGGTTCCTGGGCTCGGGGGTGTGGATCCGCAGGACGCCGTCGGTGCAGGCGACGCTGGTCTGCTCGGCGGTCTGGACGTCGCGCTTCTTGGAGGGGTTGGCGGGCAGGACCTCGACGGTGGTGTCGGCGCGGTCGGCGGCGATGAACTGGACGCGTCCGGCGGGGATGTCCAGGACGGCGGAGATCGGGGCGGGGGTGTCGAACTTCTGCATCATGCTCTCCCGTGCTGGCTCGTTGTTTCCGATGCCAGAAACGCTACGTTGCTTTTCAAGAACCATCAACATATTCGTTGCGCAGAATCGACAAAAGTGCAGGTGAAGGCCTGGGAATTGTTGCAACGGTCTCGCCGGTAACGCAACGGCGGCTGCTCCGAGCGTTGCAATGGGTGATGAGTGAACGCTAGGGTGAGGGTGAGGGCGGGGACCGCCACGAAGGATCACCAAGGAGATCGCGATGCCGGGAGGCAGGCTCACCCAGCAGGAACGCCGGCAGATCGCGCTGGGGCTGGCCGACAGCCTCCCCTACGCCGAGATCGCCCGCCGCCTCGACCGTCCGACCTCGACGGTCACGCGTGAGGTGATGCGCAACGGCGGCCCCACCGCCTACCGTGCCGACCTGGCCCATCGCGCCACCGAACGCCGCGCTCGCCGGCGCGGGCCCGCCCCGTCCCGTGGGTCGGAGTCGGTCCCCCAGTCGCACGGACGCGACGCCGAGGCCGTGGCCGAGTACGAGGAGACGCTCACCACCGTCCTCATGGCCTCGGGCCTGCCCAAGATGACGGCCCGGGTGCTGACCTGCCTGTTCACCACCGACGCCGGCAGTCTCACCGCGTCCCAGCTCGCCCGGCGCCTCCAGGTCAGCCCGGCGTCCATCTCCAAGGCGATCGCCTTCCTGGAGAGTCAGAGCCTCGTCCGCCGAGAACGCGACGAGCGCCGCCGCGACCGCTACATCGTCGACGACGAACTCTTCTACCAGGCGACGATCGCCAGCGCCCGATCCAACGACCAGCTCGTCGAGACCGCACGCCAGGGCGTCGCCGTGCTCGGCCCCCACACTCCCGCGGCCACCCGCCTGGAGAACATCGCCCGCTTCCTCGACTTCATCAGCGAGAGCATCACCCGCGCCGCCGAGCAGGCCCGCGAGGTCCTCCACACCAAACCCGGAACGACCTCGAACGACTCCGCTCGGCCCGGTCCGGGCCACGAATAGACGGCCGTCCAGCAGACAGCCGTCTCGAACGTCACAGCCGGCGGCTCCGCCCCGGCCGCGCAGGCGCGCGGCCGGGGCGGAGTCGTACGGACGTGTGCGCGGCGGCAGGTCGGACGGCGCGGCGGGGCACTCCCGGGCATGGCTCATTCCAGGGCGTCGCACCGGGGGTGGCGGTCGGGGAGCGTCCCGTGGGGCTCCGCCGAGCCCCCGCCCGCCCGGAGTTTCCGCCATCCGAGGCCGCCCCTTGCCCACTCTTGACGCACTTTGCGGGCCGCACTTACATTGCTTCCAGATCGTAGAAAGTAGTTTCCGCTATACGGAAGAGTCACAACCGCGGGGCGCGACGGGCGTGCGAATCCGACAGCCGAAGACAGCCGAAGCAGGAGAACTCGATGGCTCGTATGACCGCTGCCCGTGCGGCAGTTGAGATCCTCAAGCGCGAGGGCGTCACCGCCGCGTTCGGTGTGCCGGGCGCCGCGATCAACCCCTTCTACGCGGCGCTCAAGGCGTCCGGCGGTATCAACCACACCCTCGCCCGCCATGTGGAGGGCGCCTCGCACATGGCCGAGGGATACACGAGGACCCACGCGGGCAACATCGGCGTCTGCATCGGCACTTCCGGCCCCGCCGGCACCGACATGATCACGGGCCTGTACTCGGCCACCGGCGACTCCATCCCGATCCTGTGCATCACGGGCCAGGCCCCCACCGCCGTGATCCACAAGGAGGACTTCCAGGCTGTCGACATCGCCTCCATCGCCAAGCCGGTGACCAAGATGGCCGTCACCGTCCTGGAGGCCGCGCAGGTCCCCGGCGTCTTCCAGCAGGCCTTCCACCTGATGCGCTCCGGCCGGCCCGGCCCGGTCCTGATCGACCTGCCGATCGACGTCCAGCTCACCGAGATCGAGTTCGACCCGGAGACGTACGAGCCGCTGCCCGTCTACAAGCCGGCCGCGACCCGCGCCCAGGTCGAGAAGGCGATCGCGCTGCTCAACGAGTCCGAGCGGCCGCTGATCGTCGCGGGCGGCGGCATCATCAACGCCGACGCGGCCGAACTCCTCGTGGAGTTCGCCGAGCTGACGGGCACTCCGGTCGTCCCGACCCTGATGGGCTGGGGCGTCCTGCCCGACGACCACGAGCTGAACGCGGGCATGGTCGGCCTCCAGACCTCGCACCGCTACGGCAACGCGACCTTCCTGGAGTCCGACTTCGTCCTCGGCATCGGCAACCGCTGGGCCAACCGCCACACCGGCAAGCTGGACGTCTACACGGCCGGCCGGAAGTTCGTCCACGTCGACATCGAGCCCACCCAGATCGGCAAGATCTTCGCCCCGGACTACGGCATCGCCTCCGACGCCAAGGCCGCGCTGGAGCTGTTCGTCGAGGTGGCGCGGGAGCTGAAGGCGGCCGGACGGCTGCCCGACCGCTCAGCCTGGGCGGACGCAGCGCAGGAGAAGCGGGCTAAGCTGCAGCGCCGTACGCACTTCGACGACATCCCGATCAAGCCGCAGCGCGTCTACGAGGAGATGAACAAGGCCTTCGGCCCGGAGACCCGGTACGTCTCCACCATCGGCCTCTCGCAGATCGCCGGCGCCCAGATGCTGCACGTCTTCAAGCCGCGGCACTGGATCAACTGCGGCCAGGCCGGGCCGCTCGGCTGGACCGTCCCGGCCGCGCTCGGTGTCGCCAAGGCCGACCCGGAGGCGTCCGTCGTCGCACTCTCCGGCGACTACGACTTCCAGTTCATGATCGAGGAGCTGGCGGTCGGCGCGCAGCACAAGATCCCCTACGTCCATGTGCTGGTCAACAATTCCTACCTGGGCCTGATCCGCCAGGCGCAGCGGGCCTTCGACATCGACTTCCAGGTCAACCTGGAGTTCGAGAACATCAACTCGCCCGAGCTGGGCGTCTACGGCGTCGACCACGTCAAGGTCGCCGAGGGCCTGGGCTGCAAGGCAATCCGGGTGACCGACCCCAATGAGCTCGGCGCCGCCCTCGAGGAGGCCAAGAAGCTCGCCGCCGAGCACCGGGTGCCGGTCGTCGTCGAGGCGATCCTGGAGCGCGTCACCAACATCTCGATGTCGGGCACCAACGACATCGGCAACGTCGTCGAGTTCGAGGAAGTGGCCACGGAGCCCGGCCACGCCCCGACCTCCATCAGGACGCTGAAGGTCTGAGGCACGGACGCCGATCGAAGGGGACGGCCCGCCCGCAGCGGGCCGTCCCCTTCATGCTGTCCCCATGCTGTTCTGGCGTACCTCGGTACCGTCACACGGAGGCGCAGCTGAACCCGCCCGAGCCGCCGCCGCCCCAGGACTGCCGCAGCTCCCGTTCGGTCGTCCCGCCCCGCCCGAGGAGTCCCGCCTCCCGCGCGAAGCGCGGCACGAGCCGGGTCAGCGCCCGGTCCCCGTACAGGGCCACGGCCAGCAGCCGGTCGTCGAACGACAGGCCCCTTCCGTTCGCGGGCAGCGGATGCCGGTTCCGCAGGTCCCGCAGGGTCCGCCGGCCGGCCCGGGTGCGCCCGGGCGGGAAGACGCGCAGCAGCCCGGCGACGGTGAGTTCGTAGCGCAGGTCGATCAGCGCGAGGGCGACGGGCTCCCGGTCCAGCAACTGCCGCATGCCCGCGGGGCGGTAGAGAGCGGCGTGCACGGTCTTCGCCAGGTGGGTCAGGGCGGGGAGATCCGCCCTGGCGCCGTGGGCCGGCCCCGCGGTGCGCATCGTGCCGCCGCGTCCGGGTTTGACGGCTCCCCGCGCCTGCAGAGCGAGCACGGCGACCGTGACGGCGGCGCGGCGGCCGCCCCTTAGAAACGCGATCTCGTGCGGCGCGAGCCGGTTCGTTGCGTCACTGTCCATGGCACCCCCAGCGGCCGGAACACGGGGCCCGCCGCCCCCGTACCGGCGGGCCCCGTCGAGGAGAATGTGCCCGCAGCCGGGCCTACCCGATACCTGCCGCCCCTACTTCAGAGCATGATTTGAGCAAGCCGTACCCGCGGTACGCCCACTGCGGTAGACACCCCGGCCGCTCGTCCTCCGGCCGTCCGGTGGCCCGGCTGCGCCGTGCGTTCAGGTGTCGTCGTGTTCCGGTAGGCCCGGCCAGGTTTCGGGGCCGCCGCCCTGCCATTCGATGAGGTCGCTCTCCTCCACCTCTACGCGGTCCAGGTCGGCCAGCCGGAGGATTTCGACCACGTCGTCCAGGTGGGACGCGAGTCCGAGGGTCACGTCGCCCTCGGTCACCCGCCGGGAGCCGTCCAGGGCCGGTGCGTGCACCACGATGTGCGGATACTTCGTGGGGTTGTCCATGTCCTCAGCCTCCTGGTCCTCAGCCTCCTGCGCCGGTCCCCGGTCCGCACCCCGGGGACACCGGGACCAGGTGGACGACGAGGAGCGCCGGACCCGGGTTCCGACCCGGGTCCGGCGCTCCTCCTCCGGTCCGCTTGGTTGCCGTCCGACGGCGCGAGACTGGGCGCGACAGGACATTCGCGCCGCCGGACGGGATCAGGGGCCTCGCGGCAGAACCGTTCTGCGCGAGGCGGGTGGCCGGGACCGCGGCGGGTGCGACGGCTCCGGGACGCCCTCTCTCCGGTCGGGAGAACGCTCCGTCGCCTTCACCACCGCACTGGCTCGCACGCCGCCGCGGTCCACGCGCCCGCACGGCCATCGGACGGCCACCCCTCATCCGGGTCGTCCGACGGCCCGGGCGGGCCGTATGCGTACGGGGTCCGGGGCATGACCTCCCGGCGGACCCCGTACGCGGCTCTTGGTGTCACTCCTCGCGCAGGGCGCGTACCGCCTCCTCCACGCGCCTGCCGTAGTCCGGGTCGGCGGCGTGGAAGTGCGCGAGGTTCTTCTCGATCACGTCGTCGCGGGAGACCTGCGAGAGGCCGCCGGCGATGTTCGCGACCAGACGCCGCTTCTCCTCCTCTGACATCAGCCGGTACAGCTCGCCGGCCTGGAAGAAGTCGTCGTCCTTGGTGTGCGGGGGCGCCGCGTGGGTGCCCGTGTGGCCCGTCACCGCCAGCGGGGCCGACAGCGGACGGCCGGTCTCGACGGGGCCGTCGTAGGAGTTCGGCTCGTAGTTCTTGGCATACCGGCCCTGGGAGTTGGACGCCATGAGGCCGTCACGGCCGTAGTTGTCCGCGCCGCCGGGCACGGCCTTCGGGGCGTTCACCGCGAGCTGGGTGTGGTTGACGCCCAGGCGGTAGCGGTGGGCGTCGGCGTAGGCGAACAGCCGCCCCTGGAGCATCTTGTCCGGCGACGGGCCGACGCCCGGCACGAAGTTGTTCGGGGAGAACGCGGCCTGCTCGACCTCGGCGAACACGTTGTCCGGGTTGCGGTCCAGGACCAGCCGGCCCACCCGCCGCAGCGGGTAGTCCTTGTGCGGCCAGACCTTGGTCACGTCGAAGGGGTTGAAGCGGTAGTCGGCCGCCTCGGCCGCCGGCATGATCTGGACGTACAGCGTCCAGGACGGGTGTACCCCGCGCTCGATCGCCTGGAGCAGGTCCGTCTGGTGGGAGGCCGGGTCCGTGCCCGCGATCTCCTGGGCCTGCTCGGTGGACAGGCAGCGGATGCCCTGGTTGGTCTTGAAGTGGTACTTGACGAAGAAGGCCTCGCCGTCGGCGTTCGTCCACTGGTAGGTGTGCGAGCCGTAGCCGTTCATGTGGCGGTACGAGGCAGGGATGCCGCGGTCGCCCATCAGCCAGGTCACCTGGTGCGTGGCCTCGGGGGAGTGCGCCCAGAAGTCCCAGACATTGTCCGGCTCCTGGCGACCCGTGAACGGGTCGCGCTTCTGCGAGTGGATGAAGTCGGGGAACTTCACCGGGTCCTTGACGAAGAACACCGGCGTGTTGTTGCCGACGAGGTCGTAGTTGCCCTCCTCGGTGTAGAACTTCACCGCGAAACCGCGCGGGTCGCGCACCGCGTCCGCGCCGCCGAGGGAGTCCGCCACCGTGGAGAAGCGCGCGAACACCTCGGTGCGCTTGCCGACCGTGCTCAGGAAGTCGGCGTGGGTGTAGCCGGTGACGTCGTCGGTCACCTCGAAGTGGCCGTGGGCGCCGGAGCCGCGGGCGTGCACCACGCGCTCCGGAATGCGCTCGCGGTTGAAGCGCGCCAGCTTCTCCAGCAGGTGCTGGTCCTGGAGGAGGAGGGGGCCGCCGATACCGGCGGAGGCGGAGTTCTGGTTGTCGGCGACCGGGGCGCCGGACTCGGTCGTGAGGACGCGCTTCGACATCAGGGACCTTCCGTGCAGAGGAGCAGCGGAAATACGTTTCCGCTTCGTGGAGTTTCCGCTGGCGTGGAGCCTAGGATCGGTGTGATCGGCGCGTCAACAGTTTGTTGAACAAGAGGTGGTGGATCCGGACGGCGCCGCCGCCTGGGCGCGACATGACTGGTGTCGGCGGCGGCGCCGTCCGGAGGTCTGGGGTCCGTCAGACCTGGGCGCCCGACAGGCGCTCCACGGCCCGCAGCAGGGCCGAGTGGTCCAGGCCGCCGTCGCCCTGCGCGCGCAGGGAGGCCACCAGCTGGGCGACCACCGCGCCGACGGGCAGGGCGGCACCGACGGTGCGGGCCGCGTCCGTCACGATGCCCATGTCCTTGTGGTGCAGGTCGATGCGGAAGCCCGGCTTGAAGTCCCGCTGGAGGAAGTTGTCCTTCTTCCGCGTCAGCACGGTCGAGCCGGCCAGGCCGCCGTTGAGGACGTCCAGCGCCGCCTTCAGGTCCACGCCCGACTTCTCCAGGAAGACCACGGCCTCGGCGCACGCCTGGATGTTCACGGCGACGATCAGCTGGTTGGCGGCCTTCACGGTCTGGCCGGAGCCGTGCGGGCCGCACAGCACGATGGTCTTGCCCAGGGCGTCGAAGAGCGGCTTGGCCGTGTCGAAGTCGGCCTGCTCGCCGCCGACCATGATCGACAGCACCGCCTCGACGGCGCCCGCCTCACCGCCGGAGACAGGGGCGTCCAGGACCCGGATGCCCTTGTCCGTGGCGGCGGCGGCCAGGTCGATCGAGGTCTGCGGGGTGATCGAGGACATGTCGATCAGCAGAGCGCCGGAGCGCGCGTTCTCCAGAATGCCGTCCGGGCCGTACGCGATGGCCTCGACCTGCGGCGACGCGGGCACCATCGTGATGATCACGTCGGCGTCCCGGACCGCCTCGGCGATCGAGCCCGCCGCAGTGCCGCCCGCGGCGGCCAGCCGGTCCAGCTTCGCCTGCTCCAGCGTGTAGCCGGTGACGTCGTAGCCCGCCTTGATCAGGTTCTCGGACATGGGGGAGCCCATGATGCCGAGGCCGACCCAGGCAACCTTGGGAAGGGTGGTGGTCATGTGCGGGTGCCTCTCTAACTTCTGTGCTGCGTCTGGGAGTCGGGGCCCTGGGAGGTGCCCGGGCTGGTCAGCGTGCCGCTCGGGCCCCGGCCGGCAGCCACGCGAAGGCCTCGGCACTCGGCCTGTCGCCCGGCTTGTACTCCAGGCCGACCCAGCCGTCGTAACCGGCCTTCCCCAGCTGGTCGAGGAGGTCCTCCAGCGGGAGCGAGCCCGTGCCGGGCGCGCCGCGGCCGGGGTTGTCGGCGATCTGGACGTGGCCGGTCCGCGCGGCGTACCGCTCGATCACCGACGGCAGGTCCTCGCCGTTCATGGACAGGTGGTACAGGTCCATCAGGAACCTGGCGTTGCCGAGGCCCGACGCCGCGTTCACCTTGTCCACCACCTCGACGGCGGCGGGCGCGCTCACCAGCGGGTACAGCGGTGACTCCGGCTTGTTCAGCGCCTCGATCAGCAGGATCGCGCCGATCCGGTCGGCGGCCCGGGCCGCGAGGACCAGGTTGTCCAGCGCGAGCGCGTCCTGCTCGGCCGGGTCCACACCCTCGACCCGGTTGCCGTACAGGGCGTTCAGGGCCGTGCAGCCGAGGGACTGGGCGAGGTCCGCGGCCACGTCGATGTTGGAGCGGAACCTCTCCGACTCCTCACCGGGGACGGACAGTGCGCCACGGTCGGGGCCCGGGAGCTTGCCCGCGTAGAAGTTCAGGCCGGTGAGCTGTACGCCCGCGTCCTCGATCGCCTTCTTCAGGGCATCGGTCTCGGAACGCTCCGGGGTGGGGGAGTCGATCCACGGCCACCACAGTTCGACCGCGGTGAAGCCGGCCGCGGCGGCGGCCGCCGGCCGCTCCAGGAGCGGGAGTTCCGTGAAGAGGATCGACAGGTTGACGTTGAAGCGCTGGTCTGCGAATCCCATCAGGGCCGCGCTCCCTTCCGTTGTCGCCGTATTCCGTATAGTGGAAGTTCGTTTCTGCGTAATGGAAGACTGCCGGGGGGTGTCGCGGCTTGTCAAGAGGGTGTGGGCTCCTGTGTGGATCCCGGTCGCCGGGACTGCCCGGAAAGCGGCCCGCGCGTTAGGTTGTGCGCGTGCGATTGAGAGTGGAGTTCACGACCGAACCGTTCGACCTGGACGAGGCCCCCGCGCACGCGGTGGTGGCGCGGGAGGTCGTCGAGGCCGCCGAACTGGACGCCGTGGACGTCGGCCCGTTCGGCAACACGGCCGAGGGGGGCGCCGACGCCGTCCTGGACGCCGTGGACGCCCTGCTGCGCAGGACCCTCGGGGCCGGCGCCACCCGGATCTCCCTTCAGGTCACCGTGATCGGGGAGGACGTCAGGTGATCGGGGAGGAGCCCTTCATCGCGGCCCTGAAGCCGCTGGTCGACGCGATCGGCGGCCGGATGCTCCCGCCCGACGAGGCCGGCCCCGACGACGTCGTGCTCTCCTGGGAGGGTGCCGTCGCCGTCGCCGTACGCCTGCCGCAGCTCGCCGACTCGCTGGACCACATCCTGGCCGCCATGGAGCGCAGGCAGGGCATGCCGCTCGCGGACCTGGACCGCAAGGCCAAGCAGGAGGTCGTGCGGGTGCTGGAGGCGCGCGGCGCCTTCTCCGTCCGGCACGGGGTGGAGACCGTGGCGAGCGCGCTGGGCGTCAGCCGCTTCACCGTCTACAACTACCTCAACCGCGACAAGCAGGGCTGAGCCGCCACCGGGCCCGGCGTCCCGGATTTTTCAACAAACTGTTGACGCGGTGTTCGTCAGGGCGTTAGCTATGCGCAGCCCGTTCAACGCGAAGGCCGTCAACAGCCCACGGAGGCTCCCGTGACTTCGACCTCAACGCCACCGGGCCTCGCCCGATTCAACGCCCTCCCCGAAGACGCGGCCCGAGCGGCCCTTCTGGAGGCGTGCGCCAGCACGGCGTGGGCCGAGCGGTTGCTGGCGGCCCGGCCCTGCGACACCCCCGACGACCTCGAAGCCGCGAGCGACGCCGCCATGGCGGAGCTGACCCCCGCGGACCTCGGGGAGGCGATGGCCGGCCACCCGCCGATAGGCCGTCCCAAGCCCGGCGACCCGGCCTCGGCCCGCGAACAGCGCGGTATGGCCGGCGCCTCCGAGGAACTCAAGGCCGAGATGCTCGACCTCAACCTGGCCTACCAGGACAAGTTCGGCCACGTCTTCCTCATCTGCGCCACCGGCCGGACCGGCGAGCAGATGCGCGACGCGCTCAAGGAGCGGATCGGCAACGCGCCGGAGCAGGAACGCGAGATCGTCCGCAGCGAACTGGGGAAGATCAACCGCATCCGGCTCGCCCGACTGCTCGCAGACGCCTGAGAAGACGCCCGAAGAGGAAACCATGAGCACCGAGACCACCGCCTCCGTGTCCACGCACATCCTGGACACCTCCGCCGGCCGCCCCGCCCAGGGCGTCGCCGTCCACATCCTGGCCCGTTCGGGCCGTGACGCGGACTGGCGGGCGCTCGGCGGATCCTCGACCGACGCCGACGGGCGGTGCAAGGACCTTCCGGCGCTGCCGGAGGGCACCACCCACGTACGGCTCGAGTTCGACACCGAGACGTACTTCGCCAAGAAACAAGCCGCGGCCCAGCAGGACGCCCCCGCGCTCCGGGACAGCGAGAACGGCCGGCCGGTGTTCTTCCCCGAGGTCACCATCGCCTTCGCGGTGGTGCCCGGTGAGCACTACCACGTTCCGCTGCTGCTCAACCCGTTCGGCTACTCCGTTTACCGAGGGAGCTGACCGACACCATGACCCGTTTCGTCCTGGGACAGAACCAGTACGGCAAGGCCGAGAACCGAGTCGTCAAGATCACGCGTGACGGCGACACGCACCACATCAAGGACCTGAACGTCTCCATCGCCCTCTCCGGCGACATGGAGGAGGTCCACCGCAGCGGTTCCAACGCGAACGTCCTGCCGACCGACACCACCAAGAACACGGTGTTCGCCTTCGCCAAGGAACACGGGATCCAGAGCGCCGAGGACTTCGGTGTCAAGCTCGCCCGCCACTTCGTGGACAGCACCGAGCCCATCCACCGGGCCCGCATCCGCGTCGAAGAGTACGCCTGGGAGCGGATCGAGACCTCGCAGTCCGGCGCGCGCTTCGTCGGCTCGGACGAGATCGCCCACTCCTTCGTCCGCAAGGGCCAGGAGACCCGCGTCGCGCAGATCACCTACGACGGCCACGGAATCCAGGTGCTCTCCGGGTTCAAGGACCTGACCGTCCTGAACTCGACCAACTCCGAGTTCTTCGGCTTCCTGAAGGACAAGTACACCTCCCTTGAGGAGGACCACGACCGCATCCTCGCCACCACCGTCTCCACCTGGTGGCGGCACAACTGGAACGGCATCGACTCGCACGCCCCTGACTGGGAGCGCTCGTACAACGGGGTGCGCAAGCACGCGCTGCAGGCGTTCGCCGAGACCTACTCGTACTCGCTCCAGCAGACCCTCTTCGAGATGGGTGTGCGGGTGCTGAACTCCCGCGATGAGGTCGACGAGATCCGCTTCTCGATGCCCAACAAGCACCACTTCCGCTCGGACCTGTCGCCCTTCGGGATCGAAAACGATGCCAAGGACGGCGCCGTCTACTACGCCGCCGACCGCCCCTATGGCCTGATCGAGGCCACCATCCTGCGGGACGGCGCTGAGCAGCTCATCCCGGTCGACATGACCAACCTCTGACGCGGGACGCGCGCCACCGGACCCGCTCTCCGGACCGGTGGCGCGCCACACCGGAGGGAACGAAATGGCACTGCCTGCTCAAGGGCCTGTCGAAGGCCCGTGTTCCACCCCGCCGGTGCACACCGAGGACGCCGTCACGTCCGTGCACCCGGTCGACGAGAAACTCCACCCCTCGCGGCTCGTCCCCGCCGCACTCCAGCACATCGCCGCCATGTACGCGGGCGTTGTCACCCCTCCGCTCATCATCGGCCAGGCCTGCGGACTCGACATCGCGGGCCGCACCCGGCTCATCGCCGCCAGCCTGCTGATCGCCGGCGTCGCGACGATCCTCCAGACCATCGGCGTCAGGCAACTCGTGGGCAACCGCCTGCCGTTCGTGAACGCCGCCTCCTCGGCCGGCATCGCCCCCATCCTCGCCATCGCCGAGAACAACGCCAAGGGCCACCAACTCCCCGCGATCTACGGCGCGGTGATGATCGCCGGCGCCTTCTGCCTGGCCGTCGGCCCGTTCTTCGGACGGCTGCTGAAGTTCTTCCCGCCACTGGTCACCGGCGTGGTGATCACCCTCATCGGGGTCACCCTGATGCCCGTGCCCGTCGGCTGGGCGCAGGGAGGCGACAAGACCGCCGCCGGCTTCGGCTCCATGAGGAACCTCGCCCTCGCCGCGTTCACCCTCGCGGTCATCCTGCTGATCCAGCGCTTCGGCAAGGGCTTCGTCAAGCAGGTCGCCCTGCTGTTCGGACTGCTCATCGGCACCCTGGCCGCCCTTCCGTTCGGCATGGCCGACTTCCGCGGCCTCGCGTCCGCCCCGGTCGCCGCGCTGCCCACCCCCTTCGCCTTCGGCGCCCCCGTCTTCCAGCCCGCGGCCATCCTGTCGCTGTGCATCGTGATGCTGGTGCTGATGACCGAGTCCAGCGCCGGCATGCTCGCCCTCGGCGAGATCTGCGACCGCCGCGCCGACGCCCGGACCATCACCCGCGGCCTGCGCACCGACGGCCTCGCCACCCTGCTCGGCCCCGTCTTCGGCGGCTTCCCCACCTCCGCCTTCGCCCAGAACGTCGGCGTCGTCTCACTGACCCGGGTACGCAGCCGCTACGTCGTCGCCGTCGCCGGCTCCGCCCTGCTGGTCCTCGGCGCCTTCCCGGTCCTCGGCGCGGTCGTCTCCCTGGTCCCCATGCCGGTCCTCGGCGGCGCGGGCATCGTGCTGTTCGGCTCGATCGCCGTCAGCGGCATCCGCACCCTGTCCGAGGCCGGACTGGACGACAGCTCCAACATCATCCTGGTCGCCGTGGCCCTCGGCGCCGGCATCATCCCGCTGGCCGCGCCCACCTTCTACACCCAGTTCCCCGCCTGGGCGCAGACCGTCCTCGGCTCCGGAATCAGCGCCGGCGCCATCGTCGCCGTCATGCTCAACCTGTTCTTCCACCACCTCGGCACCCGGAGCAGCACCGCTCCGGCACTCAAATCCTCCTAGGGTCCTGCCGTGCCCTCCCCGTGGACGTCCCACGTCCACGGGCCGCCACCAACGACAAGGAAGCGCAATGGCACCATCGGCAGCCCAGCGCATCGTCATCGAGAACTGCGCGATCGCGACCGTGGACGCGGACGACACCGAGTACGCCTCCGGACACCTCGTCCTCGCCGGCAACCGGATCGAGTCGGTCGGCGCGGGCAAGGCCCCCGAGGGGCTGAAGGACGTGGTGCGCCGGATCGACGCGAGCGGCCATCTGGCCACGCCCGGTCTGGTCAACACCCACCACCACTTCTACCAGTGGATCACCCGGGGCCTGGCCACCGACCACAATCTGTTCGACTGGCTCGTCGCGCTCTACCCGACGTGGGCGCGCATCGACGAGGAGATGGTGTACGCGGCGGCCCAGGGGTCGCTGGCGATGATGGCCCGCGGCGGCGTCACCACCGCCATGGACCACCACTACGTCTTCCCGCACGGCTCCGGAGACCTGTCCGGCGCGATCATCCGGGCGGCCCGCGAGATGGGCGTGCGGTTCACCCTGGCCCGCGGGTCGATGGACCGCGGCGAGAAGGACGGCGGACTGCCGCCGGACTTCGCGGTGGAGACGCTCCAGGGCGCGCTCGCCGCCACCGAGGAGACCGTCCGGCGGCACCACGACGCCTCCTTCGACGCCATGACGCAGGTCGCCGTCGCCCCCTGCTCCCCGTTCTCCGTCTCCACCGAACTGCTCCAGCAGGCCGCGCAGTTGGCCCGCCGGCTCGGCGTACGGCTGCACACCCACGGCTCGGAGACGGTCGAGGAGGAGAAGTTCTGCCACGAGCTGTTCGGCATGGGCCCCACCGACTACTTCGAGTCCACGGGCTGGCTGGGCGAGGACGTGTGGATGGCGCACTGCGTCCACATGAACGACTCCGACATCGCCGCCTTCGCCCGCACGAAGACCGGTGTGGCGCACTGCCCCTCCTCCAACGCCCGCCTGGCGGCCGGAATCGCCCGGGTCCCCGACATGCTGGCGGCCGGCGTCCCGGTCGGCCTCGGTGTCGACGGGACCGCCTCCAACGAGTCCGGCGAACTCCACACCGAACTGCGCAACGCCCTGCTGATCAACCGCCTCGGCGCACACCGCGAGGCGGCCCTGAACGCCCGCCAGGCGCTGCGCCTGGGCACCTACGGCGGCGCCCGGGTGCTCGGCCGGGCCGGCCAGATCGGCTCGCTGGAGCCGGGCAAGCTGGCCGACCTGGTGCTGTGGAGGATGGACACGCTGGCCCACGCCTCGATCGCCGACCCGGTGACCGCCCTGGTCCTCGGCGCGGCGGCACCGGTCACCGCATCCTTCGTGGACGGGCGGCAGATCGTCGAGGACGGTCGGTTGCTGACGGCCGACGAGGACGCGATCGCCCGCGCCACGCGGGCCGAAGCACAGCGGCTGGCGCGGATCACCGCGCAGAGCTGACCGACTGAGGAACTCCGGCCGGGAGGGACGGCTCCCGGCCGGTAGCCGCGGACCCGAGCGGGGTCCGCGGCGGGCCGGCTCCGGGGCGCGCTTGGACACGCGCCCCGGAACGGTCTCCGTTCGCCCCGCGGGCCTCACCGAGGGCCCGTCCCCGGTCCCGCACGACCACGCACCACCTCCTTGACACCCACGTCGAAGACGACGTGTTCAACCGACCGGAGGAGCCGCCGTGACCGCTCACCCCACGCCCCGTGACGAGGCACGACAGCCAGCCGAGTCCACCATCCATCCCGTGGACGAGAAACTGCCCATCCTGAAGATGGCGACCAGCGGCCTGCAGCATGTGGCCGCCATGTACGCGGGTGTGGTCGCCCCGCCCCTGATCGTCGGCGCGGCCGTCGGCCTGTCCGGCACCGAACTGACCTTCCTCACCGGGGCCTGCCTGTTCACGGCCGGCCTCGCCACCTTCCTGCAGACCCTCGGCATCTGGAAGATCGGCGCCCGGCTCCCCTTCGTCAACGGCGTCACCTTCGCCGGTGTCGCCCCCATGACGGCGATCGTCGCCTCCACCAAGGACAAGTCCGACGCCCTGCCGATCATCTTCGGCGCGGTGATCGTGGCAGGCGTCCTCGGCTTCTTGGCCGCGCCGATCTTCTGCAAGGCGATCCGCTTCTTCCCGCCGGTGGTCACTGGCACCGTGATCACCCTGATCGGTGTCTCCCTGCTGCCCGTCTCCTTCGGCTGGGCCCAGGGCCCCAATCCGGCCGCGCACGACTACGGTTCGGCGACGAACCTCACCCTGGCCGGCATCACCCTGGTCATCGTCCTGCTGCTGCGCCGCTTCACCCGCGGCTTCGTCAAGCAGATCGCGGTCCTGCTCGGCCTGATCGCCGGCACGGTCATAGCGATCCCGTTCGGGGTCACGGACTTCGGCCCGGTGGCGGACGCCCAGGTGGTCGGCTTCCCGACCCCGTTCCACTTCGGCGCGCCGCAGTTCCAGGTCGCCGCGATCCTGTCGATGTGCGTGGTGATGGTGGTCTCGATGACCGAGTCCACCGCGGACATGCTGGCCCTCGGTGAGATCGTCGACCGCCCGGCTAACGAGAAGACGATCGCCGCCGGCCTGCGCGCCGACACCCTCGGCTCCGCCGTCAGCCCCCTGTTCAACGGCTTCATGTGCAGCGCCTTCGCGCAGAACATCGGCCTGGTGGCCATGACCCGGATCCGCAGCCGCTTCGTGGTGGCCTTCGGCGGCGGCTTCCTGGTCCTGATGGGCCTGTGCCCGGTGGCCGCCTCGCTCATCGCCGTCGTACCGCGCCCCGTGCTCGGCGGCGCGGGCGTGGTCCTGTTCGGCTCGGTGGCCGCCAGCGGCATCCAGACCCTGGCCCGGGCCGGTCTCGACAAGGACAACAACGTCCTGATCGTCGCCGTCTCGATCGCCGTCGGCATCATCCCGATCACGGCGCCGAACTTCTACCACGCCTTCCCGGAGACCGCCCGGATCGTGCTCGACTCCGGCATCTCCACCGGTTGCGTCGCGGCCGTCCTGCTCAACTTCGTCTTCAACCACCTGGGCAGGCCCGGGTCGGTGGACGCCCAGGACGTCACCCATCCGATGGAGGCAGGGGAGGAGATCGCGGTGGCGCGCTGATCCTCGGGAGGGGTCCGGCCGCCGCGCGGGCCCTTGGCAGGGGTCCGGCCGCCGCGCGGATCCTTGGCTGGGGTCCGGCCGCCGCGCCGATCTTCGGGAGGGGTACGGCCGCCGCGCCGATCTTCGGGAGGGGTACGGCCGTCGTGCCGTGCCCCTCCCGCCGTGTGCCTCACAGCCCGAACAGGCCGGGTTCCGTCGCCAGTTGCTTGAAGCGGTCGTGCGGGGCGGGCACCAGTCTCCTCGCCCTGAGGTCCAGGAGGCCGCCGACCGCGTCGATCTCGGCCGCCACCGTGCCGTCGGCCTTCCGGATCGTCTGGAGGATCCGGAAGGTCTTGCCCGCGCCCCACTCGAAGGCGCAGGTCACGTCGACCTCGTCGCCGGCCAGCAACTCCCGCAGGTAGCGGATGGTCGTCTCCAGGACCACCGGCCCCACGCCACCGGACACGAGGCCCGCCTGGCTGATCCCGGCCGCCTGGAGCAACGACCAGCGGGCGTGCTCCGCGTAGTTGAGGTACACGGCCTGGTTGAGGTGCCCCTGCACATCGGTCTCGTAACCGCGGACGGTCACCCGGACGGAAAACGGCTCGCTCACTGCGTCCCCTTCTCGTACGCGCTCGAACCCACCGATCCTGGCATGTCCGTCACACCCTGCGCGGCGACGCCAGCAGGTACCGGGCCCTGGTCCTGGGCTCGGTGTACTCCCCGGCCTGCCAGCCCGCCCGCTCCAGCGCGGCCGCGCACGCACACAGCGCCGCGCCGTCCGGCCCGTACACCGCGACCGCCTCCGGCTGCGGGGTGGCCCGTACCCGGTAACCGTCCGCGTCCGGCCCCGCGGGCCGCTGCCCCGCCGCCTCCAGGGCGAGCGCGGCGGCCCGCACCAGATGCGCGCGCTCCCAGCCGCAGGGCCGTTCGACGGCACCGTCCGGATTGGTCATCCGGCGCAGCTCCAGCAGCCCCTGCCAGGCGCTGTGCACCTCGCGCACCCGCCCGGGAGCGTCGTACGGGTCCTCCTCACCGCCGACGCGGGCGGAGAAAACGCCGGTACCGGCGGGCGCCTCCCCGACGTCGGGCGCCCTTTCCGCGGCCGCCGCTGCCTCCTCCGCCTCCCGTATCCGATGCCCGGCCGGGGTGAGGAAGTGGTCGTGCGGCGGCCGCGGGTGCCGGAAGGCGAGCCCCCGCTTCACCAGCGCGGCGAGCTGCGCATCCGTACCCCTGAGCCGGCCGGTCACGGGGTCGGCGGCGTCGATGACGCGGCGCTGCGCGGCGGTAGGCGGTCGTGTCACGGCGCGGCCTCCCCGAATCGTCGAACAGCCGTCGAACGGCCCATTCGAAGACTACGACCCGGGTCCGACAACGAGCCGCGGCCGCTTACGCCGACGGGGTCGCCCGGATGTTCCAGCCCGCGATCACCGGCCGCCCGTGCTCCGTGCCCAGCCGGCACGCCGTTCCCGTGGCCAGCTGGAACAGCGCGCCCGCCGACGGCGGCAGCCCGAGGCGCCGGGCGGTGAGCACCCGCAGGAAGTGCCCGTGGGCCACCAGCAGGACGGCCCCCTCGGTGTTGGCGAGCGCGGCGTCCACCTTGCCCAGCATCCGGTCGGCCCGCTCCCCGACCTGCTCCACGCTCTCCCCGGGATGCTCCGGCGGCCCCGGGGCGACCCCGTCCGTGAACAGGAACCAGCCGGGCCGCGTCCGCTGGATCTCGACGGTCGTGACGCCCTCGTAGCCGCCGTAGTCCCACTCCCGCAGATCCGCGTCGACCCGCGCGTCGTGGACGCCGATCAGCTCGGCCGTCTCCCGCGCCCGCTGCGACGGGCTGACGAACGCGGCCCCGATGCGGTGCGAGCGGATCAACGGCACCAGCCGCCGCGCCTCCTCCCGCCCGTGTTCGGTGAGCGGCACGTTCGTCCACCCGGTGTGCCGCCCGGACCGCGACCACTCGGTCTCCCCGTGCCGTACGAGAAAGAGATCACCCATGCGTCACAGGCTACGAGCCCGCGCCCCCGCTCCGGCGGACTCACGGGCCCACGGCGGGGCATCGCGGCCCGGGCACTTTCGGAGCACGGATCGGCAACGCGGCGTCCCGACCGCGCCGCCGGCGGGGAACGTATCGGCATGCTGGCGTGCGGATGCCTGGACCCGATCGGAATACTGGCCCACCTGGTCGGCAACACCCTGCTGAGCCTGGCCACGCTCGTCCTCGCCCTGATCTGCCTGATCAGCCTGCTGCTCGGCGCCATCGTCGTCCTCGGCCACCTGACCCGCCGCGAGCAGGACGACGACACGGAACAGGACGAGGACCACGTCACCCTGGCGTCCTTCCACTGGGAAACCCCCTCGGACCCGGACGATCCCCAGTAGCCCCTCCGGCTCAGTCGAGCGGCACCTCCTCGACCACGCTCTCCTTGAACCGCCACGACCCCTTGTTCCCCCACGCTTCAGCGCGCAGCCCCATCTCCCAGGCGATGCGGGCCGCCCGCTGCTGCGACAGGTCGGGGTAGTCCTCCGGGGGCACCTTGATGTAGCCACGACGGTCGACGGGGTAGGTACGCAACGCCTCGCGCAGCTTGGCCTCCTGCTCTTCCGGCAAGCTGTGGTCGCGGGTGACGGCCTTGTACACCTTCCGCATCCCGGCCGACGGCTTTCCTGGGACCCGCCGTTTCGCGGTGTCCGACCCTCGCCACGTCATCCAAGCGACAGACCCCAGTGCGGCAAGGGCGAGTGCACCGGCACCCAGCAACTCAGCCGTGGGGTCGGCTTGTCCAGGTGTGCGAGGGCTGAGTTTGCCCTTGGGGTCCTCGATGACTGTCAAAACCTGGCCGACGTCGTAGAGATCGGATGTCGTTTGCATGTCGGGTCCCGGGACCCTGGTGCCGTCCTGGTGTTGCAGCCGGTAGTGAGAGAGCTGGCCCTTGCGCCCCTGCGGCGGATCAAGCCATTCCTTCACGACCGTGGCACTGACCCTTTCGCCGCGGTGCTGAAGGGTCAGGTCGTCGCGAGCCATGCCGATGGTGTGTACGGCCAGCGCGGACACGATCACGATGAACAGCGCAGCGTACAGGCTCGATTCAGTGGCCCCCAGCCTCTCGATGAGCAGGATGAGAAGAACGCCGTTCACAATCCATACGAGGACCTGGAGAACGGGCCCGAGGCTGTCCGTCAGGAAGAACATCCCCGCGATCACTGTGAGCACGTAGCAGCCGACGGCGACAGCCATAGGAATGCGGTATCGCGTACCAGCGCTCATGCTTGTTTCGCCATCCCCTCAGCACCTGGACTGTCGATCGGCCGCGTGTTCTCCTCGTCCGGTTCATCCACGGAGACCGACTTCATGATGCCGCTCAGCACATCGAGGTACTCGGCCCAGTGCTCGACGTCCTCGGTCGTGAAGACGAACAGAGCCGAACCGGGGCCGGTCTTCAAAGGCACGCAGAACTGCACCTGTCGGACCGTGGCGGGTACAGGGTCGTCCAGGCCGAAGAACGCGCCTGGGACGAGCAGATCCTGATCACGGATGCACAGGGCGGAAGGGCCGTACGGCAGCATGATCAGACCGACCTCGGCGTCCGGATACATCTCGCGCCACTGAACCGCCGTACGCTTCGCTGTCCCCTGTCTGTCCTGGTTCTCCGGGCCGACCTCAGGTCTCTCGACGAGTACACACAGTGTGCCTTGGGACAGCGCACCGTCCGGCATGCGCAGGAAGCAACTCGACACATGCCCTGCGCCCGCCGAGATCATCACCTGTAGGACAGTCTCACTTGACACGACGAGGCTGAACTTCTGTTCAGGCGCAGCGGCGGAGAACAGCGAGTCAGTGGCATCCGCCATCTTCATCATGCGTGCCTCGGAGTCCTCCGTGAGATCGAACGCGAGGAAGCCAGGCGGAAGTTCGAACCACAGGTCGGCCACGTCTGCGGAGGAGGGGGCAGCCGCGACGGATTCCGTCATTTCGTTACCTCCCAGCCGCCCAGGCCAATGAGGCTGCCGATGGCGACGGCTCCGCCGAACTTACCGCCGCTGGTGCCCACGGCGATGTTGGCCGCGCCGGTGCCCCACGTGGCGGCGTTGGTCCCGCTGGCGGTTTTCTTATAGGCGTTGATCGCGGTCGGGGCCGTCAGCGTAAGGTTGGTTCCGGCCTGGATGTATTCCGTGGCGGTCAGGGCGGCATTGCGTGAGACTCCGAGCTTGGAGGCAACGGCCATCACCGGTTTGTCGATTGCTCTCACGACCGGGTCCGCCTCCTTCGCCAGTTGTTTCGTCGCTGAAGCGGCCGTCTTGATCCCGACTCTGCTGCCCTTGGCGAAACCACCAGCTGCTCGTCCGGCTTTCCAACCGGCCTTGACCCCTGCTGCGCCAGGCACCATGCCGAGTGCGTCGCCGCCCAGCGTGAGCCAGTTGCCGATGTTCTCACCGGTGGGTGGCATGAGTCCGCTCCAGCCGTAGGACGCCGCATGCGCGAAGAGCGCGACGGCGCTCAGTCCGACGGCCAGCGGAGCGAGTACGGGGCAGAAGATGGCGATGACGCCGACGACGGAGGCCGCGACGGTGATCCAGTCCGCGTGGTCCTTGATCCAGTTGCCGATTTCGGACAGGAGTTCTCCCACTTGGCCCGGCAGGTCCGCCAGCGCCTTTCCGAGGTCTTCGATCGCGTGGCCGAGCTTCTCCCAGGCGCCGGGTTCGTTCGGGGCGACGTCCATCGCGGTCTTCAGGCGCTCGGCTGTGCCCTTGCCGTACTCCTGGTAGTCCTTGGCGAGCCTGCGACCCTTGCGGCGCAGTTCATCCAGCTCCAACGACTTGGCGTTCACCGCGCGGTTGGCGTCCTGGACCTTGTCCTTGTGGTCCTTGGCGTCCTTCGTGTCCTGGTCAGCCCGGTCGAGCTTGTTGACCTTGTCGTGCGCCTTGCCCAGTTGGTCGTCGATCTCGGCGGCCTGGGCCTCCAACTTGACGGCGGCCTTCTGCTTGCGCTCCATGTAGGCCGCCCAGTCCTCCAGGGCGGTGGCGGAGTCCTGGAACGAGTCGCGGGCGTCGTCCATGCGCGGACGGAACTCGTCGTCGAACTTCTTCCGGAACTCTTCCGCCGCCTCCCCCTCCCAGTCGCCGGCGCCCGTGCCGTGCAGTACCTGGCAGATCTCGTCGAGGGCCTTCGCCGTTCTGCGGACCGTCTTGGCCACGTCGTCGGCCACCGCGCGGTCGCCGGGGCAGGGCACGAAGCCCAGGGCCGGAAAATCGTCCAGCTTCGCTTCGGCCATGGCTACTTCTCAGCTCCCTTGCCGCCGGCCTTGCCCTGCTTCCGGTTCACTTCGGCGAGCTCGGTGTCCAGTTCCTCGAACGACCGCTTGACCGTGAGCAGCGCCTTGGACGCCTTTCCGGAGAACTTCGTCAGCTGCTTGATGCCGTACGACCACTCGTCCCCGAAGTCGTCCATGCGCTTGGCGAGTTCGGGTACACCCATGGAGTCCCCGGTGACCAGTTCCATGTCCCGGCCAGGCTTCTTCATCAGGTGGGCGATGTGGTCGAGGTTGTGTCTTACTCGGTTCAGTACCGCGTAGTCGATCGACAAGTCACTCATGTCGCCCTCCGGTTCGTCGATGTATTCGACACGGCGGATGAGTTGATACGTAACGCGGAGGCGGTGAGCGCGGCCATGAGCGGCCGGGCGGGGCGGTTCACTTGTGGACTCCAGGTGGGGCCAGAGGTCTCTTGATCAAGGCGATGCTATTCAAGGTCCGAGCCCGGCCGCCACCGGCGGTACCCGCCGAGTAACCCTCCGATACCGCGATGCTGGTCTCCGGTCCACCCCGGCTCAGTCGAGTGGTACTTCCTCGACCACGGTCTCCTTGAAGCGCCATGATCCCTGGTTTCCCCAGGCCTCCGCTCGCAGTCCCATCTCCCAGGCGATGCGGGCGGCCTGGTGCTGCGACAGGGCGGGGTAGTCCTTCGGGTGCACCTTGATGTAGCCGCGGCGGTCGACGGGGTAGGTACGCAACGCCTCGCGCAGCTTGGCCTCCTGCTCCTCCTGCTTGGCGCGAGCCTCGTGTTCGGGGGTTCCCTTCTTCCGCCGGTCCCGCCGCCTGGCGGCGTCCGAGCCGCGCCAGGCCATCCAGCCGGCGGCACCGACCGCGGCGAGAGCGAACCCCCGGCAGCGAGCACGTTGCCCGTTGCGCCCGCCTGATCCGGTGTCTGAGGGCGGAGTTCGCCGGCGGGGTCTTCGATTACCGTCAGCACCGCGCCGACGTCGAAACGATCCTTGGCCGTTCTCAGGGCGGGGCCCAGGACCTTGGTGCCGTCCTGGTGCTTCAGTTCGTAGTAGTAGTCACGGGACTTGCTCACACCGGGCGGGTCGAGCCACTTCTTCACGACCGTGACCGTGACCGTTTCGCCTCGCTGCTCAAGAGTGAGGTCGTCGCGCGCGATACCGGCGACGGATGCAGACGCCAGCGAGGTGGCCACGATGAACAAGGTGGCGTACAGGCTCGATTCCGTGGCCCCCAGCTTCTCGATGAGCAGGATGACGGCAACACCGTGCACAATCCACAGGAGGACCTGGAGACCGGTGCCGACGTGGGCCGTCAGGAAGAACATCCCCGCGATCGCCGCGAGTACATAGCAGCCGATGGTGACAGCCAGGGTGATGGGGTAGCGCGTGCGCCTTCTGCGGGCCTCGGCCTCCGTGGCGGCGGCGCTCATGTTCTCTTCTCCGTTTCCCGTCAGGGGTTTTGGGTGCGGTTCTGTTTGCGGTAGTGGTCCAGGACGTCCTGGCGGAGGAGGTGGGCGAAGCCGGATGTCTCCAGGCGGAGGGACAGTTGGGGCTCGGTCAGGCCGAGGGTGGTGGCGGTGGCGGGGAGGTGCCAGTCGTGGGCGGCGAGGTGCGTGAGGAGGTGGCCTCGGCGGACCTGGTTCTCCGAGAGGCGGAACGTCTTGAGGTAGACGGTCCGGCCGTGTTCGTCGGTGATCGCCTCACCGATGTGATTGTCCTGCTTGGGGCGGAACGGCGGCAGGAAGCGGGAGAGCGTGAAGCGGCCCATGCGCCGGACCAGTTGCCAGGTGCTCGGCTGGTCCAGCAGTCCGGCCGCGATGGTGGTGTCGTGGAAGTCGGCCCACTGCGCCGTCTGTTGCGCCGCGGCGTCCCGCAGGTCGGCGAGCGTGCGGATCCGGGTGTCGGGGATGCGGGCGTTGAAGTCCGTGACGGGAGGCATCAGGGTGGCGTAGTGGTGTACGAGGTCGCCGTAGAGGTCCTGGAGCAGGGTCGGGTGCAGGGTGCGGTAGTCCTCCGGGTGCGGCACCACGAACGCCGCGGCCGGCGCGTCGGCCAGATGGATCAGTACGCCGCACTGGCCCGGGTGGATCTCGAAGACGCGCAGGGCGTCGGCCAGTCCGGGTACTTCCGTGCCCAGGTAGGCGGCCTCGACACGCGGGGAGAGTCCCTGGCGCACGGCTCGGTGCGACCACTGCTCCCAGGCGACCGCGGGCCCGCCGAAGTGGAGGGCGAGATAGCCCTCCAGCGCGAGGTGGAGCGGCAGGAAACGCAGCCGGTGCCGGGCCTCCCGGCGTGCCATCCGGCGCTGGAAGTGCAGTCGTGCGCCCGCGACTTCCCACTCGGGCCGCCCGTCAGTCAGCTGTGTTCCGTAGGCCGCGGCGGGCGAGCCGTCCCCGGTCCAGTCGGCGACGAAGCTGTGCGGGATGTAGGAGCAATAGCTCCGCCCCCGGCCCAGGTCGACCATGCCGGCCCCGTCGTGGATCCGCGGGTGCAGGCGCAGGTCGTGGATCGCCTCGGCCCGCACGAGCGGGACCAGCCGTACGGCGCCCCACACCTGCGAGGGACAGGTCTCCAACCCGTCGAGCAGTCCGTGCGGTGTCATCGGGGGTTCCTCTCCGCCCGCCGGTCCGCGGTGGCGGTGAGCCGCGCCGCGCGGGCGTCCAGGTAGGCCGTCAGGTCGGCCAGGCCGGTCCGGCCCTCGGCGAACTGGGCGATCTCGACGAGCGCGGGCAGGTCCTCCGCGTCGCGGATGCCCGCGGTCGGCACCCGCGCGGACAGCCGGCGCACGTCGAAGTCCTCGGCGTCGTACACGGGGTTGAGGTGGACCACGCCGGTGCGGTGGGCCGGGTCGAGGCGGGTGCGCCAGACGCGGAGCACCTCGCCGGCCAGTCCGGGAGGAGAGTTGTCCCAGCCGTCGGAGACGATCACCAGGCGTTCCGGTACCGACTCCAGCGCGTCGAGGATCCGCTCACCCAGTGGGGTCGGGCCGACGGGGTGGGCCAGGAGCGCGTCGCCGCGGCCGGAGGTCCACAGCCCGGTGTAGTGGCCGGCGAGCGCTTCGAGCAGGTAGTGGCAGGCCAGGGCGACCGCCAGCGGCCGGCGCCGCTTCACGCCCGAACCGGAGGAGGAGAAGCTGTCGTCCAGGACGGCGGCCACCCGGCCCCAGGTTCCCCGGTGCCGGCCCGCCGTCCGCCGGGCGGCCGTGCGCAGCGCGCCGGTCAGCTCCTCGCGCCGGGCGACCCGCTCCGGGGCGGGAAGGGAGAGAACGTACCCGGCGAGCCGGGTGAGCGGCATCCGGGACAGGTCGGCCGCCACCGCCCGCGCCGCCGCGGGACCGTGCTGCCGCGCCGCCTCCTGGAGCCGCAGCGTCTCCAGGCGGGTCAGCCGAGGGGCGATGCGCTCCAGGAACACGCCGCGCGGTATGCCGTGCCTGGCCGCGAAGCCCTCCGCGACGGTGTACGGGAGTTCGTAGAGTGCCGCCTGTTCGTAGTGCGCCCGCCGCCAGGCCTCCAGGAGGGGTGTGTCGTAGCGGGCGCGGCTGTGCGGCGCGAAGAGGAAGGCGCCGAGTTCGTCGTCCAGCGCCAGATGCGCGTGCCGCAGCGCCCGCTTGAGGCCGTTGCGGTGCTTGACGGCGTCGAGGGCCGGATCGGGCCGGGCGGCCAGCCAGTCGCGCAGCAGGGCGCGGGTGCGCCGGTTGTTCACCCCGGAGCGGCGCAGTGCGCCGAAGAGCCCGTAGACGCGCTGCGGCGGCAGCAGCGCCAGCCGTCCGGCGATCAGCCGGCCCTCGCTGCGGCGCTGGTCCGCGGTGGCCTCGCCGGCGGTCTCCAGCAGCCGGCGGATCATCAGCGCCGCGTTGTGGTCGTTGATGTCGAGGGCGAGCACGCCCGCGTAGAGGTCGCGGTAGTTGCCCAGTGTGTAGGCGTGCAGAAAGTCGAGGGAGAGCCGCTGGGCCGCCGCGTCGGAGCGGAACTCGCGCTGGCCGGTCGCGGTGATCGCGGCGTTGACGAAGAGCAGTACGTCCTCGGCCGCGATCGGATCCCCGGACGACTCCATGCCCCCGTCCATGCCCCCACCCGTTCACTCGCGGCCCCCTGCCGGAGCCGGCGGCCGGCACTCCCCGGCCGGGGCCGGCCGGGGAATGGGGGCACGAGCTGCGAATCATTGCTTCATAGGCAGGTTCCGGAAGTCGCACCGAAGTCCCGCGGCCGGCACCGGGACCGTAACACAGCGCAGGTCGCGGGCTCGAAGGAGTTTCCCCTGGCCGGAGGGGGGCCGGACCGACCGCTGCCCCGGACCCATCGCGGGCCCGGACCGACCAGGCCGGTCCGCGCCGGTACACCGATCTGCACGCCGACCTGCCGGGCGTGAGCACGGACATGCTCGCCTCACGGCTGAAGGACATGGAACGGGACGGGCTGACGACCCGGCGCCGGCTGCCGCCGTCCGGAGCCGCCCACGTCTACGAACTCACCTCCCGAGGGCGTGAGTTGCTGCCGGTGCTGCGGGCGCTCGGGGAGTGGGGGCAGACGGAGCTGGGGGAGCGGCGGCCCACCGACGCGCTGCGCGCGCACTGGTTCGCGCTGCCCCTGCTGCGCGCCCTGGAGGAGGCGGGGATCGGGGCGGGCGTCGTCGAAGTCCGGCTGGAGGAAGGCGACTTCCATCTGCATGTGGGCGCCGCGGAAGGCCCGCTCTACGGGTACGGACCCGCGCCGGCGGAGCCGGACGCCCGGCTGGCACTCGACTCCGTCACGTGTACGGCCGTCAGCCGCAGGGAGTTGGGCCTGGCGGACGCGGTGCGGGACGGGCGCGTCGAGGTGAGCGGGGACGGCGCGGCGGCCAAGGCGTTGCGCGAGGCATGAGGGAAGGCCCGCTCCAAAGGAGGAGCGGGCCTTCCGAGGTGTGGTCGGGCGGAACTGCCGTCAGACGCCCGGCGGTATCCGCGACGGGCGTCCCGAGCCGCGCGTCAGCGCGTACCCGCCGATGCCCGCGAGCGCGGCGAGGATGCCGCCGATCCCGGTCCACACCCACCGGTCGGACCACCAGTTGGAGGACCAGCCGCCGTCCGGCTCGATGCTGGACAGCACGGCCGACTTCTTCGAACCCTGGTCGTCCTGCGCATCGCTGCCGTCCTGCTCGGACTTGACCGCGATGCCCGGGGTCAGCGGCTGCGCGAGCGAGCCGTCCACCGCCGCGGCGCCGCCGACGTCCTTGGAGTCGGCCCGCACCTCGACGCTCACCGGCAGACCCAGGTCGGAGGCGGGCAGACCGGCCACCGTGAGCCGGATGTAGTACGTGCCCGGCAGCGGGTCGTTGGCCCACGGCTCCGACCAGGCCCGCACCGTGCGCAGCACGCAGGCGAGTTCGACCGAGGCCGTGCCCTGGGCGGCGGTGCGGGTCTGGGCGCCGTACTGGCAGGACTGGCGGCGCCGCAAACCGTCGTAGACGTCGATCTGCCAGGTCTGCGAGGCGTGCGCCTCGGGCAGCTTCACCGTCGCCTTGACGGTGGGGCGCTGCCCGGCGTCCGCGGCGAACGACCAGTACAGGTAGTCGCCCGTGGAGCCGCTGGCGGTGGCCTGCTGCCCCTGTTCGATCTCGGTCGCGCTACGGAACGAGGTGCCTGCCTGGCTGGGCGCCCCGCTGTCGCCGGACGGGTCCGGCGAGGGCGACGAGTCGGCTGCCGCGGGGCCCGCGGCCAGCCCGAGCGCCAGCAGGGTGGCGCCCAACACACGGGTGATACGCATCAGTTCGTCCTCCAGATCGCGACCCGCCAACGCGACACCCAGCCCCACAGCAGGCCCGCGACGAAGCCGGTGAGCACCAGCGCGCCGAGCAGCCACCAGCCGCGGCCGAGACCGAAGGAGGCCACGTCGCTCGACTTGCCCGGACCGTCCACCACGTCGACGGTCAGCTCCAGCGGCAGACCCGGCGTGGTCTTCACCCCGGAGGCCGCCGAGAAGGCGTTGGTGATCTGAAGGCACACGGTCTCGGCCGGGGCGCTCTCGTCGTCGCTCTCCGGCTTCGGGTAGCGCAGACCCGTGGAGATCACGTCCGTACGGCCGTTGCCCGCCGCCTCGCCGCGCACGATCTCCCGGCCGCGCTCCGTCACGGCCCGCACCAGCAGGCCGTAGTCCGGGTCGACGGCCCGGTCCGCGGCGACGCTCACCGAGGCCCGCAGCTCCTGGCCGGGGTTGACGTCCACCCGGTACCAGCGCTGCTGCCCGAACTCCTCGCGGTCGGTGTAGAGGCCGGACTTGAGCGTCGGCGCCTTCGCGCACTCGGTGGCGCCCTCCGTGGCCACCGGCGTCACCACCGGGTCGGCCGCCCGGTCGACCAACTGGCCTACGCGGTCGCTGAGTTCCTCCTTGTGCTGTACGGAGGTGTAGGTGCCGCCGGTCGCCTCCGCGATGCAGATGAGCTGGTCGCGGGTCTTGGCGTCCGGCACCAGGCCGAGGGTGTCGATGGTCAGCCCGATGCCCTTGGCCGCGATCTCGCGGGCCACTTCGCACGGGTCCAGCGGCTGGCAGGTGTCCTCGCCGTCGGTGATCAGGACGATCCGGCGCATGCCGTTGCCGCCGTCGAGGTCCGTGGCCGCCTTCTGGAGCGCCGGTCCGATCGGGGTCCAGCCGGTCGGCACCAGCGTCGCCACCGCCGTCTTGGCCTCGGTGCGGTTCAGCGGACCGACCGGGTAGAGCTGAGCGGTGTCCTTGCAGCCCGTCCGCCGGTCGTTGCCCGGGTAGTTGGCGCCAAGGGTGCGGATACCGAGCTGGACCTCCTCGGGGGTCGCGTCGAGCACCTCGTTGAACGCCTGCTTGGCCGCGGCCATCCGCGTCCCGCCGTCAATGTCCCGGGTCCGCATGGAACCGCTGACGTCCAGGACGAGTTCGACCTTCGGGGCATCCTGCCCCTCCATCTCGTCGGCTGTCGCACCGGCGGGAAAGGCCATCCCGGCCGTCAGGGCGGCGAGCAGAGCACAGACTCCCGCCGCCAGCCGTTGTCTTGTGATCATCGGCGGATCCTATTGACCGGACGTGCCGGGGATCAAAACGAGCGGGTTGGGCAGCCCGGTCCACAGGTCGCCGGGCGTGGTGGGAGACAGCCGCATCAGCGTCAACGCCTTTGCGGGGAGCGGCTGTTCACGCAGAGCTTCTACGTCCGGGGTGTGTGGCAGGTCTCGTACGGCCGGCTCCAGTGCCGTCCGCAGCGCGGCCGTCGATCCGGCCGTGCCCGCCAGCGCGCCCGCCACCAGCGAGCCGAACAGCTTGCGGCGCAGGGCGGTCGGGTCGTCGGTGAGGTTCCGGGCGGGCAACTCCGGTACGGCGATGCCGTGCCGGGTCAGCCGGGCCGGGCTGATCCGGATGTCGGCGAGGTCGCGGTAGACCAGCCGCAGCGGGGAGCCGGACCCGGACAGCACGACGAGCAGGTTCTGGCCGTGCGCCTCCAGGGCCACCCCCAGCTCCAGCAGACGCAGTCCGACGGCCAGCGCGAGGCGTGTGAACTCGGCCGTCCAGGCGGGCGAGTCGGGCAGGTCCGTGGAGGGCAGCGCCGCCACCGGCACGACGTGCTCCCCGGGGGCGGCGTACGTCCGCGGCGACTCGCGCCACAGGGCCGCCAGATCGGGAGAGCCCGCGGTGGCCGCGCCCAGGGTGCGCGTGATGTGCAGCAGGCCGTCCGTGCGGGCCGCCAGGTCCACGGCGAAGTCCGACAGGGCGGCGGCGGCGGTCACCGAGCCGACCGAGATGTCCCGGACCGAGGACGTCAGCCGGGCGCTGAGCGAGGTCTTGACGTGGAGCCCGCCGGGCACGGCCAGGGTGCGCAGCGACATCAGCGGATGGGCCGCGAGGGCACGTTCCCCGCGCGGCTGCTCGAGCACGTGCGTCGCCTGCCAGGGGTGCACGGGAATCAGCAGCCGCCCGCCCTCCCGCAGGTTTCCCGGCCACGCCCCGCTCACCAGGCACTCCCGCTCCGGCACCGGCAGCAGGCCCAGCTCGACCGACGGCCGGTGCTCGGGCCCGTACGCGAGCTGCTCGGCGACCGAGAAACCGGGCCGGGAACGGCAGTTGGGGTGGAAGGGGTGGCCGTCGACCACCCGCTGCTCCCACTGCCAGTCCGCCACCGGCCATTCCTCCGGATGTCCCTCGTCCCGAGGTGGCTGATCGGCCCGCGACAGCGCCAGAGAGGCGACGCTGTGCCCGAGTTCGGCGGCGAGCGAGTCGCCGTGCGGCACGGCGAGGTCCCTCATCAGCCGCGCCGGATCCTCGTGGGCCGTCCCGGCCAGACGTACGGCCGTGACGTACGCGGAGGTGGCGTACGGGTCGGACGGCGGCCCCTCCAGCCGGCGGCCGTCGCGCAGCCGCAGGACGAGCGCGTCCCGTGTGCGTTCCCGGCCGGTGATCCACGGCAGTGGCTCGTGGGCGAGCGCGCGCCACAGCCGGGTCAGTACTGCGGCCCGCGCGCCGTGCAGCCGCGCCGCGTACCGTGAGACCAGGTCGGGCCGCACGGCGGCCAGCTCCTCGGCGACCTCGGTCTCGGTGGCTGGGGGACGGTGCACGGTCGGACTCCTCCGAGAGCGGGCGGGCGTCAGGTCGGCGCGTGCCGGGCAGACATACTGATCACCTTCGCACCGTGTGGACTTATGGACCGAACGGACCGAGTAAAACGCATGGAGCTCACACCCCCCGCCGACGACATCGTGGAGCGCGCGGACGCGTACGCGTCCGCGCCCCTGCTGAACTGCCTGATCCGCGAGGTCGCGCGGCCGTATCCGGATCCGGGCGGGCGGCGGACGTACCGGCTGCCGGGCGGGGACCGGCTGCTGCGGGTGCGCGACGGGCGGCGGCCCACCGCGCCGGAGGTCTACGCGGAGGGCGGCTGGCAGCGGATCGACCACCCGGAACTGGTCAAACTCGTGGCCGAGGAGCTGCGTCGGCACACCGGCGTGCCCAACGACGAACTGCCCGCCGAGATGATCGACAGCCGGGAGGCGGTGGCGGCGCTGCTCGCCGCCCGCGACCGCGCGCCGGCGCCCGAGGACCCGTACATCCGGTCCGAGCAGGCGCTCGTCACCGGCCACCCGTACCATCCGGCGCCGAAGGCGCGCGGTGGCGGTCCGGTCGCCTCCTGGCTGCCGTACGCGCCCGAGGCGCACGCCCACTTCCCCCTGGTGCTGCTCGGGGTGCGCGAGGACGTGGTCGCCGAGCAGGGCGACACCTCGGCGCTCGACGCGCTGGGCCAGGCCCCGCCCGGCTACCGGCTGCTGCCCGCCCACCCCTGGCAACTCGAACTGGTGGGCCGCGACCTCGCCGGGGCCTTCGCCGACGGGCGGCTGCTGCGGCTGGGTACGACGGCCCGCGCGGTGTGGCCCACGGCGGCGGTCCGCACCGTCCACGTCCCGGGCGCGGACCTCTTCCTGAAGTTCAGTCTGGACGTGCGGATCACGAACGACGTACGGCGGCTGTGGCGGCACGACCTGCTGAAACTGCGCCGCACGGACACGGCCGTCACCACCGCCTTCGCACGGCTGGGCGGCCCGGCGGCCTGGCTGTCCGACCGCGGCTACCGCACCGCCGCCTTCGCCTTCGAGGAACTCGCCGTCGTCGTCCGCGACGGACTCGCCGGGCACCTGGTGCCCGGCGCGACCCCGCTGCTCGCCGCGGCCCTCGCCGAGGGCTTCGACGGCAACCCGCTGGACGGCCCGGGGGACCCGGCGCTGTGGTGGGAGGCGTATCTGCGCCAGGTGATACCCCCCGCCCTCGGGGCCTTCGCGCGGCACGGTGTCGTCCTGGAGGCCCATCTGCAGAACTCGCTGATCGCCGTGGACGCCGCCGGTCTGCCCGTACAGGCACTCTTCCGGGACGCGGAAGGGGTCAAACTGCTGCCGGACGTCTCCCGGGCCGCCGGCTGGGAGCGGCTGGTGTACTGCCTGGTCGTCAACCACCTCAGCGAGATCGCCGCCGCCCTCGCCGAACGCCACCCGGCTCTCGACCCCTGGCCCGCCGTCCGCCGTGAACTCGCCCGCCACGACCTGCCCGAGGCCGCCGGCCTGCTCACCTCGCCCACCGTGCCCGGCAAGACGAACCTGCTGCTGCGCTGGACGAACGCCGACGGCGCGGCGGCCCGCTACCAGCCGCTGCCGAATCCGCTGGTGAGCGCCGGAATCCCAGGCTGATCCCCGGGGGATCCGTGCCCGCAGTCGTCGAGGCCGACGACCTGGGGACGACAAGCCTCCGCCGGTCCGCGGTTCGTCGCGAAGGTCCTCGCCCAACAGTAGCGATGAGTTTCCGAACGCCGCACCTGCCCCTGCCGCGACCAACTGCTTACCCATTGGTCTCGAGATGGGGAAACCCTCGCTGCCCGCCGTTCACTTTCCGGTGCTGGGATGCGGGGCGGAACCGCGGCGTCTGCCGGACCTCTGGCCTGGTGTGCTGTGGCGTTCCACCGGCTGCGCCGACGATCCCGAAGCATCCCATCGAACGGAAGTCTGTGGTGTCTACACCCAGTTCACGGTGTACTGCACCGTCGCGGACCTGGGCAGCCGCGCCGGCTTCACACTCGGCTGACCGCCTCCCGCCGTTCCTCTCTGAACGGGTGTCACCTCGCCAACCGGCCGACGCAAGGCGCAGGCTGCCGTCGCACCCATCGGAGCGGCTCACCACTGGTCATGTCGCCACGCGCACCGGGCGCCGGGCGAGCCAGGCGCCGGATAACAGTTTGCCAAGCGTTTAACCCGCGGCCTTTTTTCGGACGTATCTATGCGCGTAGCTTGAGCGCGTGCCAGACCCCGGCCGTCGACAGCGGATCCGGGTCGGTCGGCGCTCCCCCACGCGCCCTCATGCTTTCCCGGCTCCCAAGGAGACCCTTCCTGTGTCGAACTCCAGCGCTGAAACGCCCCGCCCCGCAAGACACCGCGCGACTTCTCTGCGCAAGCGACTGATACCGCTGGCGATCACCGGCTCTCTGGTGCTGGCCGGAGTGGGCGTCCACTCCGCCTTCGCCACCCCGTCGGCCGACGCCGTCATCTCCGAGGTCTACGGAGGCGGCGGCAACTCCGGCGCCACCCTCACCAACGACTTCATCGAGCTGGCCAACGCCGGCTCCGGCTCGCTGGACCTCTCCGGCTACAGCGTCCAGTACCTGTCGGGCAACCCCGGCCCGACCACCAAGTGGCAGGCCACCCGTCTCACCGGCTCCCTTGCCGGCAACGGCCGTTACCTGATCCAGGAGGCCGCGGGCACCGGCGGCACCACCGCCCTGCCGACCCCGGACGCCACCGGCAGCATCAACATGTCGGGCACCACCGGCACCGTCGCGCTGGTCCAGGGCACCGACCTGCTGACCTGCCTCACCGCCGAGGACTGCGCCGCCGACCCCCGCATCAAGGACCTGGTCGGCTTCGGCACCGCCGTCGTCCGCGAGGGCTCCGGCCCGGCCGCGGGCGCGAGCAACACCGCCTCGGTCGCCCGTAAGACCCTGGTCGACACCGACGACAACGCGGCCGACTTCGCCGCGGGTGCCCCCACCCCGGAGAACTCCGGCGGCGAGGCCGGCGGCCCCGGCGGTGGCGACCCCTCCCCGTCGCCGACCCCGACGCCCCCCGCCGACGCGATCTCGGCGAAGATCCACGACATCCAGGGCACCAACCGGCGCTCCCCGCTCGCCACCAAGGACGTCAAGGACGTCACCGGCATCGTCACCGGTGTCCGCACCACCAGCACGTCCTCGACGTCCAAGGGCTTCTGGATGCAGGACCCCAACCCGGACAACGACCCCCGCACCAGCGAGGGCATCTTCGTCTACACCAGCTCCACCCCCACGGTGAAGGTCGGCGACAGCGTCACCGTCTCCGGTGTGGTCTCCGAGTACTACCCGGGCGGCTACGACGGCGGCATCCAGTCGATCACCGAGATCATCAAGCCGACGGTCACCGTGCTGTCCAGCGGCAACCCGCTGCCGGCCCCGGTCGTCCTCGACAAGGACAGCATCCCCGCCGCGTGGTCCCCCAAGGGTGACAGCACCGGCAACACCGAGTACCTCGACCTCGAGCCGACCAAGTACGCCCTGGACTTCTACGAGTCCCTCGAGGGCATGAACGTCCAGGTCTCCGACGTCCGCGTCGTCGACGCCACGGACGCCTACCACGAGCTGTGGGTCACGGCCGACCCCACCCACAACAAGACCAAGCGCGGCGGCGTCTACTACCCGGGCTACGACGACCCGAACGTGGCGCGTCTCATGGTCCAGGCCATCAACACCACGGACCCGTTCCCGATGGCGAACGTGGGCGACGAGCTCACCGGTGTCACCGAGGGCCCGCTGGACTACAGCCAGTTCGCCGGCACCTACATCCTCGAGGCGCGCAAGCTCGGCACCCACAAGGACAACGGCCTCAAGCCCGAGGTCACCAGCCAGGCGAAGTCCAACGAGGTCACCATCGGCACGTACAACGTGCAGAACCTCGCGCCGAGCGACCCGCAGGCCAAGTTCGACCGGCTCGCCAAGGGCCTGGTCACCAACCTCCGCGCGCCCGCCATCGTCGGTCTCGAGGAGATCCAGGACAACACCGGCGCCGTCGACGACGGCACCGTGGACCCCGACAAGACGCTGGCCAAGCTCACCGACGCCATCGTCGCCGCGGGCGGCCCGCGCTACGAGTACCGTCAGATCAACCCGGTGAACAACAAGGACGGCGGCCAGCCGGGTGGCAACATCCGCACCGTCTTCCTGTTCGACCCGACCCGGGTCGGCTTCGTCGACCGGCCGGGTGGCGACTCCCTCACCGCCGTCGACGTCGCCGGCAAGGGCAAGGACGCCCACCTGACCGTCTCGCCCGGACGGATCGACCCCACCAACGAGGCGTGGAACAGCAGCCGTAAGCCGCTGGTCGGCGAGTTCCTCTCGAAGAACGGCAAGAAGATCTTCGTGATCGCCAACCACTTCAACAGCAAGGGCGGCGACCAGAACATCGCCGGCCGCATCCAGGAGCCCGTCCGTAGCTCCGAGGTGCAGCGGATGAAGCAGGCCACGCTGGAGAACGCCTTCGTCAAGAAGCTCGAGGCCGCCGACCCCAAGGCCCTCATCGTCTCCCTGGGCGACTTCAACGACTACCAGTTCTCCTCCGCGCTGAAGACCCTGACCGGTGACGGCAAGCAGCTCACCGACCTGATCAACACCCTGCCGGTGGAGGAGCGCTACTCCTACGTCTTCCAGGGCAACTCGCAGGTGCTGGACCACATGCTGGTCAACCCCAGCATGCTGAACAACGTCACCTACGACGTGGTGCACATCAACTCCGAGTTCGCCGACCAGACCAGCGACCACGACCCGCAGGTTCTGCGTGTGAAGCCGTAAGGCTGGTGCAGGCCCGCCCGCTCCCGCGCTCAGTGCAGCGAGGGCGGGCGGGCTTGTCTGTATATGTCCTGACGCCCGAGCGCCTGCAGCGCCGGACAGGTCCCGGGCGTGAATCCCACTGCCCGCGGCCCCTCTTTCGGCGCCGGTCTCTCACGTGGCCGCGAACCGGTCGAGTGCCGCGCTCGTCAGCGCCGCGACAGCGGGACGCAGGGCGCTGCCGATGTGGGGGGCGAAATACGGGGAGTGGTTCGGGGCCGGGGGTGGTGAGGCGTCGGGTCCGCCGGCTGTTGCCCGGCGCCACTCGTCCGCGCCCACCACGCCCAGCATCCAGTAGACCAGCGGGACTCCGTGCTGACCGTGGACATCGGCTCCGGCTTCACCGAACAGCGGGAAGTCCTCCGTGGCCATCGATCCCGGCCAGGGCAGGACCCGCCCGGGCCCCAGGAGTCCGGTGTGAGCGCGCCGTATCGAGTCGGTGGTGTGCGGGTCGCACCGCAGGGCCGCCGAGCGGGAGGTGACGGTCACCTCGGGTTCTCGGGGGGCGCCGGCGGCGGCGCTCTCGGCGAGGACGATGCGGCGCACCGCGGCCAGCGCCCGGTCGAGGGACGCCTCGCTCGACGCGCGGACCCCGACGCCGAGTTCGGCGCGGTCCGGTATGACGTTGGCGGCCGTTCCGGCCCGCAGCGTGCCCACGGTCAGGGTCACCTGGTCGGCGGGCGCGGTCTCGCGGGCGACGATGTTCTGGAGCCGGGTGACGACGGCGGCCGCGGCGACGACCGGATCCACCGCAAGATGCGGAGTGGCGGCGTGACCGCCCTGTCCGTGCAGCACCACCTCGAGTACCGCGCCGGCCGCCGCCATCGGCGCCTGCCGCGCCGCGTGCGCGACCGTGCCGGAGGGCAGCGGCGCGGCATGCTGGGCGAGGACGACGCCGGGGCTGCCGAACCGTTCGTACAGTCCGTCGCGCAGCATGGCCTCGGCTCCGCTGAGCGTCTCCTCGGCCGGCTGTCCCACCACCACCAGGGTGCCCCGCCATCGGTCGGACAGGCGGGCGAGCAGGTCCGCGGCGCCGGCCGCGGCGGCCAGGTGCAGGTCGTGGCCGCACGCGTGCATGGCGTCGTTGCGGCTGGCGTACGGCAGTCCGGTCCGCTCGCGCATCGGGAGCGCGTCGAGCTCCGCCCGCAGCCAGACGCGGGGGCCGTCCCCGTTGCGGAGCACACCGACGACGCCGTGGCCACCCACCCCCTGGGTGATCTCGCAGGCCGCCGCCGCGAGTCGGCGGCCGAAGCGGTCCGCGGTGCGGGCCTCCTGTCCGGACGGTTCCGGATGCGCGTGCAGGTCCAGATAGAGGGAGAGAGCGGGGCGCAGAACGTCCCCGGCGCGGGTGAGGAGGTCCCCCGCGCCCGGCGGCGGGTCGTGATCGGTCACGAGCGGGGCGTTGTGGCCGGCCCGTGCCGGGACCGGGGCCTGGTGGGACGGCGGGTTCATGGGCGGACTCCGGGGAACGGCCGGGCCTCCACCACGGTGCGGGGAGGCCCGGATACGGGAGGTGGGCTCACGGGAAGGGATGCGGGGCCCGGCGGATCTCCGCGTCGGTGAGGTCGCGGTCCCGGTGTCCGCCGCGTCGCAGCGCGGTGCGCAGCCGGGGCATCAGCAGGGCCCGCTGCCGGTTCCAGCCGAAGTCGATCGGCAGCAGTCCCGGCACCACCGTGCCGACCGTCCGCAGCCCCATCCGCTCCTGCTCGGGCGAGGTCTGGTCGACGACGATGACGTCATGGCCCGCCCGGACCAGTTCGTCCCTGACCACGGCGACGTCGTCGCGCAGGTCGCCGGTGCGGGGGCGGCCGCGGCTCTCCCAGTCCCGGTACACCTCGTCGAAGGGGCGGGCCTCGGACGGCTCCAGGTAGCCGCGCGCGTACTCGGCCATGCGGGGCAGCCCGTAGAGCTGGGGGTGGTCCTTCAGATGACGTACCAGGAAGAAGTCGTCGGCCATGGCCTCCAGTTCGCCGCGGCGCTCGGCGGTCTGCCGGGCCAGGTGCGGGATGTAGCTCAGCACTTCGGACAGCGCCCCCTCGACCGCGCTCGTCGGGTCCAGCGAGGCCGCGGCCGCGAAGGACAGGGTGCCCGGGCCCCCGTCCCGGCGGACGCCGACCACGGTGACGGCCGGGACGGCCAGGTCGATCCGGTTGTCGAAGACATGGACGTCGTAGCCCTGCAGGGCGGCCCGCTCGGCCATGGCGGCGGCCGTCGGACTGCCGATCGACGCCAGGTCGATGCGGGGGAGCCGGGCCGCGCCGTACCAGCCGTTCAGGAAGGAGTCGCGCTCGACGAGTTCGAGGAGGCCGCCCAGGACCGCCTCCTCCAGACACCCGCCGATGGCACAGCCGTTGGAGCACTCGAAGACGAAGTTGTCGTCGGCTAGCGGGATGCTGTAGTAGACCAGCCGCGACGGCACCAGTACGGGGCGCTCGTCCCGCAGCGACCAGCCCCACTCCCAGGGGATGGGCCGGCTCGGGTCGAAGGGCTCGACCAGAGGGTCGTCCCGGTAGGTCTCCGGGCTGTACAGGCCGCACACCGCGGGGTCGACCGCGTCGGCCTTCAACTCGTCGTAGGAGCCGACGACCGGCGCGCAGCCGCCGCGCCGGTGGGTGCCCGCGTACCGTTCCAGGCCCTCGAGGAAGGCGAGCCGGCGGCTGGTGGCGAAGGAGTTCTCCTGCCCGCTCCAGGTGACGTCGTGCAGCCCCGCGTACCCCCGGATGAACACGCTGCCGGCCACCGGAGCGGTGGTCGACGAGGTGACGTCGGTCCAGGTGCCGGCCCCCAGGGCGCCGCAGACCGGATTGGCCAGGGCGTCGGTGGGGAGCGGGTAGGCGAAGGCCGAGCGCAGCCGGTAGGTGCCGGGATCCGGCTTCGGACGCGGGGCCGGGGTGAGCGGCGGGACACTGCCCGGTGCCTGGGCCCGGGTGCCGCAGTCGGGACAGAGCGGGTCGGCGAGCAGCGGGAACGTCCTGATCAGCAGGTTCGTCAGGTCCAGCCGGGTCACCTGGGGCAGGGCGCGGTCCGCCGGAAGTTCGGCGGGGGGCACCGGGCGGGGCCTGTGCAACAGGGCCTCGCACAGCGCGGCCACGGTGTCCTGGACATGGCTGGTGAGCAGGGGCCAGGCGCCCGCCGGGCGGGGCCCGTCCGGGCCGCCGGTCTCCAGGGCGTTGCGCTCGCTGCGGCTGCGCAGCCGCTGCCACCGTACGGCGAGGCAGCGGCCGCAGGCGGGTGCGCTGCCGTCGCCTCCCCACGGGCCGAGCAGGATCGCCGAGGCGCTGACGTGGACCAGCGCCGTCGGACGGTCCGCGGCCCAGGGGTCCGGGGCCCCGGCGTCCCCGCCCCCCGCGCCGACGGCACCGACCGGCACGACCCGTGGGGCGTCGGCGCCGAAGTGGTCGCCCAGGAACGCCTGGAGAGCGTCGCGGGCCCCCTCCATCGGGTGCGCGAGCAGCCGGGGCGTGGTGCTCATGACGTCTTCGTCCAGCGGAAGGTGCGCGCCGCGGCTGCCCCGAAGACGACGGCGAACGCGACGAGCCCCGCGCTCCCCACGCCGATGTCGGACAGGTCGCCGCGGCCGGTCAGAGCCGCCGACACCGCGTCGTTGAGATAGCGCAGAGGCATGACCAGCGAGACCTTCTGCAGCCAGTCGGGCATGGCGTCCAGCGGGAAGAACGACCCGGACAGGAAGGCCATGGGCAGCATCAGGAAGTTGGCGATGCCGGCGACCGACTCCGGGGTGTCGGCGATGCTGCCGATGATCACGCCGAGCAGCAGGAAGGTGGTGATGCCGAGGACCATGACGGGAATCAGCAGGGGCCACCGGGACGCGGGCACCAGGTCGAACCCGGGGAGCATCGCCACCCCGACGAACAGCACCGACTGGACGAGCCCCACGCCCAGGGCGAGGACGTAGCGGGACCCGATGACGGAGGACAGCGGGGCGGGCGACATACGGATCATCCGGAGGATGTCGTCCGCGCGCCACTGCATCAGCGTGAACCCGATGCCGAAGACGGCGGCGTTGGCGACGCCCCAGGAGAGCACGCCGGCGGCGGTGTAGGAGAGGTAGGAGAAGCCGCTCTCCTCGACGCTGCGGCCGCGGAAGACGAGTCCGAAGACGACGAGGAAGATCAGTGGGAAGGCGAAGGTGAAGAAGACGGTCGTCTTGTCCCGGACCTGGGCGCGGTAGCCCGCGGTGGTCAGCGCGGTGTAGGCGCTCATGCCTGCTGCTCCTGGTTGTTTGCGTTGATCGCGTTGTTCGTGTCGTCAGCGGTGAGGGGTGCCTGGGTCTGCCGGGCGGTGATCTCGAGGTAGACGTCCTCGAGGGTGGGGGTGCGGGTCTGGACACCGTCCAGACCGGTGAGGGGGTCGAGGGCGGCCAGCACCCGGCCGGTGGCGCGGGTCTCCAGGACGAGGTGTCCGCCCTGCACGGTGACGCCGTCCACGCCGGGAAGGGACGAGGCCTCACGCTCGTCGATCCGGCCGAGCGGAACCAGCAGCCGGCTGGTGGCGCCGAAGGTGCCGATCAGGTGCTGCGGTTCGTCGGTGACGACGAGCCGGCCGGCCACCAGGATGCCCACGCGGTCGCAGAGCGCCTCGGCCTCGTCCAGGTGGTGTGTGGTGTACACGATGGTCCGGCCCTCCGCCTTGAGGCCCCGCAGGACCTCCCACAGGTCGCGTCGGCCCTCCGGGTCGAGCGCGGCGGTCGGCTCGTCGAGGAAGATCAGCTCGGGTCCGTGGACCAGCGCGGAGGCGATGGCGAGCCGCTGCCGCTGGCCGCCCGAGAGGTTGTCGACCCGGACGTCGTGCTGCCCGCCGAGGCCCACGGCGTCGAGGGTGGCGTCGACGGCCTCGCGCTCCGCGCCGAACAGCGCCGCGACGGTGCGCAGGTGCTCGTGGACGGTCTGCCGGACGAAGAAGGCCGAGGACTGGGTCTGCACCCCCATGCGCGGCAGCAGGCCGGTGTTGCGCGGCCAGGGTGACTCGCCGAACACCGTGACCGAGCCGGAGTCGGCCTTGCGCAGCCCCTCCATGATCTCCACCAGGGTGGACTTCCCGGCTCCGTTGGGGCCGAGCAGCCCGAAGAACTCGCCGCGCCGGACGTCCAGGGAGACACCGTCGACGGCCCGCCGATCGCCGTAACTCTTGATCACATCGCTGACTGTGACGGCGGGTTGGGCTCCGTGGTCTGGGGTGGGGGAGGTGGAGCTCATACGGGTACCTCATTCATGAGTTGCGTGATCTTCCGGGGGCGGGACGTCATCAAAACAGCAGGAGAACGATGGTGGTGCAGCTTCCGGCCGCCGCGAGCAGCACGAGTGCGGCCGCCGTGAGGGCGTAGGACGTGTAGAGACGGCGGGCGCGCCGCGGGTAGGCGGCGACGGCGTCCCGCCCGCGCCGGCGCAGGGCCAGGTAGGTCCGGGTCTCCGGGGCGAGGTTGGCGGTGCCCAGGGCGTGGCCGAGGATGCGGTACCCGTCCAGAGGCGGCAGCGGGACCAGGTTGCTCAGGGCCTGCGCGATGCCGACGAAGAGCATCCCGGTGAGCGGCGGGCGGTTCGGGTCGGACGGGTCCAGGAGCGCCCACCAGAGCGCGAAGGGCAGCAGGAGCACCAGGTTGACGTACGCGCCCGCGGCGGCGACCACCAGCTTCGCCCGCAGGCCGGGCAGGAACAGGTAGTTGTCGACCGTGCAGTACATCATCATGGCCGGGAACCGCCAGCGCAGCCCGATCTCGGTGACCACACCGCCGTAGTGCCGGGCGGCGATGCCGTGGGCGAGTTCGTGCAGGCAGACGCTGAACCAGAGGAAGACCGCGAACGGGATGAGCACGAGGGGGCGGGTCAGCAGGTCCAGTGTCCCGTCGAGGAGCGCCGCCGGATCCGCGAACACCGCCACCATCATCACCAGTACGGCGGCCGTCAACGGCAGTTGCGCCCAGGGGTGCAGCAGTGGGCGCAGCACCCGGTGGAGGCGGCCGGTGGTCCTGTGCGCGTCGGTGACGGTCCGCCGGCTGCCCTTCCAGAAGGTGCCGGTGCGGGCCGGGGGCGGCTCGGGCGGCGCGGGATCCGGGGATCCGGCGAGCAGCCCGCGGGTGCCGAGCAGGCCGAGCAGCCGGGTCCACTGCTCCTCGGGGAGCCTGCGGCGGAACCGGGCCGCGTACTCGGACACGACGTCGTCGAGGTTCCGGGTTCCGTCGAGCCGGCTGATGACGAAGTGCTCCTTGGGGCCGACCTCGAACGCGGCGCCGCTCACCGGGTGCTTGATGAGGTGGACGGTGCGCGGGCCGCGCAGCAGGGGCGGACCGATCAGCACGCCCGGACGCAGCGCGGGCCGGTAGGCGCGGGCGGCGGCGGCACGGTCTCCGGTGGAACGGTCCGCGGCGGAAGGATCGGTGGCGGAACGGTCCGTGGCGGAACGGTCGGTGGCGCTCATGAGGCGTCCTGCCGTCCGCCGGCCGGCTCGCGCAGGACCCGGCCCAGAATGAAGGCCAGGTAGGCCTCGTCCCGGATCGTCACGTGCAGCCGGTTGTTGGTCATGTGCATATACGGCGACAGCAGGCGGGGCAGCACCGCCGGCACATGGGTGACGGTCACCAGGGGAGCCGCGTCGGGATCCTCGGCGCGTTCCTGGCCGGTGTCCTCGCGGGCCGGACCGTCCCAGGCGGGGAAGGCGAGTTCACCGCGCTCGGTGAGGTCCACCACCTTCTCGCGCAGTTCCAGGCAGTGCTCGGCCCAGCGGCGGAGGAACGCCGGCAGCCGGGTCAGGTCGCCGTTCGCCACAGCCTGCCTGAGCTGTGCGAACCGGGCGCCGAGGGTGGGCGCCATGCGCGCGTAGGTCCGCTCGTACTCGGTGGACCCGATGAAGTTGGTACCGGGGAACAGCCGGTGCCAGAAGGCGTAGTAGGAGTCGAGGTAGTCCGCGAGCCGCTCCTCCTCGGGGAGGAAGCAGCTCGCCATCACCATCATCAGCTGGGCGGAGGTCCCGAGCAGCACCGTCCGCAGGTGCAGGTTCATGCTCCGGTACGCCTCCAGGACCAGGTCGCTGGAGTGCCGGAAGTGCCATTCGGCGAGGGCGACACCGGCCGGCCCGCCGTACTTGGCGAACTCGGGGGCGTAGACCTCGTCGGAGAAGGAGTTGTTCGGCCTGAGGTTCATCCGGCCGTCAGCGCCCATGTACCTGGCCCGGTCCTCGCCCGGGAACTCGATGTCGAACAGGGCGTTGTAGAAGTCCTTGAGGAAGCCGGAGTCGACCTCGTAGAGGGCGGGGCGGGTATTCAGGAAGCCGCTGATCGCCTCCTCGGCACGGCGGCGCACCTCGGCTTCGGCAGCGGGTCCGCTCGGGCGCAGGCGCAGCCTCACATGCGGCCCCTCCAGCCAGTAGTTGATGAAGAAGTAGCCGGACAGCAGGCCGTCCTCGGTGAGCCGGTCGACCAGCGGGCGCACGCAGTTGACCAGCAGCGGCTGGGGGTTGGCGGCGTAGAAGACGTGCAGCGCCAGCCACGGCGACGGTTCGGCGCCCCCGGGTGCCGGACGGAAGGCGGCGGGTTCGGTCAGTTCGGGCATGACGGTGCTGCCTCCGGTCCGGACTGCGGCGGTTGGCGGGTGGTGAAGGTCTCCACGGCGAGTTCGGCCACGTGCCGGCCGCGCGGGGAGGTGAGGTGGAGGCCGTCCTCGGCGGGGAGCATTTCCCGGAAGGCCACCCGGGTGCCCGGCTTGCGCTCCACCAGGGCGTCGAACGCGGCCAGGGAGAGCGGGCTGTCGAAGTCGACGTAGACGGGCTTGGCCCCGATCGGGCCCTGGTCGGTATGGGAGACGGTGGCGAAGCAGCGGTCCGGCAGACCGTGGGCGTGCTGCCAGCGCCGCCACTCCAGGTAGTCCTCCTCCTCGCCGGCTCCGGGGCGGCGGGCCGGCAGGACCTCCGCGTCCGCGGTCCAGCCGCGCCGGCTTACCACCACGTTCCCGTGCCGGACCCGGGGCCTGCGGGTGACCCCGCTCTCGGGCTCGCCCTCGGGGACTCCCGCCCATACGTCGAAGGGGGCCATGGTGCTGGGGGAGAGGAGGAGCAGGGTGCGCGGGATCTCGGGGAGCGCGATCGGCACGAGGTAGCCGAGGTAGACCGGCACGACCTCGCGGTCGAGGCGGCGGGAGCGGAGCACCAGGCGTCCGGACGGCTCGTCGTGCTCGACGTAGAGGTCGTCGAGGTGGATCCGGGCCTCCTCGGGCACGGAACTGGTCTCGCCCGGGCAGACGATCTGGTGGCCGGTCAGCCGGCCGTGCAGGTTCAGGTTGCTGCTGACCGGCCCTCCGGTGACCTCCGCGAACACGGCGCCGTCCGGACTGTGAGCCGCCATCTCCTCGCGCAGCGCGTCGGAGAAGCCGGGTGCCGCCGTGTCCGCGCCTGGTGCGGTGCCGTCGTAGAGGTGGGTGAACCGGCTGAAGGGGAAGGCCAGGCCGCCGTAGGACTTGTTGAGGACGACCCGTTGTCGGCCGCCGGGAGGCCGGGACAGCTGGAGATGGTGGCTCTGCGGTATGAAGTGGCCGGTGAGCGGGGCGAGTTCGGCGGCGGTCTCGGAGAGCAGCCCGTCGGGCAACTCGATCTCCTCGGCCTCGTTCCCCCCGCCGTGCTGTCGCCACAGGGCGCGCATGCCCTCGTGGAAGTGGCGGCGGGCCCGGTCGAGGGCCTTCATCTCGCTCTGCCCGAGCCAGTTCTCCTCCGGAACGTAGGCGCCGTCCTCGTCGAAGGAGGCCCGCTTGGAGGTGAAGGACACGTACTGGTCGAAGAAGTCCTCGTGGAAGTCGTGGACCAGGCCGAGCAGGTCGTCGCAGCGTCCGCCGCGGCCGTAGCGGGCGATGAAGAAGCCCAGCAGGGTGATGCGCTGAGGGAGCGTCAGGTCGAAGAGCGGCAGGACGCCCTCGACGGCCCGCAGGGCCCGGCCGGTCTCCCCGCTCAGCACGGCGGGCCCGCAGACCAGGTCGTCGCCCGTGCTGACGTCCTCGTACACCAGGGTCTGCGGAAGGGCCGGCTCGGGCGCCCCCAGTTCCCGCTGGGCGTCGAGGAGCCGACCGCGCAGAGTGCTCAGCAGGGTGCGGCGTTCACCCACGTCGGCCCCGGGATAGCGGGCGAGGCAGTCGGCCGGGCCGTCCAGCAGGTGGGCCAGCCGGTCGGCCCAGGACGCCCCGAGGGAGCGCAGGGCGTCCTGGTAGGAACGCAGCGGGTCGCGGCTGTGCACGTCCGCGCGGAGCAGCGGCACCTGCACCATGCCGAGATCCAGGAGGGCCGACGCATACCGTTCGCACTCGTCGCGTCCGGCGTCGTGCTCGGTCTCGAGCCAGTCCACCAGGTCCCGGTGGCGTACCGGCGCCTCGTGGCCGCCGAGCCACTCCAGGAGCCGCTCCAGGGTGCCGCTGCGGCGCAGGAAGAACAGCCGGTCGCGGACCGCGTCGAAGGTGACGGCCGCGCTGTCGTCACCCGCGGTCATGACATGGCGTACGTAGCGGATGCGGTCGGCGTCGCGCCCCCAGCCCGGGGAGAGGACCACCGGCAGGTCCCGTCGGCGTGCGGGGTCGGCCGTGATCAGTTCGGTCAGCCGGGCCAGTACCACCACGTTGAGCCGTACGTGGCTCACCCAGTCCTCGCCGGTGCGCAGCGAGGCCCCGTCGTCCCGCCGGTCGCCCGCGAAGGTGCCGAGGCCGATGCCGGTGAGGGTGCTGAAGGGGCTGGTCTTGCAGGCCGTGCGGTACAGGTAGGTCAGCGCGGAACGCTCGATCTTGCGCAGGCGGTTGCCCGGCCGCGGGCTGGTGTCGCGCAGGTAGGCGTCCAGCCGGCCGTCGAGGGCGGGCGAGGCCAGCAGCAGGCCGAGGCGCAGCCGGTCGTCGGCCAGCACATCGCGCAACGCACGGCGGCTTTCCCGGAGTTCGCCGGCGATCAGGTCCGCTCCGGTGGCCCGGAGCTCTTCGAGGCGGGCCCGGTCCCGCAACCACTGGGCGCTGCGCCGGCCGGTCTCCCCGTCCAGCTCCGTCACCAGGCGGACGGCGGCCTCGGGGTCGGCCGGCAGACGGTTGTTGAAGATCTGCCGCCGCAGGTTGAGCAGGCCGCGCCGCACGGCGGCGTCGCCCGGTTCCTCGTCGGGGCCGGTGGTCGACTTGACCAGGGCGTGCAGCAGATCGCTGAGGGCCGCTCCGGCGGCGGTCAGGCGTTCCTCCTCGGCCAGCACGGCGTCGGACCAGCGGCGGGTGCCGGAGCAACGCAGGCCGTGCACGGTCTCGATGGGCAGGCCGGCCGCGCGGAGCACGAAGCGCCTGCCGGGCTCCCAGTGGGGCCCGGGCTCCGGGGCGGTGCCCGCGTCGGTGTCCGAGCCGGTGTCCGTGGTGGTGACCGCGTCGGTGTCCAGGGCGGCGGACTCTATGGGTGTCATGGGAATCCTCTGCGGCGGTCAGGCGATCTCGTGGCGGAAGTCGGCGGGTTCGGGCCGTTCGTGGCCGAGGGCCATGACGAGCAGTGGAGCCTCGTCACCTTCCGCCAGCCCGAGCCGCTCGACGAACGAGACGTTGTCGAAGCCCAGCGCCACACCGGCGCCGAGGCCCAGGGCGGAGGCCGCGAGGTAGAAGCTCTGCGCGACGGCTCCGGCGGTGCCGACGGCGAGTCGGTAGCCGCGGTCTCCGACGGCGTCCAGCACGGCGGTGGTCCGCACGGTGGGCACCAGGACCGCGCCGGCCTGCTCCAGGTTGTAGTTGGCCAGGAAGTAGTTCTCCTGGAGGAACGATCCCTGCGGGCCGGGGGCGACCGGACGCAGGGCGCCGCGGTCGGGGTCGTACGCGTACGCCCCCTGCTCCACGCCTTCCACGTGGTTGACGAAGGCGTAGAGCCTGGCGAGCCGGATCTCGCCGGACGGATCGGTGTCGCCGGCCAGCCGGGTCCCGGCGCAGGCCGCCAGGACCGCCGAGAGGTGGCCGCCACCGACCCGGCGCCGGGCGTCGAACCTGCCGAAGCTGGAGCGGCGCTCGCGCAGGGCCCGGCGGACGCCGGTGTCCGGGAAGGCCGGCTCGGGCAGGGCCACGCGGACGCCGTCCGCGTCGTCGGGAAGGGCCGCGGCGGCGGCCAGCGCGCCGGGGGCGGGCCGGTCGGCGGCGCCCTCCAGGGTCGCGGTGTGCATGTCGCGCAGCGCGTCGAAGTCCAGCAGGGTGCGCGAGCGTTCGACGTCCCGGTGCCGGACGGCGGGCCGGTGGCGCGGGTCCGTGCGCGGGGTGTCCTGGCCGGCGGCGGCGTCCGGGCGGGGCGCCGGCCCGTCCCAGTGCAGCGGCACGACGGCGAACACGGTCTCCTCCTCGCCCGCCGCGCCGAGCAGTTCGTTCAGCCGGGGTTCGTCGAACCAGAGCACCGGGGCGAGCCGCAGACCATGGGCGGCGGCCCAGATCCGCCAGGTCTGCACCAGGGTGCCGAGGTCGGTGGAGACCACATGGAACGAGAAGCTGTTGTACTTGAAGGAGTTCTGCCAGTACTTGACGCCGAGGATCAGATAGTGGTCGGTGTCGAGGGCCTCTTCGGGCGCGTCCGGGCCGAGCGCGTCGCGGACCCGGTCCGTGACGTCGCCGGCCAGCAGCCGCTGCAGGGCGTGCCGGTGGACGTCGTAGTAGTGGAGACCCGGGGTGAGGGGGCCGGAGGGGCCGGACGCCCAGTGGATGCTCACCGGGTAGAGCCCGCCGCCGCCCGCGGTGCCGCGCGACCAGTTCGCGTGTGTGTAGAACGGCAGCCCGGCCAGGTCGGTGTTGGCCTGGATGCCGAGGCGGCGCCCGGTCAGTCCGTAGGAGTCCTTGAGCATCGCCGACAGCAGCGGCAGGCTGAACCCGGGCGAGCCGTCGGCGCCCTGGTCCTTGGCGGCGCCGGGCAGCAGGCCCGGCGCGATCGGGACGTCCGCGAGGTCCTCGGTGCCGGGCAGGGCGAACGCCTCGGCGTTCGGGTAGTACTTGCCCTTGCGCGGGCCGTCGGCCCAGTTCACGACATGGTCGGTGGGTTCCATCGGGACGCGGCCGCGGTGCAGGATGGCGTGCGCGTACTCATGGGCGTACCCCATGGGATCCCCCTTTCCTCGGTTCCTTGGTTCCTTGGTTTCCTGGGCTTCGCTCGGTTCTTCGGAGCACTCGCGCCGGGGACAGTCGGACGGACGGACGGACGGTCACGGGAACGGGTGCGGGCCGGGATTGAGATCGGCCACGGTCAGGTCGTCCGGCCGCAGGCCCGCCTCGCGCAGCGCGGTGCGCATCCGCGGCATGTGCCGGGCGCGCTGCCGCGTCCAGCCGAAGTCGAGCGGGAGCAGGCCGGGCACCAGCACCTTCACGGTGTGCAGACCGAGAGCGCGCTGCTCGGGTGTGGTCTGGTCGACGACGACCACGTCGAATCCGGCGGACGTCACGGCGTCCACCGCGGCGAGCAGGTCGTCCCGTACGTCCGGACCGGAACCGTCGGCGCGGGGCCGGCGCAGGTCGGCCACGCTCAGAGGCTCGGGGGGCGAGGCCGGGCGGAGCAGGAAGTCGGCGTGGCGGCCCATCTCCGGCACCGCGTAGACCAGCGGATGGTCGTGCAGGCTGGTGATCCTCTCGAAGTCCTCGGCCATGGCCCGGTACCCGGCCTCGTTGCGCCGGAACCGCTGGAGGAGCTGCACCGAGTCGGTGGCGATCTCGCACAGGGCCGCGGCGAGAGCGGCCTCGGGGTCGAGGGCGGCGCCTGCCCCGAAGCACATCCGGGCGAGGCCGCCGTCGAACCGCTCGGCGACCGCGGTGACCACGGGGACCGGGAAGGAGATCCGGGTGTCGAAGAACCTGGCCCGGTACCCGTACATGGCCATCCGGTCCACCATGAACCGGGTGCGCGGGTCGGCGCTGGACGCCGGGTCGATCTCGGGCAGCGGCTGCATCCCGTGCCAGGCGAGCAGGAAGGCGTCCCGTTCCAGGACCTCCATCAGGCCGCTGAGCACGGCCTCCTCCAGACTTCCTCCGGAGGCACAGCCGTTGGAGCTCTCCTGGACGAACCGGTGCTCGATCCCGGGCTTGTGGTAGAAGGCGAGGATCTCCGGTACGGGGCGGGGGCGCGCGTCCCGCAGCGACCAGCCCCACACCCAGGGGATGGGGCGGTCCGAAGTGAACGGCGGCACCCAGGGGTTGGCCCGGTGGAAGTCGTCCGTGTACAGGCCGGTCTCGCGCGGGTCCACGGCGGCCGGCCCGAGATCGTCCAGGGAAGCGGTCAGGGTGAGGGCGCGGCCCCGGGCGCGCATCCCGGCGAAGCGCTCCAGGCCTTCCAGAACACCGATCCGGGTGCTGGCGTGGTACGTGTCGGCGTGACCGCCCCAGAACGTCTCCCGCAGATAGTCGCCGGAGCGACTGGAGAAGCAGCCCACGGTGGCCGAGGTGGTCGGCGAGGTGACGTCGCACACCACCGACGGCCCGACAGCGCCCCAGTGAGGGTTGGCGAACGCGTCCACCTGGAGGCCGTACGCGTCCACCGGCCGGACCCTGCTGACGCCCGGCCGGTACTTGGGCGCGGGCCGCAGGACGAGAGCGGCCGACTCGGCGGTCACCGCCGCCGGTGTGCCGCAGCCGGGGCAGTCCGGCTCGGGGACCAGCGGATGGTGACGGACCGTCAGCTGACCCAGGTCCACCAGCCATACGTCGGGGAACGGCCGCCGGTCGTCCCGGGGAGCGGCGCCGAGCCGGGCGATCAGCGCGGCGACGGCCTGTGCGGCGAACGGCACCCGGTAGGGCCAGGGGCCCGCCTCCCGGGTGCCGCCGCGCAGCTCGATGCCCTCCCGCAGGCCGACGGAGCGCACCCCCTGCCAGCGGCGCCGCAGGCAGTCGCCGCAGCCGGCCCGCCCCTCGGCGGGCCAGGGGCCGACCAGCACCTGCCGGCCGTACAGGTGCACGGGGAGCGTGGCGCGTGAGGCGCTGGCGGGGGCGGTGAAGGCGTCCCGCACACCGAGAGCGGAGACCGCGATCCCGGGCTCCTGGTGACCCGGCTCGGACGCCAACTCCCTCAGGGCGTCGTGAAGTTCCTCCGCGAAGAGGCGGCATGCCCCGCGCCGCGGCTCCTCGGCCCCGTCGACGGTGGCCTCGGCGAGGTCAACGGTCATCGCCGGCCGCCTTGGTGAGCAGGACCCGGACGGTGTGGATGCCGGCGGCGGGCAGGTCGGCCGCGTGCGTGGGCACGACGAGGGCGTCACGCCCGGCGGCGGCCAGGCGCTCCAGGACGTCCGTCCAGGTCACCGCGGACCGGCCGGTGGCGTCGTCCTGTGCCGTGACCGGTATCAGGGCCGCGTCGAGGTCGGCCAGCAGCGGGTCACCGGTGTCGGGCGTGCCCAGCACCCCCTCCGCGGCGAGCTGGACCGTGCCGAGCAGGTCGCGCAGGGCGTCGGTGGCCGCGGCCGTCCGGTCCAGGGCGGCGCCGGTGGCCCAGCGGCACGGCTCGTCCGACCCCGTCGGACGGGTCCTGGCCAGCACGACGGACACTCCGGTGCGGTCCGCCTCCCCGAGGTCGAGGACTTCGACGTCCAGTTCCAGATGCCCGGCGGAACGCAGCAGGAAGGTCGCCTCGGGGTCGTCGGCGAACTCGGCCGGGGAGATCGCCGTGGTGCGCCCGGTCCCTCGCACGGACCGCTGGAGCGCGTCGTGGGCGAGCGCGGACAGCAGGCCGGCCGCCGCGGCCTCCGGGAGGCCGTCGCCCGCTCCGGCCCCGGCGCGGGACGGCTCGAACCGACGGTCCTGGTTGTCCGGCCCGAAGGGCCGCACGGCGCCGGCCGGCACCAGTGTCCGCTCCTTGGTCAGCAGCGACGTGGCCAGGGCCCAGGAGGCGACCGGATCGCCTCCCGCGCCGGTGGCCGTGGTCAGCGCGTCCGGGTCCACCTTCGGCGGCGCGTCGGGGTGGCCCGCGCGGGAAGTGCCGTTCGGGGCGGGGAAGGTGGGCACCACGTGCTCGGCGTAGACCTCGGCGGCCGCGTTGAGGGCTCGCAGGCGGGCGCCCGCGGTGTGGTGGACGTCGAACGCGGCGACGGTCCGGGTTCCGGCCTGGCCCAGACCGATCTCCACGGCGCCGACCTTCAGCGGGGTCTGGGTGACCGGTTCGTCCGCGTACCGGGTGAAGACTCCGACGGACGGCCGGACCGCGAGCGAGCGGCGGTCGAGCTCGGCGAGCGGCCCCTCGGTCGCACCGTCGTCCGGGGCGGCGGCGACGACCGGCTGGAAGGCGGGCCGCTCGGGGGCCGCGGTCAGGTCGACGGGCTCGGGGGAGCCGGGCCGGCCCGGGCAGAACGGGCAGTGCGGATGGGGCAGCAGCCGCTCCGCCAGGACGTCGAAGGAGGCCATGTCCTGGAGCAGCACCTGGCCCCGGGTCTCGGCCGGTAGTGCCTTGGTGACCAGCCGGAACACTTCGTAGCCGAGCAGGTTGCCGAGCATCGCGGCGAGTGGGCCGCGCGGCCCGGGTCCGGGAGTTCCCCCCAGCGTCAGGCCGCTCCAGAGGTCGGCCGCGACCGCCGCGTCCCCCGTCGCGCCGAGCCGGAGCGCCGCGCAGGCCAGGCAGCCGGCGGAGTCCGGGGCGCCGACCGGTCCGACCACCGCCCGGCCGCCGAAGGTCCAGGCGGGGAGCAGGAAGCGGCCGTCCGGAACGCCCTGGCCGAGCAGGGCGATCGCGGTCCGGAACGCGTCGCGGCCGCAGGCGGCGACCACGACGTCGTACCCCTCGTACGCGTTCCAGCCGCCCGCCGCGCCGGACCCGGCGTCGGGCAGCACCGCCACCTCGGCCGGGCTGCCCTGCGCGGTGAGCTCCGCCGCCTCGGCCCGGAGCGCGCCGAACTCGGCCGTGGTGGCCGGGTTTTCGGCCAGAGCGGCCTCCACGCCGACGAAGGCGCAGCCGTTGCGGATCAAGGAGAGCGCGCACCACCGGGCAACCGGGCCGTCGCCGAGCACGGCGACACGGGTGCCGCGGAACGCGGCGAATCTGCTCCCGGCGTCGTCGGCGTAGTGGTCGATGTAGGCGATCTGCTGCCCGAAGCGGGCGGCGACCACCGGTTCCACGGACGCGCCCGGTCTCTCCTCGATGGGGTCCGGCACGGGCCGGGCGAATCCGCGCGCGTAGAGCGCCTTGACCAGGCCGCCCACCATCGCCTTCTGCGGGTCCTTGAAGCCGGCGCAGATCTCCGCCACGGTCCGGCTCCCGTCCAGGTGCGGGACGAGGAGGGTGGCGAACCGGTAGGCGGACGGGGAGCTGAGCTGGAAACCGCCATCGGCGTTGTGGAAGATCACCCCGCCCGGCGTCTCGGTGAACAGCACGTCGCGGCGCACCCTGGGCCGGGTGTGCGCGGTCTCCTCGTACGGCGTCGTGGGCATGCGGGGATCGCACCTCCGGGTCGGGGCCTGGCGGCCGCTCTGGTCTGAACAGGTGGGAAAAGGCGGGGCGTTCGAGGTGTGGGCCGGCCGAGCCGGGCCGCGTTCCGCGCGGTGGCGCCGGGGCCGTCAGGTGGCTCCGGACGGAAGCGCGCGCCGGGCCGGGGAGCCGACGGTCTGCGGGATGTCGCCGGTCCGGGCGGCCCTGCGCAGCGCGTGGGCGCGGAACAGGGTGTTCATCCGGAGCGTCCCCGGCTGCTCCTCGTCGAGGAGCCCGGTGTCGAGGAGCCGTTCGAGCAGTTCCTCGGCGTGTGTCTCGGGGACGGAGAGGGCGGCGGCCGCGGCCGGCCCGGTGATCTGCCCGTTCAGTCGCGCCAGGCGCAGGTGCGCGTCGGCCAGTGGGGCGGGCAGCCGGTCCAGGGCCCCGTCGAGGGACAGGGGCACGGACATCCGGGGGTCGTCGGGCAGGGCCAGCCGGGCGGGCAGGTCCCGCCGCACCCACGCGGCGTAGTCCGCCAGGCGCAGCTTCGGCCGGGTCAGCAGCCGGGCCGCGACGATCCGCAGGGCCAGCGGGACATGCCCGCACGTGTCCGTGAGGGTTCGTGCGGCCGTGGCCTCGGCCGCCACCCGTTCATGACCCAGGACGGCGGTGAGGAGCGCGTGGGACTCCTGCGGCGACAGGGCGCCCAACTGCAGCACGGCCGGGCCGTGCGTGGCGACCAGGGCGGCCAGTCCCAGACGGCTGGTGACGACGACGGCGCCGCAGCCGCTCACGTCGAGCAGCCCGCGCGCCTGGTCCGGGTGCACGACATCGTCGAGTATCACCAGGCGCGACCCGCGGGAAGCGCCGGCGGGGAGCCGGGAGCGCAGTTCGGCGGCCACCTCGTCGGCGGACCGTGGCCTACCGTCGGGCCCGGTCAGCCGCAGCAGCACGCCGCCCGCGGGGTACCGGTCCGCCACCAGCTGCGCGGCGTGCAGTGCCAGCGCGGTCTTGCCCATGCCGGGGCCTCCGGAGATCACCGCGATCACCGGGGCGGCGTCCGCCCGACCGTCGCTTCGGCCGCCGCCGCTCAGGTGGCTCACCAGGTGGGCGGCCTCACGGGTGCGCCCGGTGAAGCCGGGGACATGGGGCAGCCGGGGCCCGGGCGGGTCGGCCGGATCCGGGGACAGTCGGCCGCCGCCGGGCGTGGCGGGTCCGGCCGCAGCGGTGCGCCCGTGCTGCGCCGCGGGGTCGTCGGCCGCCGCGGGCGCCCCGTGCGGCGTCGGTGCGAGCGGCGTGGCCTCGAAGGCCGGGCCACGGGGTTCGGCGCCGCGCAGGATGGCCAGTTCCAGGCTCTGCAGTTCCGCGCCCGGGTCGACGCCGAGTTCGTCCCGGAGGTGCGTCCTGATCCTCCGGTACTCGGCCAGCGCCTCGATCTGCCGTCCCACCCGGTAGAGCGCCCGCATCAACTGGGCGGAGAATCCCTCGTGCTCGGGGTGGGTCCGGGTGGCCTCCCAGAGGTCCACCAGGACCTCGCGGCATCGTCCCCGGGCCAGTTGGATCTCGCAGACGCGTTCCAGGACGCGCAGGCGCTCCTCGACCAGCCGGGGCACCTCGTCGCGGTGTATGAGTGCGGAGGGGACATTGGCGAGTAGCGGTCCCCGCCACAGGCCGAGTGCCGTGCGCAGCAAGGGGAGTTCGGACTCTCCGGCCCCGGCCGCCCTGGACACCAGGCCGCGGAAGTGCAGCAGGTCCAGGGTGTCGCCGTCGGCCGGGAGGCGGTAGCCCCCGGCGACCGCGACCACCGACTGCTCCTCTATGTCGTACTTCGCGAAGAGGCGGCGCAACCGCAGGACGCAACTCTGCAGGGCCGCTTTCGCCGTCGCCGGCTGCTCCTCCCCCCAGACGGCCTGCCGGAGACGATCCGTCGGGACCACCTCGCCGGGGCGGACCAGCAGCGCCGCCAGCAGCGACGTCGGTTTGGACGGCGGAAGAACGACCACGTCACGCCCGTCGGTGATGCTGAGCGGACCGAGCAACTGAAAACGCACCGAGTTCCCCCGTTGACCGTCGAACACCTGCCGGACCGGCTCACCACTGCGCCTTCAGGGAAGTGGTGTCCTGCCGCCATGGCCGCCCTGGTCGGGGGGCGGTGGCTCACACAGGACCCCGATCTCCCCTCTGGTGCGGGCGGGACGGAGCACGTGTGAAGTTGTCTTCACGAAACGATTTCGGCCTTGTGGCAGTGGTGAGTGTCTACTGGCGTAGACCGCGGGTCAAGGGGCGGTCAAGAAATGTTCAAGGGGCGGATTTCAGCCACTGACTATGTGTCAACTTGCTTTGAAATCAGAATAGTTACTGGTCATGGACTCGTCGGTGTCCCGCGCCGGACGGACGCTCCCGAGAGGGCAGGCGCGTCTGACGGACGGCGTTCTCCAAACCTTGTCACGGCATTCACTCCCGCCCCGGACGGCCCAGGGCCGGGACGCGCGCCGCCGGGCGCCGGTGCGGTCGGTCCGGGGCACGCCGAACGCCCGGTTCGCGACCGCCTCTTGACGAGGGAAGGCGCGAACCGGGCGCTGCGGCACCGGACCTGGGCTCAGGCGGAGCAGGAGGTGGTGCTGCAGGTGGAGCTGGAGGTCGAGGTGGAGCTGGTGCTCGTGCAACCGGCCAGCACGACCTCGCTGGCGTCCGAGTAGTCGGAGATCTCGAAGGTCTCGGCCTCGAGCTCGAGGATCTCGTCCGCGAGGGTGCTCAGGTCCTTGTTCATGGTGCCTCCCGATGAGTCGGGGCGGACCGCCGTGGCCGGCAGCCTCCGCCGTGTGGGGTACGGGACCATTCCAGCGGCCTCCGCTCACCGTTCGGCACGTCTCCCGCTGGCATCCCGCTGTCACGCGGCGCCAGCGGGCGACCGGGGGCGCGCGGAGGGATCGGCACGCCGGCCGAAACCCCCCGGATTCTCCCCGTATAGCCTGGGGGGATGCTCACCCAGGTCAACGCCACCCGCTACATAGAGCCGCTGCGGTCCGGCGGCTCCGTACCCGGAGTCGTCGAGGCCGACGACCTCGGCACGTACGTGGTGAAGTTCACCGGCTCCGCGCAGGGCCGCAAGGCGCTGGTCGCCGAGGTGATCGTGGGTGAGCTGGCGCGCGCCCTCGGACTGCGGTTCCCCGAGCTGGTCCTCGTGCACTTCGACCCCGCGCTCGCCGCGCACGAACCCCACCAGGAGGTGCGCGACCTGCTCGACGCGAGCCCGGGCGTGAACCTCGGCATGGACTACCTGCCGGGCGCCGCGGACTTCACCCCCGAGGTCGCCGAGCACTTCCCGGTGGACCCCGTGGAGGCGGGCCGGATCGTCTGGCTGGACGCGCTGACCGTGAACGTGGACCGCACCGTCCACAGCTCGAACCTGATGGTGTGGCCGACCTTCGGCACCGCGCCGCCGCGCCTGTGGCTCATCGACCACGGCGCGGCCCTGGTCTTCCACCACCGCTGGGACGCCTCGGAACCGGGGAAGGCCTACGACTTCCGCCACCACGCGCTGGGCCGGTACGCGCCGGACGTGGAGGCTGCCGACGCCGAACTGGCCCCCAGGGTGACCCGCGAGCTGCTGCGGTCCGTCCTCGCCGAGGTGCCGGACGCCTGGCTCGCCGACGAGCCCGGTTTCGCCGGCCCGGACGAGGCCCGGCACGCCTACGTCGACTACCTCGCCGCCCGTGTCGAGGCCTCCCCGGCCTGGCTGCCCACCGACTTCCCCACCCGCGAGGAGCTGGCGGCGGAGGAGTCCCGGCGGGCCGCGCGGACCCGGGCAGGCCGACCGGACTGGCTCAAGCGCGTCCCCGACCTGCACGGCAGGCCGGCCGCGGCGCAGGACTGGTCCGTGCACCTGGGGTGACCGGCCGTGGCGCAGGACCGGTCCGTGCGCCCGGGACGAGCCGGGGCACGACGCGAAGTGGCCCCGGAGGGTTCCGGGCCACTTCGCGCGGTGCGGTTGTCAGCCCTTGAGCTGCTGGTACGCCGGCAGGGTCAGGAAGTCGGCGTAGTCCTCGTCGAGGGAGACCTGGAGCAGCAGGTCGTGGGCCTGCTGCCAGTGACCGGCGGCGAAGGCCTCGTCGCCGATCTCCTTGTGGATGTTCTCCAGTTCCTCGGCGGCGACCTCGCGGGCCAGCTCCGGCGTGACCTTCTGGCCGTTCTCGAACTCCACGCCCGCGTTGATCCACTGCCAGATCTGCGAACGGGAGATCTCTGCGGTGGCCGCGTCCTCCATCAGGTTGAAGATCGCGACCGCGCCCAGGCCGCGCAGCCAGGCCTCGATGTAACGGATGCCGACCTGGACGGCGTTGACCAGGCCCGCGTACGTCGGCTTGGCGTCGAGGGAGTCGACCGCGATCAGGTCGGCCGCCTCGACGTGCACGTCCTCGCGCAGCCGGTCCTTCTGGTTCGGCTTGTCGCCGAGGACCTTGTCGAAGGACTCCAGGCAGATCGGCACCAGGTCGGGGTGGGCCACCCAGGAGCCGTCGAAGCCGTCGCCGGCCTCGCGGTCCTTGTCGGCGCGGACCTTCTCGAAGGCCACCTTGTTGACCTCGGCGTCCCGGCGGGAGGGGATGAAGGCCGCCATGCCGCCGATCGCGTGCGCCCCGCGCTTGTGGCAGGTGCGCACGAGGAGTTCGGTGTAGGCGCGCATGAACGGAGCCGTCATCGTGACCGCGTTGCGGTCCGGCAGGACGAACTTGGCGCCGCCGTCACGGAAGTTCTTGACGATGGAGAACAGGTAGTCCCAGCGGCCCGCGTTCAGCCCGGCGGCGTGGTCGCGCAGTTCGTAGAGGATCTCCTCCATCTCGTACGCGGCCGTGATCGTCTCGATCAGGACGGTGGCGCGCACGGTGCCCTGCGGGATGCCGACGTAGTCCTGGGCGAAGACGAACACGTCGTTCCACAGCCGCGCCTCCAGGTGCGACTCCGTCTTCGGGAGGTAGAAGTACGGGCCCTTGCCGAGGTCGAGCAGACGCTGGGCGTTGTGGAAGAAGTACAGGCCGAAGTCGACGAAGGCGCCGGGCACCTGGGTGCCGTCCGCGTCGACGAGGTGGCGCTCGTCGAGGTGCCAGCCGCGCGGGCGCATGACGACGGTGGCGAGCTCCTCGTTCGGGCGCAGCGCGTAGGACTTGCCGGAGCCGGCGTCCGTGAAGTCGATGTTCCGGGTGTAGGCGTCGATCAGGTTGAGCTGGCCGAGGACCACGTTCTCCCAGGTGGGGGCGGAGGCGTCCTCGAAGTCGGCGAGCCAGACCTTCGCACCCGAGTTGAGCGCGTTGATGGTCATCTTGCGGTCGGTGGGACCGGTGATCTCGACCCGGCGGTCGTTCAGGGCCGCGGGAGCCGGGGCCACCTTCCAGGAGTCGTCCGCGCGGATCGCGGCCGTCTCCGGGAGGAAGTCGAGCGTGGAGGTGCGGGCGATCTCGGCGCGGCGCTGCGCCCGGCGCGCGAGGAGTTCGTCGCGGCGCGGCGTGAACCGCCGGTGCAGCTCGGCCACGAAGGCGAGCGCCGCGTCGGAGAGGACCTCGTCCTGCCGGGGCAGGGGCTCGGCGTCGACGATGGCCAGCGGGGACGGCGCTGGTGCGGACATGAGCTGTCACTTCCTTCGGGGGAGCTTCTTCAGCGAACCACGTTCAGTGCCACCATGCCGTGGCACCGGGTGCCAATGGCTGTGAATGCGGCATATCGCACCCGAGGAGCGGTCGGGTGCTTCTGAACTGTGGATAGTAGTTTCCTCATGGTGGAAGTTCAATCGTGTGTTGACGTCGAGATTCTTCGGGTCGAGGAAAGGTGGCGCTCGGTGCCACCCCGCTCACTCAAGGTGGCCCAGGTCGGCCTCGGTGTCGATGTCGTACGCCCGTGCCACGTCCCCGCACTCGACGAGGGTGATCGATCTCTCGTGCGCCCTCAGATAGGCGCGTGCCCCCCGGTCGCCGGTCGCACTCTGCGCGACGCCGTCCCAGTGGGTCGCCCCGAGCAGCACGGGATGGCCGCGCATCCCGTCGTACGCCGCCGAGACCAGCGAGCCCTCGTCCCGGTACGCGGCGCGCACCCGGGCCACCGCCTCGGCGCTCACTCCGGGCTGGTCCACGAGCAGGACCAGGGCCGCGCGGACCCCCGTACCGGCGAGGGAGTCCAGCCCGGCCCGCAGCGAGGAGCCCATGCCCCGCTCCCAGTGCGGGCTCTCCACGAGCACGCAGCCGGCCAGTGCCGCGCGCTGCCGCACCTCGGCCGACCGCGCGCCCAGGACGACGTGGACGCGCTCGCATCCGGCCGCCCGCAGGATCCCGACCGCGTGCTCCACCAGCGGCCGGCCCCGGTGCGCGAGCAGCGCCTTGGGCCGCCCGCCGAGCCGCCGCCCGCCGCCGGCCGCCAGCACCAGTCCCGCGATCTCGTCCTCTGTGCGTGTCATGGGTCCTGCATACCGCGGACCGTCCCCTGTCGAGCCGGTGTGCGGGGGCTGAATTTCGGTCCCCGCGGTGGCGCACCCCGGTCCTGGTGGCGTTTACTGATCGGCGTCCCCCGGCGCCCGACCCGCTCGACAGGGATGTCCGACGGGACCACGGAGGGGACGGCGCACGACGGCGTGCGAGGGGGAGGGGCTGTGTTGCGGAGCTTGGACCAGCGGCCGGCGACCGGCGGCAAAGAGGATCCCAGGGTGACGGAGTTGCGGACCGCCGTGGCCCGGCTGCGCCGCGAGCTCGCCGCGCATCCGGCGGAGTTTTCCGACCGTGCCATCGCCGAGGACGAACTGGCCGCCCTCGCCGCGATGGCCGCCCACGGCACTCCCGAGATCCCGCGGCTGCGCCGCTCCCTGCTGCTGATCGCCGGATCCATCGGCTCGGTCAGCGCCCTGGCGCACGGACTGTCCCAGGTGCGCACCGCGGTCGACCTGTTCGCGGAGCCGCCGCGCGGTTGACGGCCCCGTCAGTCCCGGGGCGTCCGTGCCCTGAGGCCCGGCGCGGGCACCGCGCCGGCAGGCCCGTCCGTCTCCGTGCCCGTCACGGTCTCAGGCGCCGGATGAGGCCCTGCCCGGTCGCCGCCGCCACCGCCGCGGTACGCGACTCCACACCCAACTTGGCGTAGATGTGCACCAGATGGGACTTCACCGTGGCCTGGCTCAGGAACAGGCGCTTGCTGATCTGAAGGTTGGACAGGCCGTCGCGGACCAGTTCCAGCACCTCCAGCTCGCGGCGGCTGAGCGCGGCCGCGGGCGTGCGCATGCGGTCCATCAGACGGTGGGCGACCGCGGGCGCGAGGGCAGAGCGGCCGGAGGCGGCGGTGCGCACCGCGGCGGCCAGCTCCTGCGGCGGCGCGTCCTTCAGGAGGTAGCCCGCCGCACCGGCCTCCACCGCGGCGAGGATGTCCGCGTCGGTGTCGTACGTGGTCAGCACCAGGACGCGCGGGGCTCCGGGGTGGGCGGTGATCGCCGCCGTCGCCTCCGCGCCGTGCGCGCCGCCCGAGCCGAACTGCAGATCCATCAGCACCACGTCCACACCGCCCGCCGCTGCCAGCTCCACGGCGCGCTCCGCCGTCGGCGCCTCCCCGGCGATCTCGAAGTCGGGCTCGGCGGACAGCACCGCCTTCAGGCCCGCACGGACCACGGGATGGTCGTCCGCCAGCAGCAGCCGGATCGTCATGCGCCACCCCCGGAGTCCGGGTACGGCAGCGTGACCGCCACCGCGGTGCCCTGGCCGGGCGCCGACTCCACGGCGAACGTCCCGCCCAGCGCCTCGGCCCGCGCGCGCATCGCGGGCAGCCCGAAACCGCCGTCCGCCGCCCGGCCGGGCCGAGCGTTGGTGTGCTCGGCGCCGGGATCGAAACCGGCGCCGTCGTCGACGACGTCCAACGCCACCGCCGTGTCCATGAAGCTCAGGGTGATCTCCGCCCGGTGGGCGCGGGCGTGCCGCAGGGTGTTGCCGAGCGCCGACTGGGCGATCCTGAGCAGCGCCACCTCGTAGGGGGTGGGCAGCTCGGCCGGAGTGCCGCTCACCGTGAAGCGGACCTCGGGCGGGGCGGCCACGCCCGAGCCGAGCCGTTCCAGGGCTCCGGCCAGCGAGCCGCGCTCCAGGTCGGGCGGGGTCAGCGCATGCACGAAGCGGCGGGCCTCGGCGAGGTTGTCCTGCGCGGTCGCGCGGGCCTGCTCGATGTGCGCGGCGGCCGGGGAGCCGTCGGGCAGCGCACGCTGGGCGGCACGCAGCAGCAACTGGATGCTGGACAGGCCCTGGGCGAGCGTGTCGTGGATCTCCCGGGCCAGCCGCTCCCGCTCGGCCAGCGTGCCGGCGGTGCGTTCGGCGTCGGCCAGCTCGGCGCGGGTGGCCACCAGCTCCTCGATCAGCTCACGGCGCCGCTCGCTCTCCCGGTACAGGGCCTCGTAGCCGAGGACCGTGGCGACGGCCACCCCCGCGCCGAGCAGCGGGCCGATGAAGGCGCCGGCGGTGAGCCGCTCCCCGTGCCCGAGGAAACCGGCGATGGCCGCGCCCGCGGTCGCCCCGACCGCGGGCAGGCTCCAGCGCACCGGCAGCAGGTGCAGCTGGAGGAAGTACAGCGGGAAGGCCGCCCACAGGGCGTCGGGGGAGAGCGCGAGCAGCACCAGCCAGGCCGCGCAGAGCGACGCCAGCCACACCGCGGCCGCGCGCTGGGAGCGGTGGGTGGCCGGGCTCAGCACCCCCCAGGCGAACACCGCGCCCGTGCCCAGCGCCGCCGCCACGGTGGCCGGGCCGTGCGCGCGGGCCGCGGCGAGCGCCAGCAGGCCGGCGAACAGCGCGTACAGGCACAGGCGCAGGGTGACGACGACGGGGGAGTGGGGGCGGACGTCCATGACGGATCCAGGGTAGGCGGGCCGGGCGGGACGCCGGTCAACCGAAAGTTCGAAAGACGGGTGCGTCCTTCGATCCGCGGCAACCGTGCCCCGGCGCGATGCCCGGCGGGGGCGGTGCCGCGCAGGGTGGAGGACATGTTCGTCGCATGGAGAGACCTGCGGTTCGCCAAGGGGCGGTTCGCCCTGATGGGAGCCGTGGTCACACTGATCACCCTGCTCGTGGGGCTGCTGTCCGGGCTCACCGCCGGACTCGCCGAGGAGAACGTCTCGGCGGTGAGGGGCCTGCCCGCCGACCACCTCGCCTTCGCCGCGCCGCCCGGCGGCCGGCCGGTGTCGTTCACCGGTTCCTCGCTGCCGCCGGAGGCCGTCCGGCGGTGGGCGGAGCGCGTCCCGTACGCGGAGCCGGTCGCGATCCGCACGCTCGACGCCGCCGCTGGGAGCCGTACGGCGGCGGTGTCCGTGTTCGCCGTACGCCCGGCGGCCGGCATCGCACCGGACGGCGTGGCACCCGGTCGGGCCGTGCTTTCCGCCAAGGCGGCGTCTGCACTCGGCGTCGCCGCCGGGGACCAGGTCCGTCTCGGCTCCGCCACCTGGACCGTGGCGGCCGTGGCGGGCGGTGCCTCCTACAGCCACACGCCCGTGGTGTGGACGGCGTGGGACGGCGGCCCGGCGACCGTGATCGCGCTGCGCACACGGGGCGCCGACGTCCCGGCCGGGGACCGGACCGCCGGCACGAAGACCCTCGCCAAGGACGACGCGCTGACCGCGATCGGCTCCTACCAGGCCGAAAACGGCTCGCTGCAACTGATGCGCGGCTTCCTGTTCGCCATCTCCGCGCTGGTCGTGGGGGCGTTCTTCACGGTGTGGACGATCCAGCGGTCCCCCGACATCGCCGTACTCAAGGCGCTCGGGGCCTCCACCCGCCACCTCTTGCGCGACGCGCTGGGACAGGCCGCGGTGCTGCTCGCCGCCGGGACACTGCTCGGCACCGGGCTCGCGGCCCTGACCGGCGCACTGGTACGGGGCGGCGCGATTCCCTTCGTACTCGACCTGCCGACCGTCCTGCTGCCCGCCGCAGTGATGGCCGCCCTGGGCGTGCTGGGCGCCGGCCTCTCCGTCCGGCGGATCACCGCCGTCGACCCGCTGACCGCGCTGGGAGGCGTGCGATGAGCCTGCTCCTCGACGACATCACCCTGACCTACCCCGACGGCGACGGCAGGCTCACCGCCCTGGACCGGGTACGCCTGGAGGTGCCCGCGGGCACGGTCACGGCGGTGGTGGGGCCGTCCGGCTCGGGCAAGTCCAGCCTGCTCGCGGTCGCGGCCACGCTGATCACGCCGGACAGCGGACGCGTGTGCGTGGACGGTACGCCGACCGGGGAGCTGAGCGCCGCGGAGCGGGCGGTCCTGCGCCGCCGCGGCATCGGGATCGTCTTCCAGCAGCCCAACCTGCTGCCGTCGCTGACGGCGGCGGAGCAGCTCGAGGTGATGGCCCGCCTGGACGGCCGCCGGGCGGCGGCGGGCCGGGCCCGCGAACTCCTGGCCGCCGTGGGCCTCGCCGACCAGGCACACCGGCGCCCGCACCAGCTCTCCGGCGGTCAGCGCCAGCGCGTGAACATCGCCCGTGCGCTGATGAACGACCCCTCCGTCCTCCTGGTCGACGAGCCCACCAGCGCCCTCGACCACGAACGCGGCGCGGCCGTCCTCGACCTGCTGACCGGCCTCACCCGCGCCCGCGGCACGGCGACCGTCCTCGTCACCCACGACCGCACCCATCTGGGCGCGGCGGACGCGGTACGGGAGATGAGAGACGGACGACTGACCCCACCGGCCACCGACCGCCCAGGTGACGCGGGACACCGGCCGGGCGAACGAGCAAGGTCCTGAGCCCGGCGGCCGGCCGGTGGGGGGCCTGGTCTGGTGGGGGTGGAGCCGGTTGGCCGGGGTGGGGCGGGACCGGGTTGGTGGGGGCGGAGCCGACTGGCCCCTCCGGCCACCGACCGCCTGGGTGATGCGGGACACCGGCCGGGCGAATTAGGAAGGGCCTGAGCCCGGTGGCCGGCCGGGGGCGGGACCTGGCTGGTGGGGGGAGCCGGTTGGCTGGGGTGGGGCGTGAGTCGATCCCGGCCGGGGCGGGAGTCGGCCGACCGAGGGCCCGGCCCCTTGGGCCGCCCCCAGCCGGCGGCCGGTCACCGTGCGCGCGTCCCGGCCCGTGTGTGCGTCCCGGCCCGCGGGCGGCCGCGACCGCCGGCGGGCGGGATCCGCCGACCGGCAGCCGGTGGGCGGGGGATCAGGCCGCCGGGCCCGAGCTGGCGAGGGCCTTGGACAGTTCTCGCGCCACCTGCTGGAGGACCGGGACGATCCGTTCCGTCGCCGTGTCCGTGACCCGGCCCGCCGGGCCGGAGATGGAGATCGCCGCGGCGGTGGGGCTGTCGGGGACGGTGACCGCGAGACAGCGGACCCCGATCTCCTGCTCGTTGTCGTCGACCGCGTAGCCGAGCCGGCGGACGTCCTTCAGGGCCGCCAGGAAGCCGTCCGGGGTGGTTATGGTCTTGTCCGTGGCGGCCGGCATGCCGGTGCGGGCCAGCAGTGCGCGCACCTCGTTGTCGGACGTGTGCGCCAGCAGGGCCTTGCCGACGCCCGTGGAGTGCGGCAGCACCCTGCGGCCCACCTCGGTGAACATCCGCATGGAGTGCTTGGACGGCACCTGCGCCACGTAGACGATCTCGTCCCCGTCCAGCAGCGCCATGTTCGCGGTCTCGCCCGTCTCCTCCACCAGCCGGGCCAGGTACGGCCGCGCCCATGTGCCGAGCAGCCGCGAGGCGGACTCGCCGAGGCGGATGAGGCGGGGACCGAGCGAGTACCGCCGGTTCGGCTGCTGCCGCACATAGCCGCAGGCGACCAGGGTCCGCATCAGCCGGTGGATGGTGGGCAGCGGCAGACCGCTCGCGGCGGAGAGCTCGCTCAGACCCACCTCGCCCCCGGCGTCCGCCATCCGCTCGAGCAGGTCGAAGGCACGCTCGAGGGACTGGACCCCACCGGTGGCGGCGGGGCCGGCGGAGGCGGAGGACTTGCGCTCGTCTGACGGCGGCACGTCGCATTCCTTTCTGCGGGTGTGGCCGCATGCTACCGGCCTGGTCGGATGCCTACTGAGGTCCGTCACGAGACGTTCCTGCCGATCAGCAAGGGTTTGTCCATATCCTTGTCTGCATTACGGTCGGGCTCTTGACGGTGCTCTCGGTGAAAACTACGTTCTGGCCACCGGAAGTTTACTTCCGTTCTGTGGAAAACACCGAACGTTCCCCCACTTTCCCTCCCGGGAGCCCCCTATGCCTCCTGCTGTGGATGACCGATCGTCCGTGGATACCGGCAACACAGGCAATACAGCCAGTTCCGGCCTGTACACGTACGATCTCGCCCCCACGAAGAAAGAAGGGCGCCGCTGGGGCGCCTACAACGTCTTCACGCTCTGGGCCAACGATGTGCACAGCCTCGGAAACTACGCCTTCGCGATCGGTCTGTTCGCGCTCGGCCTGAACGTGTGGGGCATCCTGGCCGCCTTCGCACTGGCCTCCGTCCTGCTGTTCCTGCTGCTCACCCTGTCCGGGTTCATGGGACACAAAACGGGCGTGCCGTTTCCCGTCATGAGCCGCATCGCCTTCGGCATCAAGGGCGCGAAGATACCGGCCGGCGTCCGCGGCGCCGTCGCCATCGCCTGGTTCGGCATCCAGACCTACCTCGCCGCCTCCGTGCTGAGCGCGCTGCTGGTGGCCATGTTCCCCGGCCTGAGCAGCCTCGAGAAGCACTCCGTGCTCGGGCAGAACCTGCTCGGCTGGATCACCTTCATGGCCCTGTGGCTGCTCCAGGTGCTCATCGTGAGCTACGGCATGCAGATGATCCGGCGCTACATGGCCTTCGCCGCGCCCATCACCCTGATCACCATGTCCGCCCTGGCCGCGTGGATGTTCTTCCGGGCGGGCGGATCGATCTCCTTGTCCGACGGCCACCCGCTCTCGGGCGGCGCGATGTGGCTGCACGTCCTGCAGGCCGCCGCGCTGTGGGTGGTGATCTACGGCACCTTCGTGCTGAACTTCTGCGACTTCACCCGGTCGGCCAGGAGCCGCGCCTCGATCGTCCGAGGCAACGTGATCGGCATCCCGGTGAACATGCTCTTCTTCGCCGTCATCGTGGCGGTCCTCTGCGGAGCGCAGTTCAAGCTCGACGGGCAGATCATCACCAGCCCCACGGACATCGTCCGCACCATCCCGAACATGATCCTGCTGGCCGCGGCCTCGCTCGCGCTCATCGCCCTGACCGTCGCGGTGAACCTGCTGGCCAACTTCGTGGCGCCGATCTACGCGCTGGTCAACCTCTTCCCGCAGCGGCTGAACTTCCGCCGCGCCGGCCTGGTGAGCGCGATCGTCGGCCTGGTGATCACGCCGTGGAACCTCTACAACAGCCCGATCGCGGTCGAGTACTTCCTCGGCGGGCTCGGCGCCCTGCTCGGACCGCTGTTCGGCGTGATCATGGCCGACTACTGGCTGCTGCGCAGGGCCCGGGTCAACGTCCCCGACCTCTACACCGAGGACGCGCAGGGCGAGTACCACTACCGCCGCGGCTACAACCCGCGGGCCGTCTGGGCCTTCGTGCCGTCCGCGGCCATCGCCGTCGTCCTCGCCCTGGTGCCCGCCTTCCACGCCGTGGCCGGCTTCTCCTGGTTCGTCGGCGCCATCCTCGGGGCCGTCTTCTACTCGGTCATCGCCGACCGCAACGTCCTGATCCGGGACGTGGACGGCGAGGCCATCGCGGTCGCCGCCGAATAAGCCGCGGATCAGGCGCGAACCAGCCGCGGATCAGCCGCGAACGAGCCGTCCAGCAGAACCACCCAGAAAGCGAACCATGCGCATCCTCGTCGTGAACGTCAACACCACGCAGTCCATCACCGACTCGATCGGTGAGCAGGCGGCGGGTGCGGCGTCCCCCGGCACCGAGATCGTCCCGCTGACCCCGTCCTTCGGAGCGGAGTCCGTGGAGGGCAACTATGAGAGCTACCTCGCCGCCATCGCCGTGATGGAGGCCGTCCGCGCCTACCCCGAACCCTTCGACGCCGTGATCCAGGCCGGATACGGCGAGCACGGCCGCGAGGGCCTTCAGGAACTGCTCGACGTACCCGTCGTCGACATCACCGAGGCCGCCGCGAGCACCGCCCAGTTCCTCGGCCGCTCCTACTCCGTCGTCACCAGCCTGGACCGCACGGTCCCGCTGATCGAGGAGCGCCTCCACGTCGCCGGGCTGAGCGCCCGGTGCGCCTCCGTGCGCGCCAGCGGCCTCGCCGTGCTCGATCTGGAGCGGGACGAGAAGGCCGCCGTCGCCGCGATCGCCGATCAGGCCGCCCGCGCGGTGGAGGAGGACCGGGCGGAGGTGATCTGCCTCGGCTGCGGGGGCATGTCCGGGCTCACCGAGCGCGTCGCCGAACGCACCGGGGTCCCTGTCGTCGACGGCGTGACCGCCGCCGTGGCGATCGCCGAGTCGCTCGTCCGGCTCGGCCTGTCCACCTCCAAGGTGCGCACCTACGCGCCGCCGCGGCCCAAGCGGATGGTCAACTGGCCCCCGAGCGCGCGTTGACGCAGGTCGCGCGAGGCCCGCACCGGCCACCGCGACGAGGTCCGCTTCGCCAAGAAGGTCTTGACTCATGAGGTTCGGCCATGAAGACTCCGTCTACAGGAAACTCATTTCCGCTCTCCGGAATTTCGCGGGTGGGCGACAGTGAATAGAGGAACAGCACCAGAGGAGGGGCGTCCGTTGCCCGACGTACAGCTCGTACTGCGCTCCACACGCGTCGTCACCCCCGAGGGCGTGCGCCCCGCGTCCGTCACCGTCGCCGACGGCCGGATCGTGGCCGTACTGCCGCACGACGCCGAGGTTCCGGCGGGAGCGTGGCTGGAGGACGTCGGCGACGACGCCCTGCTGCCCGGCCTCGTCGACACCCACGTCCATGTGAACGACCCCGGGCGCAGCGACTGGGAGGGCTTCTGGACGGCCACCCGGGCGGCGGCCGCCGGAGGCATCACCACCCTCGTCGACATGCCCCTCAACTCGCTGCCGCCGACGACCACCGTCGACAACCTGCGCGTCAAGCAGGAGGCGGCCCGCAGCAAGGCCCACATCGACGTCGGGTTCTGGGGCGGCGCGCTCCCGGACAACGTCAAGGACCTGCGGCCCCTGCACGACGCGGGCGTCTTCGGCTTCAAGTGCTTCCTGTCCCCGTCCGGGGTCGACGAGTTCCCGGAGCTGAACCACGACCAGCTGACCGCCGCCATGGCGGAGATCGCGGGCTTCGGCGGGCTGCTCATCGTGCACGCGGAGGACCCGCACGAACTCGGGCTCGCCCCCCAGCTGAGCGGCCCGAAGTACACCGACTTCCTGCAGACCCGTCCCCAGGTCTCCGAGGACAGCGCCATCGACGGGCTCATCGCCCTGGCCCGCCGGCTCGGCGCACGGGTCCACATCCTGCACCTGTCCTCCTCCGGCGCGCTGCCGCTGATCGCCGCCGCCAAGCGCGAGGGCGTCCGCCTCAGTGTCGAGACCTGCCCGCACTACCTCACTCTCACCGCCGAGGAAGTGCCCGACGGGGCCAGCGAGTTCAAGTGCTGCCCGCCGATCCGCGAGGCCGCCAACCAGGACCTGCTCTGGGCCGCGCTCGCCGACGGCACCATCGACTGCGTCGTCACCGACCACTCGCCGTCCACCGTGGACCTCAAGACGTCCGACTTCGCCACCGCCTGGGGCGGCATATCCTCGCTCCAGCTGAGCCTTTCCGCCATCTGGACGGAGGCGGCCCGGCGCGGCCACGGCATCGAGGACGTGGTCCGGTGGATGTCCGAACGCACCGCGAACCTCGCCGGTCTCGACCGCAAGGGCGCCATCGCGCCCGGCCGGGACGCCGACTTCGCGGTCCTGGCCACCGACGAGACCTTCACCGTCGACCCCGCCGCGCTCCAGCACCGCAACCGCATCACCGCGTACGCGGGCAAGACCCTGCGCGGTGTCGTGAAATCCACCTGGCTGCGCGGCGAGCGCATCTACGGCCCCGCGCTCGACGACCACTTCACCGAACCCACCGGCCGACTTCTGGAAAGGACGAACTGATCACCGTGACGGCGACCCTGAGCTTCACCGGCGACGCGAACCCCTACGGCGGCGGCGACCCCTACGCCGACTTCCGTACGGCCGACTTCCCCTTCACCAGGCACGCCAACCTGGCCGACCGCCGGCTCGGCGCGGGTGTCGTCGCCGCCAACGACGAGTTCTTCGCCCAGCGCGAGAACCTGCTGGTGCCCGAGCGGGCCGAGTTCGACCCCGAGGACTTCGGGCACAAGGGCAAGGTCATGGACGGCTGGGAGACCCGCCGCCGGCGCGGCGTCTCGGCCGAGCACCCCTGGCCCACCGAGGACGACCACGACTGGGCGCTGATCCGGCTCGGCGCGCCCGGAGTCGTCCGTGGCATCGTCGTGGACACCGCCCACTTCCGCGGCAACTACCCGCAGGCCGTCTCCGTCGAGGGCACCTCGGTCGACGGCGCCCCCACGCCCGAAGAACTCCTCGCCCACGACGTCAAGTGGACGACCCTCGTCCCGCGCACCGCGGTCGGCGGCCACGCGGACAACGGCTTCGAGGTGAACGCCGAGCAGCGCTTCACGCACCTGCGTCTCAAGCAGCACCCCGACGGCGGCATCGCGCGCCTGCGGGTGTACGGCGAGGTCGTGCCCGACCCGGCGTGGCTGGCCGCGCTCGGCACCTTCGACGTGGTGGCGCTGGAGAACGGCGGCAGCGTCGTGGACGCCTCCAACCTCTTCTACTCGCCGGCCACCAACACCATCCAGCCGGGCCGTTCCCGCAAGATGGACGACGGCTGGGAGACCCGCCGCCGCCGCGACCAGGGCAACGACTGGATCAGCTACCGCCTCGCCGCGCACACCGAGATCCGCGCCCTGGAGATCGACACCGCCTACCTCAAGGGCAACAGCGCCGGCTGGGCGTCGGTCTCCGTCAAGGACGGGGAGGACGGCGAGTGGACGGAGATTCTGCCGCGCACCCGTCTCCAGCCCGACACCAACCACCGCTTCGTGCTGCCCGCGGCGGCCGTCGGCACGCACGCGCGCGTGGACATCTTCCCGGATGGAGGCATCTCCCGGCTCCGCCTGTTCGGCGCGCTGACCGAGCAGGGCGCGGCCGCCCTGGCGGCCCGCCACCAGGAACTGGGCGGCTGACCCGTCCGTACCCGCGGGGCGGCCGGCCGCACGGACCGGCACGCCCCGCCCACCGGGTGCCGATGCGTTCGAGACGTATGACATCGCGGGCCGCCCCCGGTACGGCTCCTACCTGGATTAACTCCCCGCGAATTCATCGAACTTGACGGTAAATTCCTCGGACTTGTCATTGACATGTCAGTGTCTACGCGCGTCATGATGAGCGCATGAGATTCCCCCCACGCACCACCCGCATCGGCGCCGCGGGCGCCCTCCTGTCCGCCCTCCTGGTCGGTGGCACCGTCGCCGCCGCCCCGGCCGACGCCGCCGCGACCGCGGTCGGCAGCATCTGCTACAGCGCGCTGCCCTCCCAGGCGCACGACACGCTCCGCCTGATCGACAAGGGCGGTCCCTTCCCGTACTCCCAGGACGGTGCCGTCTTCCAGAACCGTGAGGGCGTCCTGCCGAAGCAGTCGACCGGGTACTACCACGAGTACACGGTCGTCACCCCGGGCTCCCCCGACCGTGGCGCCCGACGCATAGTCACCGGCCAGAAGACCCGGGAGGACTACTACACCGCGGACCATTACGTCACGTTCAAGCTCGTCAACTTCGGCTGCTGAACCACGAGTCCACCGCACGTCCCTCGCCCCGCGGACCCTCCACGCACACCGGCCGCGGGGCGAGCCGCTGCCCGGCCCGAGCTCGGAGGGGACGGGCAGCGGGTGCCGCTTCGGCGCGGCGCGGGTCAGGGCCGCGGAGCGCTCTGCGCCCACAGCGCGGCGGGCAGGACGGCCCCGCACAGCGCCATGCTCACGGTCGCCACCGCGGTTCCGCCGATGAAGAGGGCCCCTGCCAGGGCGCCCACGACGAGTCCGACGGCGGCCGCCTGGGCGCCCGGCCACCACCAGGGCCTCGCGGAGAGCGCCGCGGCGTCGACCGAGGTGAAGGAGTCCTCCAGGGTCGCACGGACCGCCGTGTACTCGTCGAGGAACACGCGGCGCGGCGCACGGTGCCGCAGGCGTCCCAGGGGCACCAGACGCGTGCCGTCCGGCAGTTGGGCCACCACGGCGCCGCGCGAGCCCGCCCGGTGATGGGCGCTCACCTCGACCGGGCCGCGCAGCTCGTCGAGGGCGGTATGCCACATGATCCGCTGCCAGGCGGCCGGCCGGTCACTCACGCCCGTCTCGGTGAGCGCGAGCCACAGGGTCTCCGACAGCGCCTGCGAGGAGACGGGCCGGACACCGTAGTGCATTGTCGCCGTCATCGGACGGCCCGGCCGCCGCGCCGCCCGCCGGAACCGCACGCCACGCCAGGCCCACACCGAGCACAGCGCGGCCGCCGTGACCCCGGCGAGCACGATGGGGACGAGCAGGTCGTCCTCGTCGGACGTCTCCTCCGGGTCGCCGGGGAAGCCCCGCGGATCCGTCTCGTCCGGGTCGTAGACGACGGGGAAGTGACGGCCCTTGGTGTAGCGGTCGGTGTCGTAGACGCCGAAGCTCTGCTCGTGTTCACGGCCCGAGCGGTCCTTCCAGCGCACCCGGATGTCCTCGCCCTCCCCGAGGCCGTCCTCGACGATCACGCCGTTGGTGCGGGCCGTGGCGCGCTCGCGGGCCTGGCCGTAGGTGTACGCGTGGAAACCCAGCCAGCCGGCGAGCAGCGCGAAGCCGGTCAGGGTGGCCGTCACGCCCAGCAGGGCGACGCGCAGGGCGGGGCCGGGGCGTCTCATGCTCTCTCCGCCTTCTCGGTCCCGGTCTTCTCCAGCAGGGCGCGGACGGGCGCCGGGTCACCGCCGTCCACGGCCGTGACGAGCACCTCGTACAGGTCGACGACCGTGCCGTCCGGCGCCCTGAGCACGGTGTTCATCCAGCGGCCGGCGTAGGACCAGCCGACCTTCAGCAGCAACGGCGCCAGGGCCGCTCCCATGGCCCCGGCCAGCACCTGACCGCCGACCGCCCTGCGCGCGGCAGCCGGCAGCCACCGCAGTTGAGGGTCCATCCGGCGGGCCAGGCGGTACCAGTCGGCGTCGGCGAGGGCGTCCAGTGCGACGTGCAGTGCCTCGGTGGTGGAGGGCTGTCCGGTCGCGGCCGCCAGCGCCGCCGCGCCGGGGCCGCCGTCGGCGGGGAGGCAGAACCTGTCGGGGTCGAGTTCGAGGAGGCGCACCGGCTTCAGGTCCTCGGGCCGCAGGGCGCTGCCCCGGACACCGCCGCCCTCCTGGAGGGTCGCACCGGGTCCGTCCGCGCAGGCCAGACGCTGGACGCACCACTCGGCGACCGCCTCGGCGTCCCGCAGCCCGAGCGGAGCCGAGCCGTACGCCGCATAGGTGCCGGTGTGCGGCAGCGCGGCCGTCCGCACGACCGACGGCGGCTGGGCGGCCATCGCGTAGACGTCCAGGGCCCGGTCCTCGGCGTCCTCGCGGGCGGCCCGGTGCAGCACCGACGGATCCTGGAGGGCGAGGTCGAACGCCTCGTAGAGGTCCACCGGATACGTGCCGTCCTCGAGCAGGTCCTCCACCCAGTCCTGCGTGATCACGTCGAAAGCCGCCTCGATCACGGCGACCCGTTCCACGGCCTCGCGCACCGCGGTACCGCCCACGGCCCGTGCGGCCTCGGCGTCGGCCGCCAACTCCGCCTGCCAGGACCAGGGTTGAGTAGCGCGCAGCAGGGGAGCGGCCAACGGGGCCAGCGGTCGCAGGCGCCCGTCCAGCCGTTCGGCGAGCGCACGGCGTGCCGCCAGCAGGGCACGTGTGCGACGGTCGTCGAAGTGGCGCCGGTGGGCCAGCTCGTGCGCGATCACCGCGGCAAGCTGCGCGGCCGAGAGCGCCCGGACCAGCGGCAGTCCGAGCAGCAGCGCGTAGCCGGGTCCGCCCGTTGCCCTCACGCGGCACGCGAGCACCGCCGGCTCCGGGAGGATCCGCACCAGCAGCGGAGCGCCGAAGCCGGTCCGTTCGGCCAAGTCCCGTACCAGCGCCGCTAGTTCCGGCTGGTCGTCCGGCCGTACCGCCCGGCCCGGCAGGACGTCGGGGATCACGACCTCGCGCAGGGCCGGAAGCAACCACAGCACCGGAAGCGCGGCCATCTGCCAGACCCCCCAGGCCACCCCCACGGCCGCGATCAGGAGAGTGGGGGCGAACAGAGGCAGCCAGGCGACGGCGGACATGGCCGCGGTGAACAGCCACACACGGGCCGCCGAGACCTGCGGCCCTCCGGGTATGCGACCGTCCATCACACTCCTGTCGCCCGTGAGGTGTCGGCGGATTCTGTCATAGTCCGGTGAGGCGAGTGGACACCTGTACGAGGAGGAGGCGGGGCGATGGGCGCACGGGCACGCCGGGGTCCTCCCACGGGTGCCGAGGCCGAGGTCATGGACCACTACCGGGAGGTGCGCCGCAGGGGCCGGCCGGCCCGTGAACTGCGGACCGTGAACGGCGCCAGGATCCGGTCGAAGGCCGAGTCCGGGTGGAGGGGCGCTCGATTCCGCTGGGTGATCGTGGGCGCCGGGGCGCTGTGCTGCGCGGCCGGGTTCGTCATGCTGGCCGTGGCGGTGGCACTGGGGTGGGCGCCACGGGCCGTCCTGAGCGGCGTCTACTTCGTCGGGCTGGGGGTGGCCGTCGTGGTCGGCCACCCCCTCTCGGTGATGCGCGCCCGGCGGCGGTGGGCTGCCCGGACGACCGCGCCGGCGGAACAGGACGCCGGTGACGGAGAGGTACCGGGCGGGCCCGGGACAGGGACGTAGCACCACGCTTCGGAGTCAGGGGCGTAGCACCACGCGTCGGCCGTGGAGTTCTCCCCGCTCCATGCGCTGGTGGATCTCCGCCGCGGCGCTCAGGGGGCGGTACTCCACCGAACGGGGCCGCAGCCCGCCCGAGGCCAGGAGGCCGTTGACGGCGGCCGCCGCCTCGGCCAGTTCCGCGGCGGTGGCGTGGGAGATGGCGAAGCCGCGCAGGGAGCCGTCCTTCATGTAGAGCGGACCGACCGGAAGGGTCGGCTCGTCGCGGGCACCGGACAGGACGACGATGCGGCCGCGGTGGGCGAGGAGTTCGACCGCGGTCCTCAGGTCGTTGTGTCCCGAGGTGTCGACGTGGACGCCGACGCCGGACGGAGCGAGCCGCGCCAGCCGCGCGGCGAGATCGGGGGCGTGGTAGTCCACGGCCTCCGCCGCGCCCAGGGAGCGGACGTGCTCGTGGTCGCGCGGTGCGGCCGTGGCGAGGACCCGCGCGTACGCCCGGTACGCGAACTCCACCAGCGCGCCGCCCACGTTGCCGGCCGCGCCACCGACCAGGACCGTCTCACCGGGGAGCAGCCCGCCGTGCGTGAAGAGAGCCAGATAGGCGGTCGCGGCGGGATGGAACACGGCCACCGCCTCCTCCGGGCGCACGGCCGCCGGCAGCCGGTAGAGGCGGTCGGCGGGCACCACGGCCTGTTCGGCGGCCGCCCCCTGCCGGCCGTCGTGGCCCAGGCTGTTGCACCACACCGTCTCGCCGACGGCGAAACCGGAGCCCGCGGACGCCACCGTGCCCACCAGGTCGCGCCCGATCACGAACGGGAACGACAGCGGTGTGCGGAACAGCCCCGAGCGGACGAAGGTGTCCACCGGGTTGACTGTCGTGGCCATCACGTCGACCAGCACCTCGCCCGGCCCCGGCACGGGAGCGGGCAGCTCGCCGAAGCGGATGACGTCGGGTGGTCCCAGCTGTTCGACATAAGCGGCACGCATGATCGCCAATTCTCCCACCGGGCAGGCCGTGCGGCCCGTGCGGCGCCTGCGGGTGGGCGAGTCCGGCGCTGGGCTGGTGCGCCTGACGCGATTGGTGTGACTGGTGCGTCTGGCGGGTTGGTGAGCTGGTGCGTCGGTTAGTCCGGTGGGCCGGTGCGTCCGTTAGTCCGGTGTTGCCGGTGGGCCGGTGCGGCCGGTTAGTCGGTGCGGCCGGTTGGTCGGTGGCCCGGTGCGGCCGGTGGGCCGGTGGGCCGGTTGGTTGGTGCGGCTGGTGAGCCGGTGTGCGGGCGCCGCGCCCGCCCCCTGGCCCGTGCCCGTCGAAGACTCGCCCGTCCCGCCGCGCCCACCGAGTCGGCCGCGCGACCGGTCGGCCGAGAGCCGCTGGTCCTCCGGGAGCCGGCGGTCGGCCGCGCCAACGCTCGGCCGGGAGTCACTGGTTGGCCGTGCGCCGCCGGTCGGGGTGAGCCGCTGGTTGGCCGTGCGTCGCTGGTTGGCCGTGCGCCGCCGGTCGACCGTGCGTTGGCGGTCGGCCCGGAAGCCGTCCGGGCATCCGGACGGTCGGACGGCGGTCACCGTGGCTGTCGGCCCGTCACCGGTGGACCGCCCGGTCGCCGCCCGGGATCTCCGCCAGGCTCACCGGGCGGTGTTCACGGCGGGAGACCTCGCAGGCCTCGGCGATGCGCAGGGCCTGGAGGGCCTCGCGGCCGTCGCACGGGTTGGGGCGCTCACCGTGCAGCACCTGTACGAACGCGGCCAGTTCGGCTTCGTAGGCGGGGCCGAAGCGTTCCAGGAAGTCGGGCCAGGGCTTGTCCGCGGCCGGTGGGCCGGTCGGCTCGGTGGACGCGATCGGCGTCCGGTCGTCGAGGCCGACCACGATCTGGTCCCGCTCCCCGGCCAGTTCCATGCGGACGTCGTAGCCCGCGCCGTTGAGGCGTGTCGCGGTGGCGGTGGCGAGCGTGCCGTCGTCGAGGGTGAGCAGCGCCGCGCCGGTGTCGACGTCGCCCGCCTCGCGGAACATCGCGGGGCCGGCGTCGGATCCGGCCGCGTACACGCTGAGGACCTCGCGGCCCGTCACCCAGCGCAGCACGTCGAAGTCGTGGATCAGGGTGTCCCTGAAAAGCCCGCCGGAGAGCGGAAGCCACTGAGGTGGCGGCGGTGCCTGGTCGGAGGTGAGCGCGCGGACCGTGTGCAGACGGCCGAGGCGCCCGGAGCGCACCGCCTCGCGCGCGCCGGCGTAGCCCGTGTCGAAGCGGCGCTGGAAGCCCATCTGGAGCACCGTGCCGGCGGCTTCGACCTCGGCGAGCGCCTGTAACGTGCCCGGCAGGTCCAGGGCGATCGGTTTCTCGCAGAACACCGGGAGCCCCGACCGTGCCGCCCGGCCGATCAGTTCGGCGTGGGCCGAGGTCGCCGTGGTGATCACGACCGCGTCCACGCCCCAGGTGAAGATCTCGTCCACCCCCGGTGCCGCTGTCTCACCCAGCCGGAAGGCGAGGGCCTGTGCCCGCGCCGGATCGGCGTCCGTGAGGATCAATGAGCCGACCTCGCGGTGGCGGCTGAGTGCGTTCGCGTGGATGGTGCCTATGCGGCCCGTACCGATGACCCCGATGCGCATGGGAACAAAGTGAGGGCGGACCCCGGACCCTGTCAACCGCATGTCCGGACAATCGAACTTCACGACTTCCCGTCAACCGGCCGCGGAGCTACGCTCGGGCCGTGCCGAAACCAGAAGTGGACCCCACCGTCTCACTCGAACTCCATGTGGACCGGAGTTCCCCGGTACCGCTGTACTTCCAGTTGTCCCAGCAGCTCGAGGCCGCGATCGAACACGGCAGCCTCACCCCCGGCAGCCTGCTGGGCAACGAGATCGAGCTCGCCGCGCGGCTCGGCCTGTCCCGGCCCACCGTCCGCCAGGCCATCCAGTCGCTGGTCGACAAGGGCCTCCTGGTACGCCGCCGCGGTGTCGGCACGCAGGTCGTGCACAGCCGGGTCAAGCGCCCGCTGGAGCTGAGCAGCCTCTACGACGACCTGGAGGCGGCCGGTCAGCGCCCGGCGACGAAGGTCCTGGTCAACACGGTGGTCCCGGCCTCCGCCGAGGTCGCCGCCGCCCTCGGGGTGGCCGAGGGCGAGGAGGTCCACCGCATCGAACGGCTGCGCCTGGCCCACGGCGAGCCGATGGCGTACCTGACCAACTACCTGCCGCCCGGACTGCTCGACCTGGACACCGGTCAGCTGGAGGCCACCGGCCTGTACCGGCTGATGCGCGCCGCCGGGATCACCCTGCACAGTGCCCGCCAGTCCATCGGCGCCCGTGCCGCCTCCTCCGCCGAGGCCGAGCGGCTCACCGAGCCCGAGGGCGCCCCCCTGCTGACCATGCAGCGCACCACCTTCGACGACACCGGCCGCGCGGTGGAGTACGGCACGCACACCTACCGGCCCTCCCGTTACTCCTTCGAGTTCCAGCTCCTCGTACGTCCCTGACCGCGCTTGCGGTCGCCCGGTGTGCTCCAGGCATCCTCCTCATGTCCGGACAATGTGACCGGTCACCCACTCCCCGCCCGCGGAATCAGTGGTTCCGGTGTCCGATAATGGAACGTTCGGGGCTGGTGGGATCGTCATCGGCCCCTTGCGTACGTTCGGGCACAGCAAGAAGGGCACGGCCTCGTGGCACGGTTTCCAACCTGGGTAGTCATCACGCTGGCAGGGGCACTGTCCCTGTCGCTGGCGGGGTGCAGCAGTACCGGCGGTAAGCGGGCGGAGGATGCCCGCAAGGCCGCGGCGGCCCAGGGCAGGGCCGCGGTGAACACCCCCCGCTGGACCTTCGCGATGATCACGCACTCCGGGGACGGTGACACGTTCTGGGACATCGTGCAGAGCGGCGCCAAGCAGGCCGCGGTCAAGGACAACATCAACTTCCTGTACTCGCACGACGCCGAGGCCCAGCAGCAGGCCCAGCTCGTGGACGCTGCGGTGGACAAGAAGGTCGACGGCATCATCGTCACCCTCGCCAAACCCGACGCGCTCAAGGCCGCCGTGGCCCGCGCCGAGCGGGCCGGCATTCCGGTGATCACGGTCAACTCCGGATCGGCGCAGTCCAAGGCGTACGGCGCCCTCACGCACGTCGGCCAGGACGAGACCGTCGCCGGTGAGGCCGTCGGGCAGGAGCTGACCGAGCGCGGAAGGAAGAAGGTGCTCTGCGTCCTGCACGAGCAGGGCAACGTCGGGCACGAGCAGCGCTGCGCCGGAGTGGCGAAGACCTTCTCCGGCACGGTCGAGAACCTCTACGTCAACGGCACCAACATGCCGGACACGCAGGCCGCGATCGGCGCCAGGCTCCAGGCGGACAGGTCCGTCGACGCGGTCGTCACGCTCGGCGCCCCGTACGCGGACACCGCCGTCAAGGCGAAGGCCGACGCCGGCAGCAGGGCCGAGGTCGACACCTTCGACCTGAACGCCAAGGTCGCCGCCGAGCTCAAGGACGGCACGCTCGGCTTCGCCGTCGACCAGCAGCCCTACCTCCAGGGCTACCAGGCCGTCGACCTGCTCTGGCTCTACAAGTACAACGGTGACGTCCTCGGCGGCGGCCGGCCGGTGCTCACCGGCCCGCAGATCGTCACCAAGGACCAGGCGGCCACGCTGGAGGAGTACACGAAGCGGGGCACCCGATGAGCGGGACGACCACGGACCGGCCCGCCGTCCACCCCGAGACCTCCGCCGCTGAAACGTTTCCGCAGACCTCGGCGCTGCGCAGGCTGCTCACTCGTCCCGAGCTCGGCTCGGTCGTCGGCGCGATCGCCGTCTTCGTCTTCTTCGCCTGCGCCGCGGACGGCTTCCTGCGCGCCGCCAGCCTCAGCACCGTCCTGTACGCGTCCTCGACCATCGGCATCATGGCGGTTCCGGTCGCGCTGCTGATGATCGGCGGCGAGTTCGACCTGTCGGCGGGCGTGATGGTGACGTCCTCCGCGCTGGTCTCCTCGATGTTCAGCTACCAGATGACCGCGAACGTCTGGGTCGGGGTCGGCGTATCCCTGCTGGTCACCCTGGCGATCGGTGCCTTCAACGGCTTCATGCTGACCCGCACCGGGCTGCCCAGCTTCATCGTCACCCTGGGCACCTTCCTGATGCTGACCGGGATGAACCTCGGCTTCACCAAGCTGATCGACGGCACCGTCTCCACCAAGACGATCGGCGACATGGAGGGCTTCTCCAGCGCCCACGCGGTGTTCGCCTCGACGCTCACCATCGGCGGCGTCGACGTCAAGGTCACCATCCTGTGGTGGCTCGGCCTGGTCGCCCTCGCCTCCTGGATCCTGCTGCGCACCCGCACCGGCAACTGGATCTTCGCGGTCGGCGGCAACAAGGACGCGGCGCGCGCGGTCGGCGTACCGGTCACCGGAACCAAGACCGGCCTCTACATGGGCGTGGGCCTCGGCGCCTGGATCTGCGGGCAGCACCTCCTCTTCTCCTTCGACGCGGTGCAGTCCGGCGAGGGCGTCGGCAACGAGCTGATCTACATCATCGCCGCCGTCATCGGCGGCTGCCTGATCACCGGCGGCTACGGCAGCGCCATCGGCTCGGCGGTCGGAGCCCTCCTGTTCGGCATGACCAGCAAGGGCATCGTCTTCGCCGAGTGGAACCCCGACTGGTTCAAGTTCTTCCTCGGAGCGATGCTGCTCCTCGCGACCCTGCTCAACACCTGGGTCCGCAGGCGGGCGGAGGCCACCAAGTGACGCAGACCGAAGCACGCACGGCACTCGTGGAGCTGTCCGGCGTCAGCAAGCACTACGGCGGTGTCCGCGCCCTGGAGGACGTCGGCCTGGCGGTCCACGCCGGGGAGATCACCTGCGTCCTGGGCGACAACGGCGCCGGCAAGTCGACCCTGATCAAGATCATCGCGGGACTGCACCAGCACGACGGCGGTGTCCTGCGCGTCGAGGGCGAGGAGACCCGGCTCACCTCACCGCGCGACGCCCTGGACCGGGGCATCGCCACGGTGTACCAGGACCTGGCCGTCGTGGGCCTCATGCCGGTCTGGCGGAACTTCTTCCTCGGCTCCGAGCCCCGCAAGGGGACCGGCCCCTTCAAGCGCCTGGACGTCGACCTCATGCGCAGGACGGCGCGGGCCGAACTGCTGCGGATGGGAATCGACCTGCGCGACGTCGACCAGCCCATCGGCACCCTGTCGGGCGGCGAGCGCCAGTGCGTCGCCATCGCGCGCGCGGTGTACCTCGGCGCGAAGGTGCTCGTCCTGGACGAGCCGACCGCGGCGCTCGGCGTGAAGCAGTCGGGCGTGGTGCTGAGGTATGTGGCGGCAGCCCGCGACCAGGGTCTGGGTGTTGTGCTGATCACCCACAACCCCCATCACGCGTACCTTGTAGGTGACCGATTCGTCCTGCTGAGGCGGGGCACCATGGTCGGCCACCACACTCGGGACGAGATCACCCTGGACGAGCTGACCCGGCAGATGGCGGGCGGCAGCGACCTGGACGAGCTACGCCATGAGCTGCAAGGGACCTGAGGGCCCGCGGGGTTGTGGCATCATGCCGCTCCGCAGCGCGGACGCGACGACCCCCACACGTCCGTATCCCGTACAAACCGGGCACCGGCTCCTCGGTGCCCCGTACGGGCCCCTTACCCATCGTGCGGCAGAATCGGGCCCGATGAGCACCTACCGCGACCTCACCGCCCCCATCGGCTCCCGCCGCGCTCCCGTACTGCGCACGGTCGGTACCCGGGAGCGGCGCTCCCACCTGACCGCACCCCGCGTCCCCACGGTGGGCATCGACATCGGCGGCACCAAGGTGATGGCGGGCGTCGTCGACGCCGACGGCAACATCCTGGAGCGGCTCCGCACGGAGACCCCGGACAAGTCCAAGAGCCCGCGGGTCGTCGAGGACACCATCGTCGAACTGGTCCTGGACCTGTCCGACCGGCACGACGTGCACGCGGTCGGCATCGGCGCGGCCGGCTGGGTCGACGCCGACCGCAACCGCGTGCTGTTCGCCCCCCACCTGTCCTGGCGCAACGAACCCCTGCGTGACCGCCTCTCCGAACGCCTGTCCGTGCCGGTCCTGGTCGACAACGACGCCAACGCCGCCGCCTGGGCCGAGTGGCGCTTCGGCGCGGGCCGCGACGAGGACCACCTCGTCATGATCACGCTGGGCACCGGTATCGGCGGCGCGATCCTGGAGGACGGCCAGGTCAAGCGGGGAAAATTCGGTGTCGCGGGCGAGTTCGGGCACATGCAGGTCGTGCCGGGCGGCCACCGCTGCCCGTGCGGCAACCGCGGCTGCTGGGAGCAGTACAGCTCGGGCAACGCCCTGGTGCGGGAGGCGCGTGAGCTGGCCGCGGCCGACTCCCCGGTCGCCTACGGGATCATCGAGCACGTCAAAGGGAACATCGCCGACATCACCGGGCCGATGATCACCGAGCTGGCCCGCGAGGGCGACGCCATGTGCATCGAACTGCTCGAGGACATCGGCCAGTGGCTCGGCGTCGGCATCGCCAACCTGGCCGCCGCCCTCGACCCGTCCTGCTTCGTGATCGGCGGCGGGGTCTCCGCGGCCGACGACTTGCTGATCGGCCCCGCGCGGGACGCGTTCAAACGGCACCTCACCGGCCGCGGCTACCGCCCCGAGGCCCGTATCACCCGCGCCCAGCTCGGCCCCGAGGCCGGCATGGTCGGCGCCGCCGACCTCGCCCGGCTGGTCGCCCGCCGCTTCCGGCGCGCCAAGCGGCGCCGGGTCGAACGGTACGAGCGCTACGAGCGGTACGCGCAGGCGCGGCGCGCGGCCCGGGAGGCGCTATGACGATGTCGTTGCCACGCCAGGCGGCGCCCCCGGACGGGCGGCCGCCGCGTGTCGAGGACCGCCGGCACCGCAACCGCCGCAGGACTTTCACCCTGCTGATCATCGTGCTGCTCATCGGCGTTCCGGCCGGCTACCTGGTGATCTCCGCCAACCAGAGCCGCGACAGCGGCAAGGACAAGGAGGCCCGGTACGCGGTGAAGGGCCTCGCGCCCGGCTACCCGTCCAAGGTCCAGCGCCGCCTCTACCAGGTGCCGATCCCGCACCCGGCCGACATGGTCTCCTACTACGAGACGAACAACTGGAAGACCAGCCGTCTCTACGTCCAGTTCCGGACCACCGAACCGGGCCTCACCTCCTTCCTGGAGGCCATGGGAGTCAACCGGAGCGACTTGAAGGAGGGCGCCGTCACCGTCGGCGCCCGGGACAAGAAGACCACCGGCTGGACCTTCACCAGCCCCGGCCCCTGGTGGGGCCTCACTCACGGCCAGAAGAACCCCGCCCCCACGCAGGACGTGGTCGTGAACCTGTCCAACCCGGTCCTGCCGATGGTCTACGTCGTCTCCCGCACCGTCCCCTGATGTCGGCCGTGGCCCGATCCAGGCCGCCGGAGCCGATTGTCAGACCCCGCCCGTAGAGTCGAAGACGACTGGGCCGGACGGCGAGGGCGAGGTGACAGAACGTATGAGCGACATGGTGGTCGGAGCGACGGACAGCACGACGCACACGGTGTCCGTGTCCCCCCGCCTCGCCGCTGTCTTCCTCCCCGCTCCCCTTCCACGCGACAGCCGCATCGCCTTCTGGGACCCGAACGACGACGTATGGACGGGGAGCGGCCCCGCCGACGGCAACGGTCGAACGGCCGACGCCCGCCCGGAGCGCGCCGGACAGGGAGCCGCGAGCACGCCCGGGCCGCACCCGGACGGCGGTGGGCCGGTGCCCACGGAGCTCACCGTCGTGCGGCGGCACGGGGCGGGGGCCCGGCGCAGGAGCGCGTCCGCACTGTCCCTGCCGATCGAGGACGCGCTGCCGCACCTCGTACGGGCACGGCACGATCCGGCGGCCCACCCCGCCACGGCCTGCTGGGGCGCCGCCGCCCTGCACGCGCTGCGGCTCGTCGCCCGTGGACGGCTGCTGCCCGGCCTGACCGTCACCGGGCACGACGCCTGGCGCGCGGGCCCCCTCGACCCGGACGACATCGCCCACCTGCGTGCGATCGCCGCCGCCCTGCCCTACGAGGGCCACGCGGTCCCGCTGCCCGGTTCGGGTCCGCTCCGCCTGCCCGAACCGGAGGCGCTGCTGCGCACCTTCCTCGACGCGGTCGCCGACACCCTGCCCCGCACCCCGGCCGCACCCCACACCTCCGGGAAGCCCTTCGCCGCCCGCGGGCCGCAGCACCTGCCGCACGCCCACGACTGGGCGGCCGAGGTCGCCGCCGGCATGGACGCGGGCGTCCGCGTCTCACTCCGCCTGGACCTGTCCGCGCACGACCTTTTCGACGGTGACGACGCCAACGGCGACGGCGCGGCCCGCAGCGCGGGCGCGGCGATCGTCCAGGTGCACAGCCTCGCCGACCCCACCCTCGTCGCCGACGCGGCGGCCCTGTGGGCGGGCGAGGCGGACACGGCCTTCGGCCCACGCTCACGCGTGGACGCCGCCCTGGCCATACGGCGCGCGGCCCGCGTCTGGCCCGCGCTGGACCGGCTCTCCGAGCAGGAGGTGCCCGACGTCCTCGCCCTCTCCGAGGGCGAGGTGAGCGAACTGCTCGGCGTGGCCGCGACCCGGCTCGCCGCGGCAGGCGTCGCCGTGCACTGGCCGCGCGACCTGGCCCAGGACCTCACGGCGACCGCGGTGGTACGCCCCGCGCCGGGCTCGGCCAAGGACGGCACCGGCTTCTTCGAGGGCGAGGAACTGCTGCGGTTCCGCTGGCAGTTGGCGCTCGGCGGCGATCCGCTCAGCGACGCCGAGATGGACGCGCTCGCCGAGGCCCACCGCCCGGTGGTGCGGCTGCGGGACCGCTGGGTGCTCGTCGACCCGGCCCTCGTCCGCAAGGCCCGCAAGCGCGACCTCGGCCTGCTCGACCCGGTCGACGCGCTCTCCGTCGCCCTCACCGGCACCGCGGAGGTCGACGGCGAGACGGTCGAGGCGGTGCCCGTCGGCGCGCTGGCGACCCTGCGGGACCGGCTCACGGCAGGTGTCCGGCCCGCCGAACCGCCGCCGGGCCTCGACGCCACCCTGCGCGACTACCAACTGCGTGGCCTGGGCTGGCTCGACCTCATGACCTCCCTCGGCCTCGGCGGCTGCCTCGCCGACGACATGGGCCTCGGCAAGACGGTCACCGTCATCGCGCTGCACCTCAAGCGGGCGCGCGACGAACCCACCCTGGTGGTCTGCCCGGCCTCCCTGCTGGGCAACTGGCAGCGGGAGATCACCCGGTTCGCCCCCGGCGTCCCCGTCCGCCGCTTCCACGGCCAGGACCGCACCCTGGACGGCCTCGACGGCGGCTTCGTGCTCACCACGTACGGCACGATGCGGTCCACGGCACCCCTGCTGGCCGAGCAGCCCTGGGGCATGGTCGTCGCCGACGAGGCCCAGCACGTCAAGAACCCGTACTCGGCGACCGCGAAGGCGCTGCGGACGATCCCGTCCCCCGCGCGCGTGGCCCTCACCGGCACCCCCGTGGAGAACAACCTCTCCGAACTGTGGGCCCTGCTCGACTGGACCACTCCCGGGCTCCTCGGCCCGCTGAAGTCCTTCCGCGCCCGGCACGCCCGCGCGGTGGAGACCGGCGAGGACGAGGAGGCCGTGCAGCGCCTGGGCCGCCTGGTACGCCCCTTCCTGCTGCGCCGCAGGAAGTCCGACCCCGGCATCGTCCCCGAGCTGCCGCCCAAGACCGAGACGGACCACCCCGTCCCTCTCACCCGCGAACAGGCCGCGCTGTACGAGGCCGTGGTGCGCGAGTCGATGCTCGCCATCGAGACCGCCGAGGGCATGGCCCGGCGCGGGCTGGTCCTGAAACTGCTGACTTCGCTGAAGCAGATCTGCAACCATCCGGCGCTCTACCTGAAGGAGGAGCACGTCCGCGGCGGCGACAGGCCGGCGGCGCGCTCCGGGAAGCTGGCGCTTCTGGACGAGTTGCTGGACACCCTGCTCGCCGAGGACGGCTCGGCGCTGGTCTTCACCCAGTACGTCGGCATGGCCCGCCTGATCACCTCCCACCTCACCACCCGCGCGGTCCCGGTGGACCTGCTGCACGGCGGTACGCCGGTCCCGGAGCGCGAGCGCATGGTGGACCGCTTCCAGAGCGGCGCGACGCCGATCCTCGTCCTGTCCCTGAAAGCGGCGGGCACGGGCCTGAACCTCACGCGCGCGGGCCACGTCGTCCACTTCGACCGCTGGTGGAACCCGGCGGTCGAGGAGCAGGCCACCGACCGCGCCTACCGCATCGGCCAGACCCAGCCTGTCCAGGTGCACCGCCTGATCACCGAGGGCACCGTGGAGGACCGTATCGCCGAGATGCTCGCCGCCAAGCGCGCCCTGGCCGACGCGATCCTCGGCGCGGGCGAGTCGGCGCTCACGGAGCTGACCGACCGCGAGCTGTCCGACCTGGTCTCGCTGCGGAGGGACGCCTGATGGACGAGCGCCCCGCCGACGCGGCACGCCGGGCCCTGCGCGCCGCGCGGGAACAGCAGACCCGGACCCCCGAAGGACCCGAGGACCACCGCAAGCCCGTTCCGGGCGACCCGGCCGGTGCGGGGAGCCGTCCCGGTGACGCCGCACGGGACGCCTTGCGGCGCGCGGTCAACGCCCGGCGCGGCGACGACACCGGGGAGGACCCGGACGAGCCGGCCCCCCGACCGGAGACGCCCCCGGCGGACGGCGCCGCACCACGGCGGCCCGCGGCGGCCCGCCTCTCGGAGGCCGCAGCGGACGAGCCGGCACCGCGACCGTCGACGCCCTCCGGCGCCCCGGCGGACGGTGCCGCATCGCGGGGGTCCGCGGGGGCCCGCCCCTTGGAGGCCGCAGCGGACGAGCCGGCACCGCGACCGTCGACGCCCCCCGGCGCCCCGGCGGACGGCGCCGCACCACGGCGGCCCGCGGCGGCCCGTCCCTCGGAGGCCGCGCGCGAGGCGCTGCGCGGCGCCCTGGCCCGGCGTGCGGCCCGTGCGGAGGCGACGCAGGCGGGGACCAGAGCCGCTCGCCGAGCGACGCGGCCGACGCCCACCGACCGCCCGGCCGGAACGGACGCTGAACACGACGGCGCAGGCACCCACGCCATCGCGCCCACCGGCCCCTTCCGGACGCCCCCGGCAGCGCCCGGCCACCACGCGAACACCAACAGCAACGGCCCGACCGGCCGGGGAAGCCCCGAGCCCCGGACGATCCCGCCCACACCCGTGCCCTCGAGAGAGGACCTCTCTACTACGGCCATCCCGACCACCGCCTGGGCTGCCGCCTCGCAGGCCGCCCTGACGAGGACCCAGGAAGACGTCTCGGAGGGCGTCCTGACGACCAGCGTCACCTCGGTCACCCCGTCCGACGGCTCTTCGAGTCGCACATCGCAGGAGGCCACCCCCGTCGTCCCCTCCGACGCCCTCTTGGTGGGGACGGAGGAGTGGGCCTCGGCAGACGCCCCGGACGGCGCCTGGACGGTGACGGGGGAGGGCGCCCCGGTAGGCACGCCGGGTGCTCCCTCGGCGGCGACGGGGGACGGCGCCCCGGCGGGCGCCCCGGACGCCCCCTCAGCCGCCACGCGGCACGGCGCCTCAGCAGGCACCCCGGCGGGCGGCCCGTCGGCGGCGACGGGAAAGGGCGCCTCGGCGGGCGCTCCGGACGCCTCCTCAGCCGCGACGTGGGACGGCGCCTCGGCAGGCGCCCCGGACGCCTCCTCAGGCACGACGCGACAAGGCGCCTCAGCGGGCACCCATTTCGGCCCCTCAGCGGTGATGGGTGAGGGGCCGTCGGCAGGCACTCCGGGCGCACCCTCAGCCACGACGCAGCACGGCACCTCAGCGGGTACCCCGGACGGCGTCTCGGCGGTGATGGGGGAGAGCCCGCCGGCGAGCACTCCGGGCGCCCCCTCAGCCGCGACGCGGGACGGTGTCTCAGCGGGCACCCCGGCGGGGGAGGGCACCTCGACGGGCGCCCCGGATGCCTCCTCGGCGGGCACCCCGGAAGCCGCCTCGGAAGTCAGGCGGGCGTACGGCCGTCGAACGTCCCCGTCCTCGGCCGGGGCGGGCTCCGGAAGTGCCTCGTTCTCGCCGGCGCGGGCCGGCGCCGAGCCGCCCGTGCCGCCCCGGGTCCCCCGCACCATGGCCTCCCCACGCCGGGACGGCGAACTTCGGCGTACGTTTCCGGCGTTCCCGGCGCGGGCGGTGGAAGGGGAGCGGTTCGCCGATACATGGTGGGGCGACGCGTGGGTCGACGCGTTGGAGGAGGGCGCGCTGGACGCGGCGCGGCTGGCCCGCGGGCGCGGGTACGCGCAGACGGGGCACGTGGACGCCGTCACCGTCACCCCGGGGCTGGTCCTGGCGTACGTGCAGGGGAGCCGGCCGCGCCCGTACCGGGTCCAGGTGCGGCTGCGGACGCTGGACGACGCCGACTGGGACCGGTTCCTGGACGCCGTCGCGGAGCGCCCCGGGCACATCGCCGCACTCCTCGACAAGGAGATGCCCCAGTCGCTCGCCGACTGCGGCGTCCCGCTGCTGCCCGGCCCAGGCGACCTGGAGCCGCACTGCAGCTGCCCCGACCGCGGTCACCCCTGCAAGCACGCCGCCGCCCTCTGCTACCAGACCGCACGCCTGCTGGACGCGGACCCCTTCGTCCTGCTGCTGCTCCGCGGCCGGGGCGAGCGGGAACTGCTCGACGCCCTGTCCCGGCTGAACGCCACCCGCGCGGCCCGCGCCGCGCAGGAGCGGGAACCGGAGCCCTTCCCGGGGGTGCGCGCGGGCGAGGCGCTGGCCGAGCGGCGGCGCCCGCCGCTGCCCGCGCCGTTGCCCGCACCCTCGCACCCGGAGCAGCCCCCGGTGTATCCGGCGGCACCGGGCGGCCCCGACCCGTTCGTCCTGGACCAACTGGCCACCGACGCCGCCGCCCGCGCCCACGCCCTGCTCACCACCGGCCGCGACCCGGTCGGCGGGCTCACGCTGTGGCAGGACGCGGTACGCCTCGCCGCCGCCCGCCCCGGCTCCGGACTGACGGCGGCCACCCGTTCCCTGTACGCCTCGCTCGCCTCCGCCACCGGTCGCGGCACGGCCGAACTGGCGCGGGCGGTGGCGGCCTGGCGCCAGGGCGGCCTCGAAGGACTCGCCGTCCTGGAGGAGCCCTGGGACCCACCGGCCGGCCGCTTCGACCGGGCGCGCCCGCTGCTCCTCGCCGCCGACCTGCCCGCCTTCCGCCCTCGGCGCAACCGGCTCACCCACCCCCGCGGCCACCTCCAGCTCCGCCTCGGCCGGGACGGCCTGTGGTACGCGTACGAATCGGAGCCGGACCGCGACGACTGGTGGCCCCGCGGCACCCCCGACCTCGACCCGGTCGGCGCCCTGACCGGCCTGGGCGCACCGGGCGCCCTCTGACACCCCCTGCCGGACCCGTATGGGCCCCCCTGCCGGACCGTGGACGGCGCCCCTGCCTTGATCCGTCGGCGGCGCCCCGGCCTGATCCGTGGGCCAGGGACCGGGATCCGCAGGGCTAAGGACCGGCAGTGCGCTGCAACGCGACCAGCGCGGCGTCGTCGGTCAGGCGCCCGCCGACGTGGTCCAGCAGGTCGGCCCGCAGGTGATGGACCAGAGCCACGGGGCTGTCCTGCGTCCAGGAGACGGCCCGTGCGGCGAGCGGGTAGAAGACGCCCCCGGGGTCGCGTGCCTCGACCACACCATCGGTGTACAGCAGCAACAGGTCCCCGGGCTCCAGCCGGAAGGTGTCCACCCGGTACTCCGGTGTGCTCAGCTCGCCCAGGCCCAGCGGCGGAGCGGGAGCGCTGGCGCGCAGCGTGACGGCCTGCCGGCCGCGCAGCAGCAACGGCGGCGGGTGTCCGCAGATCACCATCTGCGCCTGCGGCAGCGCGTCGGGGATGTCGACGATCGCGGCCGTGATGAAGCACTCCCCCTCCTGCCCCGGCTCCGTGGGCTCGGCCAGGTTCCAGCACACGCTGCGCTCCAGGTAGGCCATCAGCTCGGGCAGGGCCGCCTTCCGGTGCGCGGCCTCCCGGAACGCGCCCAGCAGCAGCGAGGCGTCGCCCATCGCGGTCAGGCCCTTGCCCATCACATCGCCGATGATCAGCCGTGTGCCGAGCGGGGTGCGGACGGCCGCGTACAGGTCGCCGCCGATCAGCGCCTCCTCCTGAGCCGCCAGGTACACCGACGCCACCCGCAGCGGCCCTATGCGCCGGGGCAACGGCCTGAGCACCACCCGCTGCGCGGCCTCCGACACCCTGCGTACCTGTTCCAGCTCGCGGGTGTGCCGCTCGCGCAGATAACGGAACACCGTCACGACCACCGAGACCACCACCAGGGAGATGATCTGCGCGCCGACGCTCTCCGTCGTCAGCAGGTGGAACCCCGCGCCGACGCCGAGCAGGGCCGCCACGGCGATGACGCCGACCAGGGCGGTGAGGAAGGGACTGGCGAAGGACGCGGTGATCGCGGGAGCCACGATCAGCAGGGGCCCCAGCGGCACGTGGGGCGGGGTCAGGATGTCGGCGACGACGATGGCGGCGATCAAACCGAGCGGCACCGCGAGCAGAGCGTCGCTGGCCTGCCACGAGTGATTGCGGTGAGAGATCCGCCGCCCTGGACGCATGCTTCCTGCTTACACCCCCCGCTGAGGCACGGCAGCCCGGAAGAGCCGTGTCAGCGGGGCGTGCGGCGGGCGGCCAGGGCAAGCGGCAGAAGCGCGGTCAGGACGGCCAGAGCGGTGTATCCCCAGGTGAGGGTGGCGGCGGAGGCCACGGAGGCGACCAGGAGCGGGCCGGAGGCGTCGCCGAGTTCGCGGCCGAGTTCGGCCGCGCCCATGGTCTGGCCCATCCGCTCCTCGGGGGTAGCGGCGGCGAGGGCGGCGAAACCGAGCGGGGTGATCAGACCGGTGCCTGCGCCGATCAGGACGGCGGCCGTCAACAGCCCGGTCACGCCGGGCAGCAGGGCGGCGGCCAGTCCGCACGCGGTCACGACGAGCCCTGCGGCCAGTCCCGCGCGGGCCGTCAGCCGTCCGTCGTCCAGCGCGCGCCCGGCCCACGGCTGGACGAGGGCCGCGCACGCGGCCAGGACGGAGACGGCCGCCCCGGTGGCCACCGGCGGCAGGCCGTCGGCCGCGCCGGACAGGGGCAGGAACCCGACGCCGACGGACAGGGCGGCGGTCGCGGCGGCCAGTGCGGCGACCGGCCGCAGGAAGGCGCCGTCGGCCAGTCGGCGGGCCAGGCCCAGGAGCGTCTGACGGCTCCTGGGCAGGGGCGGCACGGCGGGCACCGCGAGCGCGGCCCACACCGCGACGGCGGCGGCCAGCAGCATGAGGACGGCGAACAGCAGCGTCAGCCCGCCCGCCCAGACCAGCACGCCGCCGAGCAGGGGGCCGGCGGTGTAGCCGATGCTCTTGAAGAAGCCGTAGGAGCCGAACGCGCGGCCGTGTCCGGCCCGCGGGTTCAGGCGGGCGACCAGGGCGGAGGCGGCCGGGGAGAACGCGGAGGCGGCGGCCCCCTGCCCCAGCCGCGCGGCCCACAGCAGACCCGGGTCCCGTACGGCGACGAACAGGGCGGAGGCCGCGGCGAACGCGATCAGCCCGCCGACCAGTACGGGGCGGGCACCGACGCGGTCGGCGAGGGTGCCGAACACCGGCTTGAGGACGACCTCCGCGCCGTCGTACAGGGCCAGCAGCACCCCCAGGTAGAGCACCGACCGGACCAGCCCGGTGTCGCCGGAGGCGAGGTTGGCGGCGATGCCGTGCGCGCCGAAGGCGGTGGTGAACCCGGCCGCGTACAGCGGCCACATCCGCCGCCGGTCCGGGGCCGGTATCGCGGCGGTGCCGGCGGCTGTCGGCCCGTTCACCGCGCCCCCTCCCCGGTACCGGCGGAGAAGGCGTGCAGATGGGCGAAGACCCGCTCGCTGTAGTCCTCGAAGCGCCGTACGCACTCGGCGAGCCGCCGGTCGGCCTCCGCACCGCCCGGGGCGCCGAACACGTCCCGGGCCCGCAGGTCGCGGTGCCAGCGGCGCAGCCGCTCCAGCGACTGCTCCTCCTCTTCCAGCTCGGCCAGGGTGAACTTGCCCTTGCCGATCTCCTTGTCCAGCTCCGCGGTGTACTTGCCGCAGTCGGCGGTGAACTCGCCCCAGTCCTCCTCGCGGGCGGCGGTGAACATCGCCTCGAACCGGGCCGCGTCCCGCGGCTCCCGGCCGGCGGCGCTCAGCACCACACTCTCGCCCCCGGCCCGCTCGGCCAGTTCCAGGGCCCGCCGCACGCCGTCGCCGAAGACCGGCACGTCCGGCACCGCCCATACGCCCTGGCCGAGCGACAGCGCGCCGACCTTGCGCAGCTCCCGCCACACCGCCACCCGGTGGCGCGACGGCTGCGCGGGCAGCCGCAGGATCAGCAGCACCCAGTTCTTCGCCGAATCATTGCTCACCTTGCGAAAGTAACAGGCGTTACACGCGTCTGAGCAGAGGACCGTCACTTCCCGTTAAAGCCGACAAGGAGAGGATCTTCGCGAAGTCACCACAACCTGGGACGGCTTGCGAGGGGCTCCGACCCAAGCAATTGAGAATTTGTGTGATGTGAGAGCGTGCAGGGCGTGAGTGACACACCGACGAACACCCTGCAATACCGCTTCGACGGGCGGGAAGACGCCCCAGTCCTGATCCTGGGTCCCTCACTGGGTACGACCTGGCACATGTGGGACCGGCAGGTCCCGGAGCTGACGAAGCAGTGGCGTGTCTTCCGGTTCGACCTGCCGGGACACGGCGGAGCGCCCGCGCACCCCGCCGACTCGGTCTCCGACCTGGTCACCCGGCTGCTGGCCACCCTGGACGGACTGGGCGTGCAGCGCTTCGGCTACGCCGGGTGCGCCCTCGGCGGCGCGATCGGCGTCGAACTGGCGCTGCGCCACCCGGAGCGACTCGCCTCCCTCGCCCTGATCGCCACCTCGCCGCGGTTCGGCACCCCCGACGAGTTCCGGCAGCGCGGGGTGATCGTCCGGACGAACGGGCTCGACCCGATCGCCCGCACCTCCCCGGAACGCTGGTTCACCAGCGGTTTCGCCGCCGCGCAGCCCGCGATCACCGACTGGGCCGTGCAGATGGTGCGTACCACCGACCCCGGCTGCTACATCGCCGCCTGCGAGGCGCTGGCCGTCTTCGACGTCCGCGCCGAGCTCGGCCACATCGGCGTGCCCACGCTGGTCCTGGTCGGTTCCGACGACCAGGTCACCGGCCCCGCCGAGGCGCGCACCCTGGTCGCCGGCATCCGCGACGCCCGCCTGGCCGTCGTGCCCGGCGCCTCCCACCTGGTGCCGGTGGAGCAGCCCGTCGCCGTGACCGACCTGCTGGTGCGGCACTTCTCCACCGCCTGGCACCCCGGTTTCGACTCGACCACAGGACACATGGCGATCGTCGGGCCTCCGGTCAGGCCGGTGCTCGCCGCGCCCCCGCAGACCTCGCCCATCGCCGAGATCGCCCCGGCGCCGGTACCGGCGCAGGCGGCGGGCGGGCCGGACCGGTACGACATCGGTCTGAAGATCCGCCGCGAGGTGCTGGGCGACGCGCACGTGGACGGGACGCTCGCCGCGGCGGAGGACTTCTCCGGCGACTTCCAGGAGTTCCTGACCCGCTACGCCTGGGGCGAGATCTGGGACCGGCCCGGCCTCGACCGGCGCACCCGCAGCAGCGTCGCCCTCACCGCCCTGGTCGCGGGCGGCCACCTCCAGGACCTCGCCGCCCACACCCGGGCCGCTCTGCGCAACGGGCTGACCCCGGACGAGATCAAGGAGGTGCTGCTGCAGACCGCGGTGTACTGCGGGATTCCCGCGGCGGGTGCCGCCTTCGGGATCGCCCAGCAGGTCATACGCGAGGAGACGACGCCCACGGAGTGATCCCCGGCCGGGCGCCGAGCGCCGGGCGCCGCCACCGGGGACCACCCGCGCGCCCGGCGCGCGGGTGGTCCAGGCTGGGGAGCATGAGACTCACGAAGAAGTCGCACGCCTGCGTTCGCCTGGAGAAGGACGGGCGGACGCTCGTCATCGACCCCGGCGGGTTCAGCGAGCAGGACGCGGCGTCCGGCGCGGACGCGATCCTGGTCACCCACGAGCACGCCGACCATTTCGACGAGGGCCGTCTGCGCGCCGCCCTGGAGTCCCGCCCCGGCGCCGAGATCTGGACCCTGAAGTCCGTCGCGGAGCAGATCGCCGCCGCCTTCCCGGGCCGCGTCCACACCGTCGGCCACGGCGACACCTTCACCGCCGCGGGCTTCGACGTGCAGGTGCACGGCGAGCTGCACGCGGTGATCCACCCGGACATCCCGCGCATCACCAATGTCGGCTACCTCCTCGACGGCGGCCGCGTCTTCCACCCGGGCGACGCGCTCACCGTGCCGGACGTCCCGGTCGAGACGCTGATGCTGCCGGTGATGGCGCCCTGGAACAAGATCTCCGAGGTGATCGACTACGTCCGCGAGGTCGGGCCGCAGCGCGCCTACGACATCCACGACGCCCTGCTGACCGACCTGGCCCGCCCGATCTACGACCGGCAGATCGGCGCCCTGGGTGGCGCGGAGCACCTGCGGCTGACGCCGGGGGCGTCGGCGGAGGTCTGAGCCGGGTCCTGAAGCCGGGCGGAGGGCGTTGTCAGCGGTGCCCGGTAGGTTGTGAGGCATGCGCATCGCGACCTGGAACGTGAACTCGATCACCGCCCGTCTGCCCAGGCTGCTGGCCTGGCTGGAGAGCAGCGGCACGGACGTGCTGTGCCTCCAGGAGGCCAAGGTCGCCGAGGAGCAGTTCCCCTTCGACCAGCTGCGCGAACTGGGCTACGAGGCGGCGGTCCACGCCACCGGCCGGTGGAACGGCGTGGCGGTGCTCTCCCGCGTGGGACTCGAGGACGTGGTCCGCGGCCTGCCCGGCGACCCCGGCTACGAGGGCGTGGAGGAGCCCCGCGCCATCTCGGCGACCTGCGGCCCGGTCCGCGTCTGGTCGGTGTACGTGCCCAACGGCCGCGAGGTGGACCACCCTCACTACGCCTACAAGATCCAATGGTTCGAGGCCCTGAGGGCGGCCGTCGCCGGTGACGCGGGCGGCAGCCGCCCCTTCGCCGTCCTCGGCGACTACAACGTCGCGCCGACGGACGACGACGTCTTCGACCGCGCCGCCTTCGAGGGCTCCACCCACGTCACCCCGGCCGAGCGCGCCGCCCTGACCGCCCTGCGCGAGGTGGGCCTCTCGGACGTGGTACCCCGGCCCCTGAAGTACGACCACCCCTTCACGTACTGGGACTACCGCCAGCTCGGCTTCCCCAAGAACCGCGGCATGCGCATCGACCTGGTGTACGCCAACGAGCCCTTCGCGAAGGCGGTCACCGACTCCTACGTCGACCGCGAGGAGCGCAAGGGCAAGGGCGCCTCCGACCACGCCCCGGTCGTGGTGGACCTCGACGTCTAGGGCCCGGCCGGGCCCGCGCGCCTGTGGTGCGACCGGCGGTGCGGATGTCACCCTGGGGCCATGGACATCCCTTTCCTGGGCAGGTGGCGCAAAAGGCAGGACTCGTCCGTCGGTGCCGTTGAGTTCCCCGGGGGATCCGAGGGCCGGGCGGGCCTCGCCCAACTCCTCTCCGAGTGCGAGCTGTTGCGTTCCCAGGTGTCCGGGGCGGGACTCCGGCTCGACGACTCCGCCGCCTCCCTGGAGGCACTGGACCAGTTGCTGCCGCGCTGGCGCGACGACGAGGACACCCTGACCTGGCTCGGCAACGACGCCGGGCTGTACCTGGGCACGGTCGTCGTACGGACCGTGCCCGGCGCCGGCTGGGAGATCGGGCCGGGCGGCCGTCCGGTCGTCAGGCTGGCCTCCGGACGCGAGATCGACGTGGTGACCGCCGGCCACGACTGGGCGACCGCCGGGGTGCCCGAACTCTCCCAGCTGTACGCGGAGATCGCGGAGGTGTGAGCGCCGGAGGAGCGGGGCCGCACGGCCCCCCGAAGGGCGTTCTTCCACACTGCCGGGCCTCGCGCGCTCGACCTCGACTACGATGTTTCGCTCGTCCCTGTGGTGATGGCGCCTTGGCCCACCGCCACCGGGACGGGGACGCTGCTGCCGGGTGAGGCACCCCCACGGCGGCCCCTCGACCGTAGGGGGCAGCAGGTCACAGAGAGCCATACCCGGCCGGCGGCAGCCGGAGATCACTGCTCGCGCGGCGGGACGGACCGATATGACGGGTCGTCCGCCGACGAGGGGAAGGTCAGCTGCGCGCCGGACGGGTTGTGCTCGACCCGGATCCACACCGGACGGCTCGCCGTAGGCGCCGCCCTAAGTTACGTGCTGGTAACGCTTGTTGAGGGTTCGGCTTCGGGTTCCGGCAGGGGAGCCCGTGCCGCGCGGGTCACGTCCGCGACGAGTTCGACCACGTCCGGGCCGTAGGCCTGGGAGTTGATCACCTTCAGCAACAGCACGAAGGAGCCGTTGCCGTACTTGCGGTACAGCCGCTCGTGGTTGCGGGCCAGGTAGCGGGTCGCGGCCTGGTTGTCGATCGCGCGCTGGCCGCAGAAGAGGAACACCGGCCGGCTGCCGCCGCGCTCGCCCGCGGTGAGACGGGCCAGCAGCACGTACTCCGTGACGCCCGAGTCCATGCGGTAGTGCTCGGTGCCGATCCGGAAGGCGCACTGGTCCGGGCCCGGCTCCCGGTCGGTGTTCATCCGCACGCCCGGCAGCATGGCCGACATGTGCGCCACCATCCGCCGGTTCGACCCCGGGCCCCCCACGCAGAACTCCGTGCGCTCGCCGAATCCCTGATGGATCGTGTCCTGGGTGACCATCTGGACGTTCGCGCCGCAGCTCTTGATCAGCGCGGCGAGTTCGAGCAGGGCGAACACGTCGAACCGGTGCACCGCGAGTTCCGCCGTCGCCGGGTCGCGGTTGACCACCAGGAGCGACTCGGCGTTGTCGGGCAGCCCGAAGAACGCCTGCTTGCGACGCAGCCTGCGCCGCCACAGATAGGTGCGGGCCAGCCAGCCGAACGCGGCGCTGACCCCTGTCGCGGCCACTCCCAGGACGATGTTGCGCACGTCGTCGTTCATGGCCGCGCATGGTAGCCGGTCCTGCGCACCCCTGTTCGACACCCGACTGGCCCTGTCGGCCTGACGGGAGCATGGCAATGAATTAAGCTGCGCGAACGATCAGGCAACCGAACCACAATCAGCGTGGAGGTGCGGATGCGTCGTCCTGTCGCACGGAAACTGGCGGCTCTGGCGGTCTCGGCCGCCGTGGTGTCGGTGGGGGCCGCGGCCCCGCCCACCGCCCAGCCGGAGGCCAAGCCGAGAACGGTCGAGAAGGTCCCTGTGGCGGCCGGCTACGGCGGCGCCGTGGCCAGCGTCGACGCGGACGCCTCCGCCGCCGGTATCGAGGTGCTGAAGCAGGGCGGCAACGCCGTCGACGCGGCCGTCGCCACCGCCGCCGCCCTCGGCGTCACCGAGCCCTACTCCGCCGGCATCGGCGGAGGCGGCTACTTCGTCTACTACGACGCCCGCTCCCGCACGGTGCACACCATCGACGGCCGCGAGACCGCCCCGCTGACCGCCGACTCGACGCTCTTCATGGAGAACGGCAAGCCGCTCGCCTTCAACGACGTCGTCAGCAGCGGTCTGAGCGTCGGCACCCCGGGCACGCCCGCCACCTGGCAGACGGCGCTGGACCACTGGGGCACCAAAGGACTGGGCGCGGTCCTGAAGCCGGCCGAGAAGCTGGCCGGCGACGGCTTCACCGTCGACGAGACCTTCCGCTCGCAGACCGCCGCCAACGAGGCCCGCTTCCGCTACTTCCCCGACACCGCCAAGCTGTTCCTGCCCGGCGGAAAGCCGCCGGAGGTCGGCTCGACCCTGAAGAACCCCGACCTCGCGCGCACCTACCAGGAGCTGGCCGCCAAGGGCGTCGGCGCGATCTACCGGGGCGACCTCGGCAAGGACATCCTCAAGACCGTCAACCACCCGCCCGTCGACCCGAAGTCCGGCTGGAACGCCCGCCCGGGCAAGCTGTCCGCCAAGGACCTCGCGGCCTACCGCGCCAAGCTCCAGGTGCCCACGCAGACCTCGTACCGGGGCTTGCGCGTGTTCTCCATGGCGCCCTCCTCCTCCGGTGGCACGACCGTCGGCGAGGCGCTCAACATCCTGCAGCGCACGGAGCTTTCGACGGCGAGCGAGTTCCAGTACCTGCACCACTTCATCGAGGCGAGCCGTATCGCCTTCGCCGACCGCGGGCGCTGGGTCGGCGACCCCGCCTTCGAGAACGTGCCCACGAAGCAACTGCTGTCGCAGAAGTACGCCGACTCCCGCGCCTGCCTGATCAAGGACGACGCGGTCCTCACCAGCCCGCTCGCACCCGGCGACCCGCGCCACCCGGTGGCCTGCTCCCGCGGCGGCACGGCCGCGCCGACGACGTACGAGGGCGAGAACACCACGCACCTGACGGTCGCCGACCGGTGGGGCAACGTCGTCGCCTACACCCTCACCATCGAGCAGACCGGCGGCAGCGGCATCACCGTGCCCGGCCGGGGCTTCCTGCTCAACAACGAGCTGACGGACTTCTCCTTCGCCCCGGCCAACCCGGCCGTGCACGACCCGAACCTGCCCGGTCCGGGCAAGCGGCCGCGCTCGTCGATCTCGCCGACGATCGTGCTGGACCGGCACAACCGGCCGGTGGTGGCGCTCGGTTCGCCGGGCGGGGCGACCATCATCACGACCGTGCTGCAGACCCTGACCGGGTTCCTCGACCGGCACCAGTCCCTGGTCGACGCGATCGCCGCGCCGCGCGCCAGCCAGCGCAACGCCGCGCAGACCGAACTCGAACCGGCCCTCTACGACAGCGTGTTGAAGAAGGAGCTGGAGGCGATCGGCCACTCGTTCAAGCTCAATCCCGAGATCGGCGCCGCCACGGGCGTCCAGAGCCTGCCGGACGGCAGGTGGCTGGCCGCCGCGGAGAAGGTGCGCCGGGGCGGAGGTTCGGCGATGGTGGTGAATCCGTCGCCGTGACCCGGGCCCGTTGAGACGACGGCCGGGGCCCGCCTCCTGGAAGGGAGAGCGGGCCCCGGCCGTTCACGCCGTTCACTCCGTGGGCGAAGGCGCGGGCTCCTTGTTCTGGGGGTCGAAGGTGAGCCGGTCGTCCTTCGCGTCCACCACGACCCGGCCGCCCTCGCGGACCCGGCCGGCCAGGAGCAGCCGGGAGAGCTGGTTCTCGACCTCGCGCTGGATGGTGCGGCGCAGCGGACGGGCGCCGTACTCGGGCTGGTGGCCGCGCCGGGCGAGCCAGTCGACGGCCGCCTCGGTGAACTCGACCGTGACGTCCTGCGCGTGCAGCAGCCGGCGCGTCTTCTCCAGCAGCAGGTCGGTGATCTGCCGCAACTGCTCGGCGGTCAGCTGGCGGAAGACGACGATCTCGTCGATCCGGTTGAGGAACTCGGGCCGGAAGTGGTCGCGCAGCGGCCTGAGGATCTGCTCGCGCCGCGCCTCCTCGTCCGCCTCCGCGCCGCCCGCGCCGAACCCGATGCCGGCACCGCGCCGGGTGATCGCCTCCGAGCCGAGGTTGCTGGTCATCACGATGACGGTGTGGGTGAAGTCCACCGTGCGGCCCTGGGAGTCGGTGAGCCGCCCGTCGTCGAGCACCTGGAGCAGGATGTTGAAGACGTCCGGGTGCGCCTTCTCCACCTCGTCGAGCAGCAGCAGCGAGTACGGGTGCCGGCGCACCACCTCGGTGAGCTGGCCGGCCTCCTCGTGACCGACGTACCCGGGCGGGGCGCCCACCAGCCGGCTGACGGTGTGCCGCTCCTGGTACTCGCTCATGTCCAGGCGGACCATGCGGTCCTCGCTGGAGAACAGGACCTCGGCCAGCGCCCGGGCCAGCTCGGTCTTGCCGACGCCGGTCGGGCCGAGGAACAGGAAGCTCCCGATCGGCCGGTCCGGGCTGGCCAGCCCGGCGCGGGAGCGCAGCACCGCCTCCGAGACCGCGCTCACGGCCTCCTCCTGGCCGACGACCCGCCGGTGCAGGTGCAGTTCCAGGCCGAGCAGGCGCTCCTTCTCCTCCTGGGTGAGGCTGCTGACGGGGATGCCGGTCTGCCGCGACACCACCTCGGCGATGGCCTCCGCGGTGACCTCCAGATGCTGCCCCTCGTCGGCCTCGCCGCCGCCGGTGGCCTGGCCGATCCGCTGCTTCAGCTCGGTGATCCGGTCGCGCAACTGCGTGGCCTGCTCGTACTGTTCGTCCGCCACCGCCTGGTCCTTGTCCAGGGTGAGCTGCTCGACGTCGCGCTCCATGGCCCGTACGTCGGTGCCCTTGGTGCGCGCCCGCAGTTTCACCCGGGCACCGGCCTGGTCGATCAGGTCGATCGCCTTGTCCGGCAGACGGCGCTCCGTCAGATAGCGGTCGGACAGCTGCACGGCGGCCACCAGCGCCTCGTCGGTGTACCGCACCTGGTGGTGGGCCTCGTAGCGGTCGCGCAGCCCGCGCAGGATCTCCAGCGCGTCCGCGACGGACGGCTCGGGCACCAGGATCGGCTGGAACCGGCGGGCGAGCGCCGCGTCCTTCTCGATCCGCCGGAACTCCTCCAGCGTCGTCGCGCCCACGATGTGCAGCTCGCCGCGGGAGAGGGCGGGCTTGAGGATGTTGCCCGCGTCCATCGCGCCGCCCTCGCCGCCCGCGCCGGCCCCGACGACGGTGTGCAGCTCGTCGATGAAGACGATCAGCCGCTCGGAGTTGGTGCGGATCTCGGTGACGATGTTGTTCAGCCGCTCCTCGAAGTCGCCCCGGTACCGGGTGCCCGCGACGACGCCCGTCAGGTCCAGGGCCACCACCCGCCGGCCGGTCAGGACGTCGGGCACGTCCCCGTCGGCGATCCGCTGCGCCAGACCCTCCACGATGGCGGTCTTGCCGACGCCCGCGTCACCGATGAGCACCGGGTTGTTCTTGCCCCGCCGGGAGAGCACCTCGATGGTCTGCTCGATCTCCTGCTCCCGTCCGATCACCGGGTCGATGCGCCCCTGCCGGGCCAGTTCGGTGAGATCGCGCCCGTACCGGTCCAGGGTCGGTGTCGAGGTGGACCGCTGCCGCTCCGTCCCGGGCGGCGTGGCGGCGTCCGGGGCTTCGGGCGGCAGGCCGGAGGAGGCGTACCGGGCCGCGTTCAGGATGTGCCCGGCCGCCGAGTCGGGGTTCGCGGCGAGCGCGCTGAGCACGTGCTCCGGACCGATGTAACCGGCGCCGCTGGCCCGAGCCATGTCGTGCGCGTCGAGGAAGGCGCGTTTGACGGCCGGGGTGAGCGAGAGGGAGGTCGGTGGCGGCGCCTCGCCCGGCGGATGCTGCACGGGGCCGGCCCGCTCGTCGATCTGCGTCGCGAGCGAGTCGGGGTCTGCACCGGACCGGCTGAGCAGACTGCGGGTGGGCTCGGTGGTGAGCGCGGCCCGCAGCAGGTGCTCGGTGTCCAGATCCCGGCTGCCGTGCTCCGCGGCGTACTGCGCCGCGCCCCGCACCAGCTCCCGGGCGGGCTGGCTCAGCAGCCGGCCGATGTCTATCTGCCGGGGGCCGGGGCGCGGTCCGCCGAAGAAGCGGGCGAAGAGTTCACCGAAGGGGTCGCGGTCGCGGTCGCCCTCCGGGCCGTTGAAGCCGCTGGTCATCGCTGTCCGTTCCTTCGCTGACAGTGGCTCCCGCCGGGTAACCGGTGTGGGGGTCGTTCATGCCACGATGGCACGAGTTCCTGCGGACGGCACACGGAGCGGCCGCCGGTCGCGGGCACTGTGCCGTCGTGTGGCTGCGGGTGCGTCGCGGCTGGTCGCGCCCGCGCGGCGGAGCCGCACCTCGATACGGCCCCGCGCCCCTTGAGCGGTGGCCCTACCGTTCCGTGAGGATGCGCGGGCCCGATTCCGTGATCGCCACCGTGTGCTCGACGTGGGCCGCGCGGGAGCCGTCGTCGGTACACAGGGTCCAGCCGTCCGGGGCCGCGTGGTAGCCGTCCGTGCCGCCGGCGATCAGCATCGGCTCGATGGCGAGGACCATGCCGTGGCGCAGGGGCAGGCCCCGGCCCGGCCGGCCCTCGTTCGGGACGCCGGGGTCCTCGTGCATCTGGCGGCCGATGCCGTGGCCGCCGAACCCGTCCGGGATGCCGTAGCCCGCCGCGCGGCACACCGAGCCGATGGCGTGGGCGATGTCGCCGATGCGGTTGCCGACCACGGCCGCCTCGATACCCGCGGCCAGCGCCCGCTCGGCGGTCTCGATCAGCCGCAGGTCCGCGGGGCGCGGCCGGCCCACGACGAAGCTGATCGCCGAGTCGCCGGCCCAGCCGCCGAGCTTCGCGCCGAAGTCCAGGGAGACGAGGTCGCCGTCGCGCAGCCGGTACCTCGTGGGGATCCCGTGCACGATCGCGTCGTTCACCGAGGCGCAGAGCACGGCGGGGAAGGGGGTCGGGGCGAAGGAGGGCCGATAGCCGAGGAACGGCGAGGCCGCGCCCGCCGCCCGCAGCACGTCGTGGGCCAGTTCGTCCAGCTCCAGCAGGGACACTCCCACGCCGGCGGCCTTGCGTGCGGCGGTCAGGGCCCGTGCCACGACCTGGCCGGCCTCGTACATTGCGTCGATCGACGTGTCCGTCTTCAGTTCCACCATGCCAATTACTATACCGGTATTTGAATCGCGGTAGGATGCCCGTATGGTGCGCACCCCCCTGACCCCCGAGGAGCGCGAGCGCGGCGAGCGGCTCGGCCGCCTGCTGCGCGCGGCGCGCGGCGAACGCAGCATGGCTCAGGTCGCGGCGAGCGCGGGCATCTCGGCCGAGACGCTGCGCAAGATCGAGACAGGCCGGGCCCCGACCCCGGCCTTCTTCACGATCGCCGCGCTGGCCCGGGTGCTGGGGCTGTCCATGGAGGAGTTGGCGGAGCGGAGCGCACTGGCCGGGGTGTGACCGTCCGCACCACCCGCGGTGGCCGTCGGCGCGGGGTGGACCACCGCGGGCGGTACGGGGCTCAGGGGGCGGACGTGGTGCCGGACCGGCTGGGGCCGCCGGGGGGCGGAACCGTGGGGCGGCCGGGCGCCACGCCGGGGGTGCCGGTCCTGAGCCGGACGGTTCTGGGGCGGCTGGCCGCCCAGGCCATCAGGCCCGCGTTGTCCAGCGCGCCCACCCACAGGTCGGCGAGGGCGGCGGCCTCGGGGCCCGGTCGCGGGCCCACCCCGACCACTCGGAGGCCGGCGTCCGCCGCGGCCTTCAGTCCGTTGACCGAGTCCTCCACGGCCAGCGTGTTGCCGTCGGCCACCCCCAGGCGGCGCACGGCCTCCGCGTAGGTGCCGGGGTGCGGCTTGGGGCGGACCTCCTCGTCGGGCACCACGATGTGCCGGAAGTGGTGCCGTAAGCCCACCGATTCCAGGGAGAACTCCACCACGTCGGCGGGGCAGTTGCTGGCCACGGCCAGCGGTGCGACCCGGCTCAGGATCGTCACCAGCCCCTTGGCTCCGCGCGCGGCCACCGGCTCGCGTGCGACGAGGGAGCGGAAGGTCGTCAGCAGCCGCTCGGTCATCTCCTCGGCGGCGTCCGGCCTCCCGGCGACGCGTGCCATGAGGGCGCCGCACTCGGTGTAGTGCAGTCCCTTCGCGCGTTCCGTGAAGTCCGGGCCGGGTTCGCAGCCGAAGTCCCGCAGGACGCTGACCCGGGCCTGTTGCCAGTGCTGTTCGGAGTCCACCAGCGTGCCGTCGCAGTCGAAGACGACGGCTTCGGGGGTCCAGTCGAGGTCGAACATGTGATGTGTGGCCATGTGCTCTTGCCGTTCTCTGGCGCGGGACGGACCTGCCGGAGGGCGGCGCGATCCGCCGGTCGTGGACGTCGGCGCCTGCCGTTCGTCACGCGTGTCAAAGCAGCGTGAAGTCGCAGGCGGACAGGGGTGGTTGAGGGGTGTGGCAGTCACACGCACCGCACTGCGTGGTTTCCGGGAATTCATCCGGAACCGGAAACATAATGAACGTTACGCTCCACTTGACCGGTCGCGGATATTCACTGCCGCAATACGCACGTGTGGGTGACACCTCACGGGTATCGCAATACGCCTTCGGCCGTGGTGGTGCCGCCCTGACGGAAAAGGAATTCGCCGGTGCGGCCCCGGGCGGAGCAGTCAATGACGGCGGGCGGGGCGTGCTCGGTGAACCGCAGGGCCGACATCCGGCAGGCGACGGGCCGCACGAGCCGCCCTCCGCTGCGCAGGGCGATCGCCTGCCGTGCCGCCTCCAGCAGGGCCGTCCCGGGCACGTGGTCCGTTCCGTGGTCGAACAGGAACGGATGGCGCGGATCGGCGGGGCACACCAGCAGCTCCTCGCCGGCCACGGCGACGACGGCGTCCGACTCCGACGCCAGCCCCAGCAGGGCGGGTTCGGGCCGCGGCCCGGCTCCGGACGGCCCGGCCGCGGCGGCGCCGGTCCTGAGCCGGTCGTAGCGCTCGGCGTCAAGGAACCGCGCCCCGCCCGCCGCGCGGGCGAACGGCCGCCGGCCGGCCAGGAAGTCGACCCGCATGCGCAGCCCGGTCAGCACGTTCCCGCCGTGGTCGGTGCGCAGGCCGCCCACCCGCACCAGGCAGGTGACCTCGCTGGCCCCGTGCGGTGCCGTGGGCTCCGCGTCCACGTCCAGGGCGTAGGACAGGTCGTCGATCAGGAAGCGGGCGGTGCGGGGCACGTCCAGGTGGCGCAGCGGGATGTAGATGCCGAGCTGGCGCAGGGTCTCGACGATCATCCAGGGGCTGTGCCGGTCGTCGCGTCCGCGCGGGAACGTGGGGTGCGAGCGCGGCCACGCGGCGGCGGCGCGGAAGGAGAGCGGACCGTGGGGGCGGACGTCGGTCAGCAACACCTCGGCCACCGAGGTCCGGTGGACCAGTTCGCGCTCGACCGTCCGGGACCGGCCGAGCGGGGAAGGGCGCGAAGGGCGGGAAGGGCGGGAAAGGAGGGAAGGGAGGGAAGGGCGGGAAGGGCGGGAAGGAGGGGAAAGGGCGGTGGGGTCGCCGGACCCGGTCGACGGGGTGCGGGAATCCCGCGTGCGCGATCCGGAGTCCATGGAAAAATGCTAATAAGACTATTAAGAGTTTCGCATGTTGGGCTCTCCCGGCCGGGCGGCAAAGGCCGATAGATTCCTCCTCGCGACGCACCTACGGACGAGGGAGACGCGTGCAGGAACGGGCGGAGGAAACCCGCGGAGCCGTATTGCAGGCAGCAGCTCACCTGTTCTTCGAACGAGGTTACGCGGGGACCAGCATCGCCGACATCAGCGCACGGTCCGGGCGTACCAGCGGGGCCATCTATTTCCACTACACCAACAAGGAACAGCTCGCCCTCGCCGTCGTCACGGCGCATTTCGCCGCCTGGCCGGCCCTGGTCGCACAGCACGAGTCGGTGCCCGAGCCCGCCCTGGAGAGGCTGGTGCGGCTGAGCTTCTCGGTGGCCCGGGCGTTCCGTGACGACGTCGTCGTACGCGCCGGCGCGCGGCTGTGGGCCGAGCGGCGGTCCATCGACGTGGAGATGCCCCCGCCGTTCGTGGACTGGATCGCCACCGTCGAACGCATGCTCGCCGCCGCCCGGAGCGAGGGAGGACTGGCCCCCGGGGCGGAGCCCGGCCGGGACGCCCCCACCCTGGTCGCCGCCTTCTTCGGCCTGCACACGCTCTCCGACGTCCTCGACGACCGCCTGCTGATCGAGGACCGCCTGGCCGCCCTGTGGCTGCTGCTGCTTCCCGGGCTCCAGGCCGGCCCGACGGCGCCCCACGAGCTGCTGGCCAGGGTGAGTGCCCCGGTCCCGGCCCCGTCGTGACGCCCTTCCCGCCGGCCGACGCGCTCGCCCACCGGAGTGCGAAACACGATCGACTTCGCGGGTTGACGACAATGGTCTTGGCAAGCCACGAGAAGAGGCTTACGTTCGTGCCTCTAGGCCTGTTCTACGGGCGTAGAGGCTCTGACGTACGTCGAAGGAGCAGCTCATGGCCAACGTCGTCCGTGCGGCCCTGGTCCAGGCCACCTGGACCGGCGACACCGAGTCCATGGTCGCCAAACACGAGGAGCACGCCCGAGAGGCGGCCCGTCAGGGTGCCCGGATCATCGGGTTCCAGGAAGTCTTCAACGCGCCGTACTTCTGCCAGGTCCAGGAGCCGGAGCACTACCGATGGGCCGAGCCGGTGCCGGACGGGCCCACGGTGCGGCGCATGCGGGAACTCGCCCGCGAGACCGGCATGGTGATCGTCGTCCCGGTGTTCGAGGTCGAGCAGTCCGGCTTCTACTACAACACCGCCGCCGTGATCGACGCCGACGGCAGCTACCTCGGCAAGTACCGCAAGCACCACATCCCGCAGGTCAAGGGCTTCTGGGAGAAGTACTACTTCAAACCCGGCAACCTCGGCTGGCCCGTCTTCGACACCGCCGTCGGCAGGGTCGGCGTCTACATCTGCTACGACCGCCACTTCCCGGAGGGCTGGCGGCAGCTCGGCCTGAACGGCGCCCAACTCGTCTACAACCCCTCCGCCACCCACCGCGGCCTGTCCGCCTACCTGTGGCAGCTGGAACAGCCGGCCGCCGCCGTCGCCAACGAGTACTTCGTCGCCGCGATCAACCGCGTCGGCCGGGAGGAGTACGGCGACAACGACTTCTACGGAACGAGCTACTTCGTCGACCCCCGCGGACGGTTCGTCGGAGACGTCGCCGACGACTCCAAGGAGCAACTCCTCGTCCGCGACCTCGACTTCGACGTCATCGAAGAGGTGCGGCAGCAGTGGGCCTTCTACCGCGACCGCCGCCCCGACGCCTACGAAGGGCTGGTGCAGCCGTGAGCGACCTGTATGACCGTCACCGGGCCGTCGCGCCCGACTGGCTGGCGCTCTACTACGAGGACCCGATCGAGATCACCCACGGCGAGGGCCGCCATGTCTGGGACGCCGACGGCAGGCGCTACCTCGACTTCTTCGGCGGAATCCTCACCACCATGACCGCGCACGCGCTGCCCGAGGTCACCAAGGCCGTGAGCGAGCAGGCCGGCCGGATCATCCACTCCTCCACGCTCTACCTCAACCGCCCGATGGTCGAACTCGCCGAGCGCGTCGCCCAGTTGAGCGGGATCCCGGACGCCCGGGTGTTCTTCACCACCTCCGGAACCGAGGCCAACGACACCGCCCTGCTGCTCGCCACCACCTACCGGCGCGGCAACACGATCCTGGCCATGCGCAACAGCTACCACGGCCGCTCCTTCAGCGCCGTGGGCATCACCGGCAACCGCGGCTGGTCCCCGACCTCCCTGTCCCCGCTCCAGACGCTCTACGTACACGGCGGCGTACGCACCCGAGGCCCCTTCGCCCACCTGAGCGACGCCGAGTTCATCGACGCCTGCGTCGAGGACCTCAGGGACCTCCTCGGCCACACCCGCCCGCCCGCCGCGCTGATCGCCGAACCCGTCCAGGGCGTCGGCGGCTTCACCTCCCCGCCCGACGGCCTGTATGCCGCCTTCCGGGAGGTGCTCCAGGAGCACGGCATCCTGTGGATCTCCGACGAGGTGCAGACCGGCTGGGGCCGCACCGGCGACCACTTCTGGGGCTGGCAGGCGCACGCGCGCGGTGGGCCGCCCGACATCGTCACCTTCGCCAAGGGCATCGGCAACGGCACGTCCATCGGCGGGGTGATCGCCCGCGCCGAGATCATGAACTGCCTGGACGCCAACAGCATCTCCACCTTCGGCGGCACCCAGCTCACCATGGCCGCGGGCCTCGCCAACCTCAACTACCTCCTGGAACACGACCTCCAGGGCAACGCCCGGCGCGTCGGCGGACTCCTCATCGAGCGGCTGCGGGCCGTCGCCGCCCAACTGCCCGGCGTGCGCGAGGTCCGCGGACGCGGACTGATGATCGGCGTCGAGCTGACCCGGCCCGGGACGGACGAGGCCGACCCGCAGGCGGCCACCGCGGTGCTGGAGGCGGCCCGGCAGGGCGGCCTGCTCATCGGCAAGGGCGGCGGACACAACACCAGCGCCCTGCGCATCGCCCCGCCGCTGTCCCTGACCGTCGCGGAGGCCGAGGAGGGCGCCGCGATCCTGGAGAGCGCGCTGCGCGCCGCGTACTAGTGCCGCGACAGGCAACGTTTGCCCGTGAAGGAGTGGCGTCCGGTGCGTGCTCTCGGCGACGGGGCGAACGTTGCCTGTCGGGGCGCTAGCGCCCCGGAGGTGGACCGAACCGCACAAAGAGGGGAACGTCGCCATGACCACCGCCTCGGACACACCCCCGGCCTCCTGGAACCCGCCGGAACCCGCTCTGTCGGTGCGCCAGGTGCTCACCCTGGAGCGGGTGCTCGCGGGGGAGCCCGAGGTGGTGGCCGGCGCCGGCCACCTCGACCGGCCCGTGCGCTGGGTGCACGTCGCCGAGGCCGCCGACGTCGGCGTGATGCTCACCGGCGGCGAGATGGTCCTCACCACCGGCGTGCTGCTCGCCGGCGACGAGGAGAAGCAGGCCGAGTACATCCGCTCCCTGCACCGCGCGGAGGCCGCGGCCGTCGTACTCGGCCTCGGCCGGGCCTTTCCCACGCCGCCGGACGTGATGCGCCGGGCCGCCGAGCGGTGCCAGCTGCCCCTGGTCGTCCTGCACCGCCCCTTCCCCTTCGCCGAGCTGACCGAGGAGGTCCAGTCCCGGCTGGTGCGGCGCAAGTTCGCCTCTGTCAGCCTGTCGGAGGCCGTACGCACCGCCCTCACCGCGCTGATCACGGTGGGCGCCCCGCTCCAGGCACTGCTCGACGAGATCGCCCAGCACAGCGCCTGCCCCGTCGTCGTCACCAACCTCGCCCACCGCGTCCTGGCCACGGCGGGGGAGCGGTCGGCGGTCGACGACGTGCTGCGGGACTGGGAACGCATCGCCCGGCAGGCCGGCGCGGGCCAGGGCGACGGCTGGATCCGCGCCGAACTGGGCGGACGCGGGGAACGGTGGGGACGGATCGTGCTGTGCGGCCACCGCGGCGACAGCGCCACCGGACGGCTGCTGGCCGACCGCGCCGCCGAGGCCCTCGTCCTGCACCGCATGCTCGGCGGCAACGCCGGCTGTTCCTGGGAGGAGCAGTCCGCGCAGAGCCTGCTCACCGACCTCGTCGGCGGAGCCGTACCGGCCCGGCAGCTGCTGCCCCGGGCACGGGCCGCCGGGCTGCCGGTCAACCGGCGCAGCTTCGTACCACTGGCCGTACCGGACGGCGACGTGGCCGGACTCGACCGGCTGCTGCGGCTGCTGGGCCTTCCCGGGCTGGTCGCCGAGCTGGCCGAGGGCGCCACCGCCGTGCTGCTCAGCCTCGCCCGCGACCAGGACGCCGATGCCCTCACCGAGCACTTCGCGGCCCGGCTGCGCGACGGGTCCGGCGCGGACCGCACGGTCGTCGCCGCCGCGGAGGCCCGCACCGTCTGGGACGACGTGCCCGCCGGGCTGCGCGAGGCCCGGCACGTCGCCCGGGCCGTGGCCGACTCCGCCGACGCCCTGGACCTCCCGGCCGTCGTACGCCTGAAGGACGTGCACCTGCGCGGCCTGGTCCGGCTGCTGCGCGACGACCCGCACGTGCAGTCCTTCGCGGAGCGGGAGCTGGACGGACTGCTGCGCCGGGCCGACGACGACCTGCTGTCCGTGCTGCGCACCTACCTCGCCACCGGGCGCAACAAGTCCCGCACCGCCCAGCTCCACCACGTCTCCCGGCCCGCGCTCTACCGCCGCCTGGAGTCCATACAGGCGTGCCTCGGGGTGGACCTCGACGACTTCGAACAGGCCGCCTCGGTGCACATCGCGCTCCTCGCGCACGACGCGCAACAGGAGTGAGCCGGAAGAACGGCCGGGAGAATGGCGGTGAGACATGGGACGGACCCGGAGTGACACGGTGGCACGCCCCGCCCCCGCAGACGTGACACGGTGCACCTCAAAGCGGAGCCGCCGGCTTTCTACGCTCCCGGCACATCCAGCGAGTGGAGGTCCCGATGAGCAAGGTGATCCGTGCCGCCCTCTTCCAGACCGCGTGGACCGGCGACAAGGAATCCATGATCCAGGTCCACGAGCAGGCGGCCCGCGACGCGGCCGCGCAGGGCGCCCAGGTGCTGTGCTTCCAGGAACTGTTCTACGGACCGTACTTCTGCCAGGTCCAGGACCCCGCGTTCTACGCGTACGCCGAGCAGATCCCCGAGGGCCCGATCGTCCGGCGCTTCCAGGCGCTCGCGAAGGAACTCGGCATCGTCCTGGTACTGCCGATGTACGAGGAGGAGCAGCCCGGCGTCCTCTACAACACCGCCGCCGTGATCGACGCGGACGGCTCCTACCTCGGCAAGTACCGCAAGACCCACATACCGCAGGTCCAGGGCTTCTGGGAGAAGTTCTACTTCCGGCCCGGCAACAGCGGCTGGCCGATCTTCGACACCAAGGCGGGCAGGATCGGCGTCTACATCTGCTACGACCGGCACTTCCCGGAGGGCTGGCGGGCCCTCGGACTGGCCGGCGCCGAGATCGTCTTCAACCCGTCGGCCACCTCGCGCGGACTGTCCGGCTACCTGTGGCAGCTGGAGCAGCCGGCGGCGGCCGTCGCCAACGAGTACTTCGTCGGCGCGATCAACCGGGTGGGCGTCGAGGAGTACGGGGACAACGACTTCTACGGCACCTCGTACTTCGTGGACCCGGAGGCGCAGTTCGTCGGCGAACCGGCGAGCGACAAGGACACCGAACTGGTCGTGCGCGACCTGGACCTGGCCAAGCTGCGCGAGGTCCGCGACCGCTGGCAGTTCTACCGCGACCGCGCCCCGGGCACGTACGAGCCGCTGACCGCGCCCTGACCGGGGACCCGCGACCCACCGTGCACACCCGACCGGAAGGAGAGGGAGCATGAGCCGCACCGTCATCCGCGGCGGCCTCGTCATCACCGCCGCCGACGAGATCCACGCCGACGTCCTGATCGAGGACGGCCGCATCGCCGCCCTCGCCGCCTCCGGCACCCCGGCCGCCGGGGCGTTCACCGCCGAGCGGACCATCGACGCGACCGGCAAGTACGTGATCCCGGGCGGCGTCGACGGCCACACCCACATGGAGATGCCCTTCGGCGGCACCTACGCCGCGGACACCTTCGAGACCGGCACCCGGGCCGCCGCCTGGGGCGGCACGACCACGATCGTGGACTTCGCCATCCAGACCGTCGGCGGAACCCTGCGGGAGGGCCTGGACGCCTGGCACGCCAAGGCCGAGGGCAACTGCGCGATCGACTACGGCTTCCACATGATCGTCTCCGATGTGAACCAGGAGACGCTCAAGGAGATGGATCTGCTGGTGGAGGAGGGCGTGACCTCCTTCAAGCAGTTCATGGCCTACCCGGGAGTCTTCTACAGCGACGACGGGCAGATCCTGCGCGCCATGCAGCGGGCCGCCGACAACGGCGGGCTGATCATGATGCACGCCGAGAACGGCATCGCCATCGACGTCCTGGTCGAACAGGCCCTGGCCCGCGGCGAGACCGATCCGCGCTACCACGGAGAGGTCCGCAAGGCCCTGCTGGAGGCCGAGGCCACCCACCGCGCCATCCGGCTCGCCCAGGTCGCGGGCGCGCCGCTGTACGTCGTGCACGTCTCGGCGCAGGAGGCGGTCGCCGAACTGGCCAGGGCACGCGACCAGGGACTGCACGTCTTCGGCGAGACCTGCCCGCAGTACCTCTTCCTGTCCACCGACAACCTCGCCGAGCCCGGCTTCGAGGGCGCCAAGTACGTGTGCTCGACGCCCCTTCGCCCCAAGGAGCACCAGGCGGCCCTGTGGAAAGGCCTGCGCACCAACGACCTCCAGGTGGTCTCCACCGACCACTGCCCCTTCTGCTTCACCGGCCAGAAGGAACTCGGCCGCGGCGACTTCTCCAAGATCCCCAACGGCATGCCGGGCGTGGAGAACCGGATGGACCTGCTCCACCAGGCCGTCGTCGACGGGCACATCTCGCGCCGCCGCTGGATCGAGATCGCCTGCGCCACCCCGGCCCGTATGTTCGGCATGTACCCGAAGAAGGGCACCATCGCACCGGGTGCCGACGCGGACGTCGTCGTCTACGACCCGCACGCCGAGCAGGTCATGTCCGCCGAGACCCACCACATGAACGTCGACTACTCGGCGTACGAGGGCAGGCGGATCACCGGCCGGGTGGAGACCGTGCTCTCCCGTGGCGTACCCGTCATCACCGAGCGGGAGTACACCGGGCACGCCGGGCACGGCGTCTACACCCCGCGCTCCACCTGCCAGTACCTCGACTAGGAGTGCCGCCCATGGACTTCGGACTCGTCCTGCAGACCGACCCGCCGGCCTCGCGCGTGGTCAGCCTGATGAAGCGCGCCGAGCGCAACGGCTTCCGCTACGGCTGGACCTTCGACTCCGCCGTGCTCTGGCAGGAGCCGTTCGTGATCTACAGCCAGATCCTCGCGAACACCGAGAAGCTGACCGTCGGACCCATGGTCACCAACCCCGGCACCCGCACCTGGGAGGTCACCGCCTCCACCTTCGCCACCCTCAACGACATGTTCGGCAACCGCACGGTCTGCGGGATCGGCCGCGGCGACTCCGCGATGCGGGTGGCCGGCCGCAAGCCCAACACCCTGGCCCGGATCAGCGAGGCGATGAAGGTCATCAGGGCGCTGGGCAGGGGTGAGGAGGCCGACCTCGGCGGCACGGTGATCAGGTTCCCGTGGATCAAGCCCGGCGCGGAACTGCCCGTGTGGATGGCCGCGTACGGGCCCAAGGCGCTGAAGATGACCGGTGAGGAGGCCGACGGGTTCATCCTCCAGCTCGCCGACCTCTACCTGACCGAGTACATGGTGAAGGCCGTGAAGGACGCGGCGGCCGCGGCCGGGCGCGACCCGTCCGCGGTGAGGATCTGCGTCGCCGCCCCCGCCTACGTCACCGCCGACGACTCGCCCGAGGCGCTCGCCCATGCCCGCGACCAGTGCCGGTGGTTCGGCGGCATGGTCGGCAACCACGTGGCCGACCTGGTCGCCCGCTACGGCGAGCACTCCGCCGCCGTACCCGACGAACTCACCGACTACATCAAGGCCCGCCAGGGCTACGACTACGCCCACCACGGGCGCAGCGGCAACCCGGACACGCAGTTCGTGCCCGACGAGATCGTCGACCGGTTCTGCGTGGTCGGACCGGTCGAGAAGCACATCGAAAAGCTGAACGCGCTGCGCGAGCTGGGCGTGGACCAGTTCGCCGTGTACGACATGCACGACGCGCAGGAAGCCGTGATCGACGCGTACGGGCAGCAGATCATCCCGGCCGTCAACTCCTGAGTCCTCGAGCGCTGTTCCCATCCCCCCTCTGTCCCCCCTCCCCACCTCCCCGGGGAGGGGCCGGGCGCCCGCACCGCCCCGTTTCGACCCGTCTCATCGATTGGGCTGCCCATGACCGACACCGCTCCTCCGGCCATACCGCCGTCCGCGCAGGTCACCCTCCCCGACGGGCGGGTGGAGATCGCCCCCGGCACTCCGCCGCCCAGTGGCCCCTACGCCAATGCGGACCTGCTGCCCGTCCCGGTCGCCAAGCGCACCTGGACCACGTACAACTTCTCCGCGCTGTGGGTCGGCATGGCCCACAACACGGCCTCCTGGACCCTGGCCTCCGGTCTGATCGCCGTCGGCATGGACTGGAAGCAGGCGGTGTTCACCATCGCCCTGGCCAACCTGATCGTGCTCGTTCCCATGCTGCTCACCGGGCACGCGGGACCCAAGTACGGCATCCCCTTCCCGGTCTTCGCCCGCGCCTCCTTCGGCGTGCGCGGCGCCAACCTGCCCGCTGTCGTGCGGGCGTTGGTGGCGTGCGGCTGGTTCGGCATCCAGACCTGGATCGGCGGCGAGGCGATCTACTTCCTCGCCGGGAAGCTGATCGGGAGCGGCTGGACGGACGCCGCGAAGGTGGGCGGCCACGCCTGGACGATGTGGGCGTCGTTCGCCATCTTCTGGGCGATCCAGGTGGCCGTCATCTACCGGGGCATGGAGACCATCCGCCGGTTCGAGAACTGGGCGGCGCCCTTCGTGCTCGTCGGCGCCTTCGTGATGCTGTGGTGGATGAGCAGCAAGGCCGGCGGACTCGGCCCGCTCTTCGACCAGCCGTCGAAACTGGGCTGGGGAGCGGACTTCTGGAAACTGTTCGCGCCCTCCCTGATGGGCATGATCGGCTTCTGGTCCACCCTGTCGCTGAACATCCCGGACTTCACCCGGTACGGCAGGAGCCAGAAGGCGCAGACCCGGGGTCAGGCGCTCGGACTGCCCACGACCATGACCCTGTTCGCGTTCCTGTCCGTGCTGGTCACCTCCGGCTCCCAGGCCGTGTACGGCGAACCGGTATGGGATCCGGTGCAGTTGGCGGCGAAGACGGACAACGTGGTGGGCCTGGTGTACGCGCTGGTGACCGTGCTGGTGGCGACCCTGTCGGTCAACATCGCGGCCAACATGGTCTCCCCGGCCTTCGACTTCTCCAACGTCGCGCCGCGCAAGGTCAGTTTCCGCACCGGCGCGCTCGTCACCGCCGTGCTCGCCGTGGTGATGTGCCCGTGGAAGCTGTACGCCGACCCGCAGGGCTACATCTTCACCTGGCTCGGCCTGGTCGGCGGACTGCTCGGCACCGTCGCCGGCATCCTCATCGCCGACTACTGGGTCCTCAGGCGCTCCCGGCTGGACCTGGCCGACCTGTACCGCGCGGGCGGACGCTACTGGTACGAGGGCGGCTGGAACTGGCGGGCGGTCGTGGCCTTCGTGGTGGGCGGCGTGCTGGCCATCGGCGGCGCGGATTTCCACCCGCTGATCGACGGCCGGCCCATCCCGGCCCTGAAGTCCCTCGCCGACTACGGCTGGGCGGTGGGCCTGGGCACCTCGCTGGTGCTGTACCTGCTGCTGATGGCGGCGCGCGGCCGGCAGCGGGCGACCGTCTGACGCGCGTCATCGCCTGAGCGCTGTACTGCCCGACGCGCTTCACCGCCCGGGGAGGACGGTCAGCCCGTACGACCGTTCTCCAGGGCGGCCATCGCCTCCTTGGCGGCCTTGATGGCGCCCTTGTTGATCTCGTCCGTGCTCGGCGCCTTCTTCGACTCGAAGTCGCTGCCGTTGTACGTGACGACCACGATCGCGTTGGCGGAGCGGGCCAGCACCACGCCCTCGCGGGTCTCCTGCTTGTCCTCGGTGGTCAGGTTCACCACCGAGTAGGCACTGTCCCCGAGGCCGGGCACCGCCCCGCCGCCGCTCTTGTCGCTGGTCCGCTGCTGGTACGACTTCAGCGCCGCCTCGTCCGTCGCCATGATCTCGAAGGACACGTCGAGCCAGCGGTAGTCGTAGTCCTTGAGCGCGTTCCAGGAGCAGGTCCGGCGCACCTTGGTGTCCGTCGACGGGATCTCCTTGCCCGCCGGCTTGGCACCCGGCACCAGGGACGTGACCGTCTTCTCGGCGATGCTGGTGCACGGTGCGGGGGCGGACGCGTACGTCTTGGTCACCGCGTTCGACGACGGCGCGGACGGCTCGGAGGACGACCCGTCGTCGGCGCCGCGGTTCTCCTGCTGTTCGGTATTGGGTCCGGCTGCGGCCGGGGAGGCGGCCAACGGGCCGGACGTCAACGCCCAGCCCGCGCAGGCGAGCACGACGACCGGACTCAGACGCGCGGTGAGCGCGAGGGGGAGAGGAAGTTCACGCACGGCGCACTTCTCGTGTGGGGGACGGACGCGGTGCGAAGCGATTCCACACCGCGGACGGGACCTCAGTGTCACACGACTCCCCGTGTGGCGGAAGCGGTACTCCGCTCCGTGCCCGGACGGTCACGGCCGCCCGCTCCTGACGTACCGTTTGTCGTTTATGTCCAGACAGGGGAGGGGAAACGGAGCAGGACCCTTGAGGCCCGCGCCGGGCAACTCCTCGTTCCCGCCCAGGAGTCGGGGCCGGTGGCGGCGCGCGTGAACGCTACGGCACCCGCGCCGTCCACTGGTCCGAACCGAACTTCGTCCGCGCCAGCTCCCGCGCGCGGGCCAGCTCCTCGTCGGTCGCCTTGCCGACCGTCAGGCCGTACCGGGCGCGGAAGGACTCCACCATTCGCGTGATGACGGCCTCGCGGGCGAGCCCGGTCTGCCGGCGCAGCGGGTCCACCCGCTTCTTCGCGCTCCCGATGCCCTTGTCGGACAGCTTCTCCCGCCCGATCCGCAGCACCTCGAGCATCTTGTCGGCGTCGATGTCGTACGACATGGTCACGTGGTGCAGCACCGCGCCGGGTCCTCCGTCGGGCCCCACCATCCGCTTCTGCGCGGCGCCGGCGATCTTGCCCTGGTCGGTGGCGATGTCGTTCAGCGGTTGGTACCAGGCCCGGATGCCCATGTCACCGAGGGCGCCGAGCACCCAGTCGTCCAGGTAGGCGTAGCTGTCCTGGAAGGACAGTCCCTGCACCAGTGCCTCCGGCACCGACAGCGAGTACGTGATCGTGTTGCCCGGCTCGACGAACATCGCGCCGCCGCCGGAGATCCGGCGCACCACCTCGACGCCGTGCCGCGCCGCCCCCTCGGGGTCCACCTCGTTGCGTAGCGACTGGAAGCTGCCGATGATCACCGCGGGTGCGGCCCACTCCCACACGCGCAGGGTCGGCGGACGCCGGCCCGCGGCGACCTCCGCCGTCAGCACCTCGTCCAGCGCCATGTGCAGCGCGGGGGACTGCGGGCCGTCGTGGACGAGCTGCCAGTCGTAGTCCGTCCAGTCCGTGGCGTGCGCCAGCGCGCGGCGCACCGCGATTCCGATGCCCTCGGACGTCAGCCCGTACATCACGGTGCCCTCGGGCAGCGCCGCGTCGATCCGGGCGGCCAGGCCCGCCGCACCGGTGTCCGCGGGGGCGCCCTCCAGCGCGCGGTTCACGGCGTCCAGCGCCTCGTCCGGCTCCAGGAAGAAGTCACCCGCCACGCGCACGTGCCGCAGCGCGCCGTCCTCGACCTCCACGTCCACGACGACGAGCTTGCCGCCGGGAACCTTGTACTCACCGTGCACCGTCCGACCTCCGTTCTGCCGCAGCAGATCAACACCGAGGACCGTCGTGGTGTTCCCGCGCCTACGAGGTCTGTGGGGCGTGGGCGTCCTTCAGGGCGGTGACGAACGACGTCCAGGCGGGGGCCGTGACCGCGAGAATCGGACCGCGGGAGCACCGCACTGTCATTCGCCACCTCGGCGAGGGTGTCGCCATGACCGTCCGGGTGTACTGCACCCGGGACCGTGCGCGACTCGAGGTCACCGACCCGGACCCGCGCGCCCTGCCCGTTGCGGTGGGGTGTGGATCGGTGGCCCGGCGGCAAGACCGTGTGGTGCGAACTGGCGGCCCAGTTGTCAGGGGCTGGCGACGCATACCGGTTTCAGAGTGATGAGGTCGAGGGCGAGCCGTCGAGTGCGTCGATTTGCGTGGAATGACCGTCGGGATGATCTCGGCCGAGTGTTGCTGTACAGTCCGCGCCGCTCCGCCGTGACGTAAGGAAAAGGTCCATGCGAACTCGCCTCCGGTGTGCCCTCGTGCTCGTACTCCCGCTCGTGCTCTCGCTGGACGCATGCGGAGTTGAGGCGGGGAAGTCGGCCGGGGCGGCGGGAAGCCCCGAGGTGGCGGCGACTGTGTCCGCGTCGCCCGAGCCGTCCGCGACGCCCGAGTCGCCGGAGGACTTCCTCGACCTCGCGGAGAAGGCGATGGCCGAGGAGTCCGGCTGGACCTTCTCCGTGAAGGGGGAGGAGGGGCTCACTCTCCAGGGGCAGAAGAACGCGGCCACCTACCGGGCCACGGTCCGGCGCGCGATGAAGCCGGAGGTGCTGCGGTCCGAGGGCGTCACCACCAGCAGCAAGGGGACCAGGAGGAACGAGGAGATATACGTCGCCGACGGCACCGCCTACCTCAAGGAGGGCGACGCGCCCTGGAAGCACGCCCCCGTCACCGACCCGGAGATGCGGAACAAGGTCGAGGACCCGGTCGCGGTCGTCGAAGAGTTCCGGACGTACGCGAAGGCCACCGGGGGAGACGTGAAGGTGACCGGGACGGGCGACGGCACGGTGGAACTCCGCGTCGCGAGCGGCGAACGGAAGCTGAGTGCCGTCGCGGACCGGGCCTGGGCGAAGAAGGCGAAGCGCGAGTTCGATCCGACGGCTGAACAGCTCCGCAAGGCGGGGGTGGCCGTCGAGGACGCCCAGCTGACGCTCTCCGGCCTTGACGAGGTACTGGTCCTGGACGCGAAGACGTACCGGATCAGGAGTCACCGGTTGGACTTCGGTTTCCTGATCCCGTACGGCGGCGCCGACATCACGTTCGAGCAGCATGTCGGCGAGGAGAACCAGGGGACGTATGCCGGGAGGATTGAGCTCCCGGCGGACGTGCAGTGAGATGAGGCGTTCGCCCGGACCGACCGACGCGCGGAAACAGCGAGGTAAGACGCCGCATGTTCACCACCCGGCCCACCCTCCGGGGCACCTTCGGCATGGAGGCCCCGGGATCGGGCCGCTGACCTGGGCTTTCGACGCCTCTTAAGTCCCTGACCTGCGGGAACGGGTCTTTCAGCGTCTTTCGTAGGGGTACCGGCTCGTGCCGTTCGAACTCCTCGCGCGCCGGCGAAAACCGTGTGCCAGTGATCGCCAGTTGGTCCAGGCGGATGAGGATCACAGTGCGGGATGTGGTCTGCCGGTTCACGGGCTCGGTCTGGCCTGCCTGGACCCTGATTCCGTTCGACTCGCCGACGCTGGGTGGGGAGCCATCGTTCACTCCATCGGTGCAGGTATGTGCCGCGAGGGAATGGGGCCGAGCCGGTAAAGCGCAACCGCACAGCCGCCCGGACTGGGCCGGTCGGCGGTAGCTCTCCACCCGAGACCAGATCGTCATACCGGCCGATTTCATATCTTTTCTTCATGTCTGTGCCTGACCTTGCCCAACTGAGGTGACATCCGGGCGGTGCCGCGCGCCCCTCATTCCGTCCTCCTCCATTCCCCCTCGATGCCCAACGGAGGTGTCACTCCATGTCCCAGCCACGCACGATCATGGTGACCGGGGGTGCCGGATTCATCGGCAGCCATACCTGCGCAGAGCTCCTCTCGCGCGGTCACAACGTGATCGTCGTCGACAACCACCAAAACAGCGTCCCTGAGGCGCTCCGTCGCGTCGAGTCGGTGGCCGGCCGCCGCCTGGCCGCCTCCTACGTCCTGGACGTCCGCGACCGCAACGCACTGTCCAGTGTCTTCGCCTGCCATCCCTTCGACGCGGTGGTTCACTTCGCCGGCCGCAAGGCGGTGAGGGAGTCGGGGCGGATGCCCGTCGAGTACTACGACACCAACGTGGGCGGCACCACCGCACTGCTGGAGGTGATGAGTGAACACCACGTGCACCGGCTGGTGTTCTCCTCCTCATGCTCCCTGTACGGCGCCGCCGCCCGTATGCCCCTGATCGAGGACGACCAGGTGGCACGCGTCAACCCGTACGCACGCTCGAAGTGGATGTGCGAACAGATCCTCGCCGACGTGTGCGCCCGCCGGCCCGAGTTCACCGTGCACGCGTTGCGCTACTTCAACCCTGTCGGCGCCCACCGGTCCGGGCTTCTGGGGGAGGACCCGCTCGGCATGCCGGACAACCTCATGCCCTGTATCGCCCAGGTCGCCGCGGGCCTGCGCGAGCACGTCACAGTCTTCGGTGACGACTGGCCCACCCCGGACGGAACGGGCGTGCGCGACTACATCCACGTCATGGACGTGGCCGAAGGGCACCGGATCGCGCTGGAGTGTTCCGCGCCGCCGGGACTGCACGTCCTCAACCTGGGCAGCGGGCGCGGTACCTCGGTGCTCCAGCTGATCGAGGCCTACCAACGGGCCTCCGGCCGGCCCGTGCCGTACCGCATCGGCCCCCGGCGTCCGGGTGACGTGCCGGATCTCGTCGTCGACGGGTCCGCCGCGTCCGATGTCTTGGGCTGGTACCCGATCCGGGGCCTGGCCCGGATGTGCCGGGACTCCTGGCGCTTCCAGACCGCCAACCCCTACGGCTACCGAACCCCAGGAGTCCCCGGCCCCGCCGTCGCCGAGCCCCGTGCCAGGACCGGGCCGGTCCGCCTCCACGCCACCCCCCGGAGCAGCAGATGAAACTGACCGTCATCGGCACCGGCTGCCTCGGTGCCGTCCATGCCGCCCGCATGGCCGAAATCGGGCACGAGGTCCTAGGGGTCGACATCGACGAGGCCAAGGCCGCCGCACTCGCGGCGGGCCGGACGCCGTTCGTACGAGAACGACGGAGCGGGCCTCCTGCTCTACTCCTCCGACACGCAGCGACCGTCCCGCGAGTCGGCTGACCGTCCGGCCGAGAACTTCGCCACGTATTCGACACGTCGCCCGCGAAAACCGGGTGACAGCCGGACAGCCCCGGAGCCTTCCCATGACCGTCGGGGGGTGCCCGGGGCTTCGTCGTGCGCGGTGGAACTCGGCCTGACCAGTGAAAAGCCCTCCCGCTGGGGGCTGTCAATGGCGACCCCGGCAGGACTCGAGCCTGCGGCCAAGCGCTTGGAAGGCGTCGGCCGGTAGGGCACCGGAGTGAGAGCGCATCCGATCGGTAGCCTGCTGCCTGGTCAAGGCTGAGCGGAGTCAAGCTGAAACTCCCCAGATCCTCCCCCAGACAGGTATGAAGGATTGGCGAGGCCGCAGGCGCGCCCAAACACCGAGGTGAGAGATGCAGTTCACCACCCGACCCACGCTTCAGGGATCCTTCGGCATGGTGTCCTCCACCCACTGGCTCGCCTCGCAGTCGGCGATGGCCGTGCTGGAGAGCGGCGGCAACGCCTACGACGCGGCTGTGGCCGGCGCCTTCGTACTGCACGTCGCGGAGCCGCACCTGAACGGGCCCGCCGGTGAGGTGCCGATCCTGCTCGCCCCGGCGGGCGGCGAGGTGCGGGTGCTGTGCGGGCAGGGTGTCGCCCCGGCCGGGGCGACGGTCACGCACTACCGGGCGCTCGGGCTGGACCTCGTACCCGGCACCGGCCCGCTGGCCGCCGCCGTGCCGGGCGCGTTCGACGCGTGGATGGTGCTGCTGCGCGACCACGGCACGAAGTCCCTCGACGACGTCCTCAAGTACGCCGTCGGGTACGCAGAGCACGGGCACGCGCCCGTGGAGCGCGTCGGCGAGACCGTCGAGACCGTGCGGAGGCTGTTCGAGACCGAGTGGACCTCGTCCGCAGAGGTCTACCTGCCCGGCGGACACTCGCCGCGCCCCGGCACGCTGCTGCGCAACCCCGCGCTCGCCGCCACCTGGAAGCGGCTGCTCACCGAGACCGCGGGCGCGGGGGACCGGGAGGCGCGGATCGAGGCCGCGCGGGAGGTGTGGCGCACCGGTTTCATCGCCGAGGCGCTGGTCCGGCAGGCCGGGCGGCCGACACTGGACACCAGCGGCGAACGGCACACCGGCACCCTGACGGCCGCCGACCTCGCCGCCTGGTCCGCGACCTACGAGACGCCGGCGACGTACGACTGGAACGGCTGGACCGTGTGCAAGGCCGGCCCCTGGAGCCAGGGCCCGGTGCTCCTCCAGCAACTCGCCCTGCTCCCGGCCGAGTTGCCTCCGTACGGCTCAGCCGACTACGTCCACCTGCTCATCGAGGGCTGCAAGCTCGCCATGGCCGACCGGGAGGCCTGGTACGGGGACGCCGCCGAGGTGCCGCTGGCGGAGCTGCTGTCGGCGCCGTACAACACCGAGCGGCGGGGGCTGGTCGGCGCCGCCGCCTCGTACGAGCTGCGGCCCGGCAGCCCCGGCGGGCGCGTCCCACGGCTGAGCACGCACGCGCACGCGGTGGCGGACGGCGAGGGCGAGTTCGACGCGATGGGCGTCGGCGAGCCGACGTTCGCCAAGAGTTCCGCGTCACCCGTGCCGGGCGAACCCGACGTGGCCGCCGACGGCGGCACGCGCGGCGACACCTGCCACATAGACGTCGTCGACCGCTGGGGCAACATGGTCGCCGCCACACCCAGCGGCGGCTGGCTCCAATCCAACCCCGTCGTGCCCGAACTGGGCTTCCCGCTCGGCACCCGGCTTCAGATGGCCTGGCTGGAGGAGGGCCTGCCCAACTCGCTGACGCCGGGCCGCCGTCCACGCACCACCCTCACCCCCTCGATCGCGCTGCGCGACGGGGTGCCGGTCATGGCCTTCGGCACGCCCGGCGGGGACCAGCAGGACCAGTGGCAAATGCACTTCTTCCTCGCGGTCGCGCTGCGCGCCGCCGTCCGCGGGAACCTCGACCTCCAGGGCGCCATCGACGCGCCGAACTGGCACAACGACAGCTTCCCCGGTTCCTTCTACCCGCGTGGGACGCGCCCCGGCAGCGTCACCGTCGAGTCGCGCATGGACCCCAAGGTCGTCGCGGAGCTGCGGCGCCGCGGTCATGACGTGACCGTCGGGGGGCCGTGGTCCGAGGGACGCCTGTGCGCCGTCGCCCGCTGCCCCGAGACCGGCATCCTGTCGGCGGCCGCCAACCCGAGGGGGATGCAGGGCTACGCGGTCGGCCGGTGAAGCCGGCCGGCGTCCGCCACGCGCCGGATGCGGCCTCCACCGGACGTACCGGGATGTCCGATGACGGGTGTTCACGCCGATTCCATCCGGTGTGCACCGGCCCGGCGGGGAATGTCAGTGGGGCATGTTCTCATAGAGACATGATCGAAGAGACGGAAACCATCGAAGAGTTTCTCGCACGTCACTCGGCCGATGTGGAGGAGGCGGTCCGGAAGGCGGCCGCGGCCGAGATATGCCCCGCTTCCGGCGGCTGGCGGAGCACGAGGTGGACCAGAAGTCCGGACCGCACGACCTGGTGACGGACGCGGACCGGCTGGCCGAGCGGTACCTCACGGACGCGCTCGGCGCCCTGCTGCCGGGCTCGGTCGTGGTCGGCGAGGAGGCGGTGCACGCCGACCCGGCGGTCTACGAGGCGGTACGGGGCGACGCACCCGTCTGGATCGTCGACCCGGTGGACGGCACACGGCAGTTCGTGCACGGCGACCCCGGCTTCTGCACCCTGGTCGCGCTCGCCCGGCACGGGGTCGTGCTTGCCTCCTGGACGTACGCGCCGGCGCGCGACCAACTCGCCACGGCCGTACGCGGTCAGGGCGCCTTCCTCGACGGCGCGCCCCTGCGCTGCGGTGCGCCCGAGCCGGGGCGGCCCCTCGAAGTCGCCACGTCCCACCCCGACTACACGACGGACGAGCAGAAGCAGGCGCTGCGCGGCCTGTGGGCGGACGGTGTCGCACCGCGTCCCTGCGGGTCGGCGGGACTGGAGTATCTCGCGGTCGCCCGGGGCGAGTTGGACGCCACGGCCTTCTGCTGGGAGGCGGCCTGGGACCACGCGGCGGGCCTCCTGCTGGTCGAGGAGGCCGGCGGCACCCACCTGACCCTGAGCGGCACCCCCTTCCGCGTCACGGGCGGCAACACCCTGCCCTTCACAGCAGCCCGCAACACGGCCACGGCCCGCCACATCACCGGCCTCCTCACCGCCCCGGACACCCACACCTCCTTGCCCGGCGTGTAAGACCCGACCCCGACGCCGTGATCCCGGCGAGTCCGGGCATGGCGGGCACCGGCCCGGCCTGTCCGGCGTCGGTGGCTCGTCCTGGCGACGGCCGTCCTGCCCCCGGTAAAAGCCGCCCGAGGGCGCCGGGGCGACCCCCTGTAACGCCTCCCCGTTCCCGAGCCCGCTGCCCCGACCCCGGTGTGTCGGGGGTGCGGCATATCCTGGGGCCGAGTGGCCATCGGCTGACTAGGGGGTCCGAAGGTGCCGTCGATGCTCGATGCGGTCGTGGTGGGTGCGGGGCCGAACGGACTGACCGCTGCCGTGGAGCTCGCCCGCCGCGGCTTCGACGTGGCGGTGTTCGAGGCGCGGGACACCGTGGGGGGCGGTGCCCGCACCGAGGAGCTCACCCTGCCCGGCTTCCGGCACGACCCCTGCTCCGCCGCGCACCCCCTCGGCATCAACTCGCCCGCGTTCCGCGCCCTGCCCCTGGAGCGCTACGGCCTGGAGTGGCTGCACGCCGAACTGCCCATGGCGCACCCCTTCCCGGACGGCACCGCGGCCGTGCTGGCCCGCTCCGTCGCCGAGACGGCCGCCTCCTTCGGACCGCGCGACGCGGGCACGTACCGCAGACTGGTCCAGCCGTTCCTGCCCAGGTGGGACACCCTCGCCCGCGACTTCATGTCGTTGCCCCTGACCGCGCTCCCGCGCGACCCGGTCACTCTGGCCCGCTTCGGCCTGGTCGGCCTGCCCCCGTCCACGTGGCTGATGCGCCGTTTCCGGGACGAGCGGGCCAGGACCCTGTTCGCCGGCCTCGTCGCCCACGTCATGGCACCCCTCGGCGGCTTCGCCACCGGCGCCGTCGGCCTGATCTTCGCACTCGCCGCGCACGCCCGCGGCTGGCCGGTGGCCCGCGGCGGCTCCCAGTCGATCTCCGACGCCCTCGCCGCGTACCTCAAGGACCTCGGCGGCGCCCTGCACACCGACTACGAGGTCAAGCGCCTCGACGACCTGCCGCCCGCGCGGGCGTACGTCTTCGACACCTCGCCCACCGCGCTGGCCCGCATCGCCGGCCTCGGCCGCTACTACGACGGCTACCGCTACGGCCCGGGCGTCTTCAAGATCGACTACGCCCTTGACGGCCCGGTGCCGTGGACCGCGCGGGAGCCCCGCGGTGCCGGCACCGTGCAGATCGGCGCGGACAGCGCCGAGATCGGCACCGCGCTGCGCGCAGCGTCCCGCGAGGGCCGCGCCCCCGACCGGCCCTTCCTCATCACGGTCCAGCCCAGCGTCGCCGACCCCACCCGCGCCCCCGCGGGCAAGCAGGTCTTCTGGGCGTACGGCCATGTCCCCAACGGCTGGACCGGCGACCTCACCGACGCCGTGGAACGCCAGCTGGAGCGCTTCGCCCCGGGCTTCCGCGACCGCGTCCTCGCCCGCGCCACCGCCGGCCCGCCCGAGGTCGCCGCCCGCAACGCCAACTACGTCGGCGGCGACATCGGCTCCGGCGCGGTCTCCGGGCTCCAGCTCCTGCTGCGCCCGAAACCGTCGCTGTTCCCGTACAGCACCCCGCATCCGGCCGTCTTCATCTGTTCCTCGGCCACCCCGCCGGGCCCCGGCGTGCACGGCATGTCGGGGCACAACGCCGCGAAGGCCGTCTGGAGGAGGCTGCGGCAGCCATGACCACCGTCATCACACTCGTCCAGGGCGACATCACCAGGCAGCGCGCCGACGCGATCGTCAACGCCGCCAACTCCTCCCTCCTCGGCGGCGGAGGCGTCGACGGCGCCATCCACCGCCGCGGCGGCCCCGCGATCCTCCAGGAGTGCCGCGCCCTGCGCGCCTCCCGCTACGGCAAAGGCCTGCCCACCGGCCAGGCGGTCGCCACGACGGCCGGCGAACTGGATGCCCTCTGGGTCATCCACACCGTCGGCCCCGTCCACAGCCGCACCGAGGACCGCTCGCACCTGCTGGCCTCCTGCTACCGCGCGTCCCTCGGTGTCGCCGACGAGCTGGGCGCCCGCACCGTCGCGTTCCCGGCGATCTCCACCGGCGTCTACCACTGGCCGATGGACGACGCGGCCCGGATCGCGGTGGAGACCGTGAGGGAGACGGGCACCTCGGTCGAAGAGGTCCGCTTCGTCCTCTTCGACGAGCGCGCCTACGAGGCGTTCGCCGCGCGCGTCGGCTGACTCGGCTACCTCCCTCATACCGGGCGGAACTCCGACAAATCGCCGTATAAAATGGCTGATTATGGCGGGTAGGAGCCGAGGCAGAGCCGCTCACGCCGACGTCGGTCGTCATCGGACAGTGACGTCGCCATGATCTGGGAGATGCTGGGCCTGGGTTTCGTGCTCAGCCTGGACAATTTCCGGGTATCGATAGCGCTCGGCACCGTCCCCTTCGGTCTGAAGCGCGCGATGCAGGTCGCGTTGACCTTCGGGCTGTGGGACGCGGTCATGCCCCTGGTCGGGCTGCTCATCGGCCGCGAAATCGGGGAGGCCGTCGGAGGCGTCGCCGACGTGGTGGGCGCGGTCGCGCTCGGCGGGTACGGCCTCTACCTCGTCATCTCGTCCCTCCGGAACCCCGAGCCGGACGAGCTGGACCACCCGTGGGCGCTGTTCGGCATCCCGCTGACGCTGAGCCTGGACAACCTGGTCGCCGGGGCGAGCCTGGGCATCCTCGGGCTCTCGCCGTGGTTCTCGGCCCCCGTCTTCGGCCTCATCACGGCGGTGATGTCGCTGATCGGGCTCCAGCTCGGGCGGGCCGCGGTGCGCCTCATCCGGATCCGCGCGGACCTGGTGAGCGGGGTCAGCCTGATCATCGCCGCGGCGGTGCTGCCGTTGGTGTTCGGTGGCTAGCCCGCTCACTCGGCCCCGGAAGCGGGCCGGCCCACTCGGTCCCGCAGGCGGTCCGGCCGGCGGCCCCGATTTGAGCGGGGGACCAGCCGGAGGGCCTCGGCGCGCGAGCCGGCGTTGGCGGCCTCGACCGCCCGGGCGACCAGGTCGTGGTCGGGCGACAGATGGCAGACCGGGTCGGTGCGGGCGGCGTTGCCGGTGAGCAGGAACGCCTGGCAGCGGCACCCGCCGAAGTCCACCTCCCGCCGGGGGCAGCTCCGGCACGGCTCCGGCATCCAGTCGGTCCCCCGGAACGCGGTCATCACCGGGGACTCGGCCCAGATCCGCTCCAGCGACTCCTCCCGCACGCTGGCCCGCGGCAACGGCAGGGACTGGGCGGCCGGGCAGGGCAGGACGTCACCGTTCGGCGTCACGGTCAGCTGCCGGGAGGCCCAGCCGCTCATGCAGGGCTTCGGATAGCGGCTGTAGTAGTCGGGGAGGACGTAGATGACGTCCATGCGGTCCCGCAACCGCTCGCGGGCGGCCCGTACGACGACCTCGGCCGCTTCGAGCTGGGCCCGGCTGGGCAGCAGCGCGTCACGGTTCCGCCAGGCCCACCCGTAGTACTGGGTGTTGGCCAGCTCCACCCGGTCGGCGCCCACCTTCTCGGCCAGCCCGAGCACGTCGGCGACGCGGTCGATGTTGTACCGGTGCAGCACCACGTTCACGGTGAGCGGCCAGCCCAGCTCCTTGACCACGCCCATCGCCTCGATCTTGCGCTCGAAGGACGGGAGCCCGGCGATCCGGTCGGAAACGGCCGGCTCGTCGGCCTGGATGCTGACCTGCACGTGGTCCAGGCCGGCCGCCCGCAGCCGCTCGGCCCTCGGCCGCGAGAACCCGACGGCGCTGGTGATGAGGTTGGTGTAGAGACCCAGGTCGTGGGCGTCCGCCACGATCTCCACCAGGTCGCGCCGCAGCAGCGGCTCCCCGCCGGACAGGTGGCACTGGAGCACCCCCAGATCGCCGGCCTCGGTCAGCACCCGCCGCCACTCGTCGGTGGCCAGCTCGTCCCGGTAGTCGCCCAGATTCAGCGGGTTGGAGCAGTACGGGCAGGCCAGCGGGCAGCGGTAGGTGAGCTCGGCGAGCAGCCCGAACGGGCTATCCATCGGCGAGCTCCACCCAGCGCCGGGCGACGAGCCGGGACAGGAACCGCCGCACCTCGTCGTCGGGGACGGACTCGTAGCGTGTGCCCAGTTCGGCCATGATCTCCGCGACGGTGCGCCGCCCGTCGCACAGCTTGAGGATCTCCGCGCCGCTGCCGTTCAGCACCACCACCGTCTCGGGGTGCAGCAGGACCGGACGCTGCCTGGTCCGGGAGTAGGCCAGCCGCACATGGCGCGCCAGGCGGGGCCGGTCCGTGCCGGACACCTCGACGCCGGGGCGGGTCCTGGATGTGGTCCGGGTCGTTCCGGAAGGGGTCGGGTCCATGGTGGTCACTCCGGATAGGCCTGGTCGACGGCGTCCATCAGGCTCCACAGGACGTCGCACTTGAACGACAGCGCGTCGACGGCGCGTGCCTGGGACTCGGCGGAGAGGCAGTGCGCCGTGACCACCTCGAGGGCGTGCTCGCAGTCGCGGGGCGCCTGCTCCAGGCGGGCACGGAAGTAGGCGAGGCCCTCGGGGTCGATCCATGGGTACCACCGCTCGAACGCGGCCAGCCGCGCCGCCATCAGATCGGGCGCGAACAGCTCGGTGAGCGAGGACGCCACCGCCTCCACCCAGGGGCGGGTCCGGGCGAAGTTCACGTAGGCGTCGACGGCGAACCGTACCCCGGGCACCAGGTGCCGGTGGTCCCGGACCTCCTCGCGGGTCAGCCCCGCGGCCTCGCCGAGGCGCAGCCACGCCTCGATGCCGCCCTCGCCGGCGGCGGTGCCGTCGTGGTCGGTGATCCGCCGGATCCAGCGGCGCCGGACCTCCAGGTCTGGGCAGTTGGAGAGGATCGCGGCGTCCTTGCGGGGGATGTTCTCCTGGTAGTAGAAGCGGTTGGCCACCCAGCCCCGGATCTGCCGGCGGCTCAGCCGGCCGGCGTTCATCCGGACGTGGAACGGGTGCTGGTCGTGGTATCGCCGCGAGTGGGCCCGCAACGCCTCGACGAAGTCGTCGGCGCCGGTTCTCGTGGTCGTTGCCGTCACGGCTCTACACCTGGACCTCTAGGCCGTCCGTGGCCACTTCCATGCCGCTCTTCTCCACGATACGACGCTCGGGAGTGTCCTCCAGAAGGATCGGGTTGGTGTTGTTCATGTGCACGAAGATCGTCCGCCGCACGCCCAGCGACGGGAGCTGCGCCAGGCTGCCGTCCGGGCCGTCGATGGGCAGATGGCCCATCTCCCTGGACGTCTTGCCGGCCAGGCCGAGCCGTACGAGCTCGTCGTCGCGCCAGCAGGTCCCGTCGATCAGCAGGCATGCGCAGCCTTCGATCTCCCCGCGCAGCGCCGGCGTCAGCGACTGCACCCCCGGCAGGTACACCAGCGTCCCGCCGCTGCGCTCGTCGGTCAGCCGGTAGCCCACGACGCGGCCGTGGTCCACCCCGGTTCCGAACCGGTCGCGTTTGCCGGTGGGCACGTCGAACGCCCGGCAGGACAGCCCGTCCGCCAGGGCCAGGCCGGCGCCGGGGGTCACCGCCCGCCACTCGACCGGGCAGTAGTGCTCCAGCGTGCGCAGGATTCCCGAGCCGACGCACAGGGTCTCGCGCACCGCCGGCGTGGCGTACAGCCGCAGGGCACGGGCCTCGCGCAACAGCAGCAGGCCCAGCGTGTGGTCCAGCTCGGCGTCGGTGAGCAGCACCGCCTCCAGCGGCGTCGTCCGGTCGTCGTGCGGGTGCAGTCCGGGGAAGGCCTCGATCTGGGCGCGGACGTCGGGCGAGGCGTTGACGAGGAACCACCCGCGGCCGTCGGCGCTGACCGCGACCGACGACTGGGTGCGCGCGAGGCCGGCCCGGGAGCGGACCGCGGCGCACACCGGGCAGCCGCAGTTCCACTGCGGGGAGCCGCCCCCTGCCGCCGAGCCCAGCACGCGCAGCAGCACGTCGGCACTCCATTCGTCGAAGGGGGCCGGGTCCGTCGCCAGCCCGGCCGTCCGTGGCCGTCCTGAGCCGTCGGCGCCGGGCCGGGTCCGTCGCCGGCCCGGCCGTCCGTGGCCGTCCTGAGCCCTCGGCGCCGGGCCGGGTCCGGCGCCGTCCTGTCCGGCGCCGTCCCACGTCCGCCGGTCCGTCAGTCCGCTAGTCCTCCAACCGGGCGACGTACATGGTCACCTCGGCCGCGATTGCGATCTCCTCGAACTCGGGCGTCTCCCACGCTTCCAGCACTTCCAGCACTTCCAGCACTTCCAGCACTTCGAGCTGGGACTCCATGGATTCACCTCCTCTCCGCCCGAACGGGCAGGCTCCGGTCACGCGCTACGGCGATTCCGGGAGGGCGAAGACCATCAGGGCGCTTCCGTGCCCCGCGCCGAGCATGCCGGGGAGGAATCCCTCGGCCCATCCGCCCCAGCCGACGGGCACGGCGATGTACTGCCTGCCGTCGACCATGTAGGTGGTCGGGCTGCTGTGGTGGCCGCTTCCGCACTGGAACTGCCAGAGCAGTTCGCCGGTGCGGGCGTCGAGCGCGTTGAACTCCCCGGAGGGCTCACCGGCGAACACCAGGTCGCCGCCGGTGGCCAGCACCGAGGCGCACATCGGGAGTTCGTTGCGCCACCGCCACTTCTCCTCGCCGCTCGCGTCGAACGCGCTGATGGACCCGGCCATGTCCTCGATGTCCACCTGAACGCCCGCGCCCCAGTACGGAATGCTCTCCTTGAACTCCCGGCGCCGCCGGGTGGCCGTGGCCCCGGTGTCCTGGACCGGGACGTAGAAGAGCCCGGTCTTCGGGCTGTAGGCCGCGTGCGTCCACTCCTTGGCACCGGCCGGACCCGGGTAGAAGTGGACCGGCACTCCCTCCTGGTCCGGGTACGCCTTCGCCGTCACCCGGCCGTCCCTCGTGATCGCTCCCCAGGTGATGCGGTCCACGAAGGGGGTGATCCCGACCCTCTCGCCGTTCGTGCGATCGAGGACGAAGAAGTAGCCGTTCTTGTCGAAGTGCCCGAGCAGTTTGCGCCCGTCCCGCTCGAACAGGATGCACTCGGCGATGCTGTCGTAGTCCCACACGTCGTGCGGGGTGCACTGGTAGTGCCAGCGGATCTGACCGCTGTCCACGTCGACGGCGATGACGCTGTCGGTGAAGAGGTTGTCGCCCTCGCGGACGGCTCCGTCGAAGTCGGGCGCCGGATTGCCGGTGCCGACGTACAGCAGGTTGGTCTCCGGGTCGAAGGTGCCGGTGACCCAGCAGTTCGCCCCGCCCCGGGCCCAGGCCTCGCCGTCGGCGGGCCAGGTCTCCGAGCCGGGTTCCCCGGGCTTCGGCACCGTGTAGCACCGCCACTGGTGCTCGCCGGTCTCGAGGTCGAACGCGTCGAGGTGGCCCCGTACGCCGAACTCGCCGCCGGAACTGCCGACGATGAGCAGGTTCTTCACGACCAGCGGGGCGAGGGTGGCGCTCTCCCCGGCGCGGACGTCTCCGTAGGTCCTGTCCCAGACCCGCTTGCCGGTGGTGGCGTCGAGCGCGAGCACACGGGCGTTCGCCGTGACGAAGAAGACCTTCCCCTGTGCCACTGCGACCCCGCGGTTGACGTTCCCGCAGCACAGGGACACGTCGAAGGGGACCGCGTGCTTGTACCGCCAGATCTCCACACCCGTCTTCGCGTTGAGGGCCCAGACCCAGCCGTCCCAGCCGGAGAGGAACATGACCCCGTCGACGACGATCGGGGCGGCCTCGAACGAGTAGGTCGACGCGCCCGCGATCAGTCCGGTCGTGCCGGCCTGGAAGACCCATGCGGGGACCATGCGCTTGACGGTCTCCGTGTTGATCTGGTCCAGCGGGCTGTACCGCTGTCCGTCGTAGGCGCCGTAGTAGGTGAGCCAGTTCTGGGGCTCCTCGCGGGCGTTGAGCAGGCGTTCGTAGTCGACGCCGGCCACCACGGGCGGCGCGATGTCCCCGCCCGCGACCTTGCCGCTCAGGCTTCCCTGGTCGACGGCCCAGCCCGCGTCCACGTACTCGACGGCCATGTGCTCCACCTCCTTCTTCCTACGGCCGCGGCTGTTCGGGACGGTCGAGGCGGGCCTCCGGCGGAGCGTCCCCCATGACGACGATGGCCCCGGTCAGACCCCGGCCCTCGTCATTGCCCGTGGGCGAGCCGAACCAGTAGTAGCCCGGTCCGTCGAGGTTGAGGGCCGCCCGTCCCCGCGAATGGTTCACCAGCCAGATGAATTTCCGGTCGCCATTGCTGGGCAGGAGCGCACAGTGCGTGTTCCCGTCGTCATTGACGAGTTCCAGCTCGATATCGCCTCCATGGGGCATGACCAGAATCGAGGGATCCCAGGCCAGCTCGTCCGGGTGGATGCGGATGGTGGCCTCCATGCGGCCGTCCGGCCTCACGGTGGCCTGCCCAATGCTTCCGGTCCCCAGCACCTGGCCCAGCGCTGCCTTGTTCTGTCCGGCCAACCCGATCGTGTCCAGCAGGTTGGATCGTTCCTGCGCGGTTGTCATCGGGGCTTCACTCTCCTCACCCGAATCCGCAGTGACCCTGAATTCGCGAATTACTTAATTGACGCCGTAAAGGGTGAAAAATTGGTCAGCAAAGAGCACGCTACGCCGGAGGAATCACACCGGGCGGTGCATGCCGTTCGTCCGCGACGAGCCGCCGTTCGTACCCGAGGTGCCGCCGTTGGGAGGAGGGGAGGAATCAGGTGAGGTCGTACCGATCGAGATTCATGACCTTGTCCCACGCCGCGACGAAGTCCCGCACGAACTTCTCCCGTGCGTCGTCGCTCGCGTAGACCTCCGCGAGAGCCCGCAGCTCGGAGTTCGAGCCGAAGACGAGGTCGACACGGCTGCCGGTCCACTTCACCTCGCCGGTGGCGCGGTCGCGGCCCTCGAAGGTTTCCGCGGCCGCGGACGTCGGCCTCCATTCCGTGCCCATGTCGAGCAGATTCACGAAGAAGTCGTTGGTCAGCGACCCGGGCACCGAGGTGAAGACGCCCAACGGCGACTGCCGATGGTTGGCGCCCAGCACGCGCAGGCCACCCACGAGGACGGTCATCTCGGGCGCGCTCAGGTCCAGCAGGTTCGCGCGGTCGACCAGCGAGTGCTCCGACGGCAGTCGGCCGCCCTTGCGGCGGTAGTTGCGGAACCCGTCCGCGGCCGGCTCCAGCGGGGCGAAGGACTCCGCGTCGGTCCACTCCCGGGTGGCGTCCGTGCGGCCCGGAGCGAAGGGGACCCGGACGTCGTGGCCGGCGGTCCTGGCGGCCTGCTCGACGGCGGCCGCTCCGCCGAGCACGATGAGGTCGGCCAGCGAGATCCTCTTGCCCCCGGTCCGGGTGCTGTTGAAGGACTCCTGGATCCTCTCCAGGGTGCGCAGCACCCGTGCCAGCGTGTCGGGGTCGTTGACCTCCCAGTTCCGCTGCGGCTCCAGGCGGACGCGCGCGCCGTTCGCCCCGCCCCGCTTGTCGCTGACGCGGAACGTCGAGGCCGACGCCCACGCCGTCGAGACGAGCTGGGGGACCGACAGCCCGGAGGCGAGGATCCGGTCCTTGAGCGCGGCGATGTCCGCCGCCCCGACCAGCTCGTGGTCCACGGCGGGGACCGGGTCCTGCCAGCGCAGGGTCTCCCGGGGGACCAGCGGTCCGAGGTAGCGCCGGATCGGGCCCATGTCGAGGTGCGTCAGCTTGAACCAGACGCGGGCGAACGCGTCCGCGAGCCGGTCCGGGTGCTCCAGGAAACGCCGCGCGATCGGCTCGTAGACCGGGTCCGACCGCAGCGCGAGGTCCGTCGTCAGAATCGTCGGGGCATGGGTCGCCGCCGGGTCGTGGGCGTCCGGCACGGTGCCGGCCCCGCCGCCGTCCCTCGGGATCCACTGCCACAGACCGCCGGGGCTCAGCTCCAGCTCCCACTCGTAGCCGAACAGGGTCTCGAGGAAGCCGTTGTCCCATCGTGTCGGAGTGGGCGTCCACGTACCTTCGAGCCCGCTGGAGATGGCGTCCGCGCCCTTTCCGGTGCCGTAGCCGCTCTTCCAGCCCAGGCCCTGCTGCTCCAGCGGGGCGCCCTCGGGTTCTGGGCCGAGGTAGGTGTCCGGGTCGGCCGCGCCGTGGGTCTTGCCGAACGTGTGGCCGCCCGCGATCAGCGCGACGGTCTCCTCGTCGTCCATCCCCATGCGCCGGAACGTCTCGCGGATGTCCCGGGCGGCGGTGAGCGGGTCCGGGACGGTGTTCGGACCCTCCGGGTTGACGTAGATGAGGCCCATCTGATCGGCGGCCAGCGGGCTCTCCAGCTTCCGGACGCCGCCGTGGCGTTCGTCGCCGAGCCAGGCGCGCTCGGGACCCCAGTACACGTCCTCGCCGGGCTCCCAGACCTCCGCCCGGCCGCCGGCGAAGCCGAAGGTCGTGAAGCCCATCGTCTCCAGGGCGCGGTTGCCCGCGAAGACCATCAGGTCGGGCCAGGAGATCTTGCGGCCGTACTTCTTCTTCACCGGCCAGAGCAGCCGGCGCGCCTTGTCGAGGTTGCGGTTGTCCGGCCAGCTGTTCAGCGGCGCGAAACGCTGCATTCCGGCGCCCGCGCCACCGCGCCCGTCGTCGACGCGGTACGTCCCGGCGCAATGCCACACCATCCGGAGCACGAGCGGCCCGTAGTGGCCGAAGTCGGCCGGCCACCACTCCTGCGACGTCGTCAGCACCTCGTCGACGTCCCGTGCCAGGGCGTCGAGGTCGAGCGTCCGGAACTCCGCGGCGTAGTCGAAGCCCTCGCCCAGGGGGTCGGCCATGGCGGGGTGCTTCCGGAGGACCGCCAGGTCGAGCCGGTTCGGCCACCAGTCGCGGTTGCTCGCGCCCCCGGCGTTCATCGCGCCGGCAACGGCGTCCCGACCGTCCGTCACGGGAACCTCCTTCCGGAACAGAGGGTGTGCTGAGGGACTCAGAGGTCCAGCGCGCGACGCACGGCCGGCGCGTTCCGCCGGGAGACCGGCACCATCTCCTTGGTCCGGCCGTCCATGACCAGGGACAGCTCGCCCTTGAGCCCGCGCTCGATCTCCCGGATGCGGCCGAGGTTGACCACATACCTGCGGTGCACCCGCAGGAAGCCGGCATCCGCGAGCTCACCGTCGAGCTTGTCCAGGCTCACGGAGGCGGCTCGCAACCGCCCCTGATCGGTGGAGAGCCACACGTCGTTGCCCCGCGACTCGGCGAAGGAGACTTCCGGCAGCCGCAGCAGCACCAGCCGGTTGTCGCGCACCGCGACCAGCCGGCGCGGCAGCACCCGAGGATGCGCCGGCGCCTCCACCTGCGGCACCTGCGCCCCGTCGGAGGCGCCGAACGAGACCAGGTGCCCGATCAGGCGTCCCGACGAGAAGACGGGGCGGATGCCGATCGACGTCGGCTCGTCGGCGAGATGGGCGAAGATCTGCGTCGAGCCGACCCAGTCGGGATTGTCGGCCGCCTGCCCCGTGGCGTACCGGGCGGCCGCGATCAGTTCCGGCAGCCCGGGCTTCCAGCGCAGCGTGGGGTCGACCGCCGGGGTGCAGGCGGGGACGCCCAGGAGCACGCTCGCCATGGCGTCGGCGATCACCACCTTGCCCGCGGTGTCCACCGCGGCCAGCGCCGCACCGGAGTGTGCCCTGGCCTGCGTGCAGGCCGCGACCAGCTCGGCGCCGCTGTCCCGGGCGCGCCTCTTCAGCGGGTACTGGGTCAAGGTGACCGCGTTCGCCAGCCAGCCGCTCGCGGACGCGGGCAGCGGGCTGCGCCAGCAGCAGATGCTCATGACCGCGAGCGGGTCCTTGGTCACCACGTCACGCACCGCGACGCCCGCGCAGACCCAGTCGTGGAACGCCTGGCACCAGTGCTCCGCGCCCCTGATCGGTACCGGTCCGTGCGTCTCCAGCGCCGTGCCCATGCTGTTCGTGCCGACCGCGCACTCGGACCAGCAGAACCAGGGGGCCAGATTGGACTCGCCGGCCCGGGCGAGCGTGGCCTGGTCACCCCACTCGGCCAGGATCCGGCCGGTGGCATCGGTGACGGTGACGACACCACCGAGGCCGCCCACCTCATGGGCGACGGAGGCGGCACGGAAACCCAGCTCGGCGAACACGACGTCGTGCTCGGACGTGTGGTCGGGCTCCGCGACGGCCACCGGGGCCCGCGTGAGGTGCGGATCCACCCGGTACTGCTCCCGGCAGCGATGCCAGGAGATCGCCACCAGGGGCCGGACGTCCGGGACATGGTCCTCGCCCCGCACGAACCGCTCCCATGCCGCGAGCACGGTGCCGCCGCCCAGGTTCGCCGAGACGGGCTCGAGCCGATGTACATCGCTCATGGTTCAGAACCGTCCTTGGTCCCTCCCCACCCCCACAGACCTGCATCACCCACCCTAGTTCCCCAAGGTTCCCTCGTCGGGTTGTGCACGTCCCTCCCCGAGCAGGTCCGGGGACCGCCGACCGTCGTAGACGAGCAGTCCGTCCTCCCGCAGACGTACTCCCTCGCTGAGCCGATGGGGGACGAGCCGGCCGTCGTGCATCAGATGCAGGACGGGCCGTCCGCGGGCGAGCACCACGAAGTCGGCGATGATACGGCGGTGGCAACGCCACCAGACCGCCTCCGCGCACATGACGGCCGTCCGCCGCCGCGCGGCCTCGTCGAGGAGCTGGGTGATCGCGTCGAGGAACTCGTCCGTGCGCGTGTGTGCGGCGTAACCGCGGAAAGCCTCGTTGCGCCAGACGGTGTCGGGCGAGTCCGGAGGCACCTTGCGGAAGCCGCCCAGTCGCGGTTCCCAGCGGTAGGCGGTCCCGCGCTCGGGCAGCCACTCCAGCAGCCTCTCCCGGCCCACGTCCGGGTTGTGGCGGCTTCCGGGCGCGGTCCTGACGTCCACCACGGCGTCGATCCCCGCCCCGCGGATCAGCTCCGTGAGGCGTTCGCGGTCCGCCGTACCGTGTCCGAAGGTGACGAGCGGCTGCTGCTCCATGCTTCCAGGATCGCCTTCATGCCTCCGGAGCGCCGGAGGACCTCGTCCGGTCCGTGGGCGATCGCCGCGGACCCAGGACACGCGAGGTCGATGTCGGATTCCCGCCAGCCCCGGCCCGCCCGGTGCCGGATGCTGGACGCATGCAGAAAGGGATGCACACCCACCGGGAGCGCTGTGTGCGCGCCGTACGGTCCAAGGACGCGCGGTTCGACGGCTGGTTCTTCACCGCCGTCCTGACCACCCGCATCTACTGCCGGCCCAGCTGCCCGGTGGTGCCGCCCAAGCCGGAGAACATGACCTTCTACCCGAGCGCGGCCGCCTGCCAGCAGGCCGGCTTCCGGGCCTGCAAGCGCTGCCGCCCCGACACCAGTCCCGGCTCACCGGAGTGGAACCAGCGCGCCGACGCCGTGGCCCGCGCCATGCGGCTGATCGCCGACGGAGTCGTCGACCGCGAGGGCGTGCCCGGACTCGCCGCCCGCCTCGGCTACAGCACCCGCCAGATCGAACGCCAGCTCCGCGCCGAACTCGGCGCCGGACCGCTCGCGCTCGCCCGCGCCCAGCGCGCCCAGACCGCCCGGCTGCTGATCGAGACCACCGCCCTGCCCATGGCGGAGATCGCCTTCGCCGCCGGCTTCTCCTCGATCCGCACCTTCAACGACACCGTGCGCGAGGTGTTCGCCCTGTCGCCCAGCGGACTGCGCACCCGCGCCCCCGGGCGGCCCGCCGAGCCCGGCACGCGCCCCGGCGTCCCGGGCACCCCCGGCGCCCTCTCCCTGCGCCTGCCGTTCCGCGCCCCGCTCAACCCGGACAACCTCTTCGGCCACCTCGCGGCCACCGCCGTGCCCGGTGTCGAGGAGTGGCGTGACGGCGCCTACCGCAGGACCCTGCGCCTGCCCTACGGCCACGGGATCGCCACGCTGACCCCGAAGCCGGACCACATCGCCTGCCGCCTCACCCTCGGCGACCTGCGGGACCTTCCGGTCGCCATCAGCCGCTGCCGGCGCATGCTCGACCTGGACGCCGACCCGGTCGCCATCGACGACCAGCTGCGCACCGACCCGTTCCTCGCGCCCCTGGTCGACAAGGCCCCCGGCCGGCGCGTGCCGCGCACCGTGGACGAGGGCGAGTTCGCGCTGCGGGCCGTGCTCGGCCAGCAGGTCTCCACGGCCGCCGCCCGCACCCACGCCGGCCGCCTGGCCGTCGCGCACGGCGAGCCCGTCGACGACCCCGAAGGGGGCCTCACCCACCTCTTCCCCGCCCCCGGGGCACTGGCCGCCCTCGACCCCGAATCGCTGGCGATGCCCCGCACCCGGCGCACGACACTGCTCACCCTGGCCGGTCAACTCGCTGACGGAACACTCCACTTGGGTGTGGAGAGCGACTGGGAGGAGACCCGTGGCCGCCTCCTGGCACTCCCCGGATTCGGCCCCTGGACCGTCGACGTCATCGCCATGCGCGCCCTGGGCGACCCGGACGCCTTCCTCCCCACCGACCTCGGCATCCGGCGCGCCGCACAGGAACTCGGCCTGCCGTCCACCCCGGCCGCGCTCACCGCCCGCGCGGCGGCCTGGCGGCCCTGGCGGGCGTACGCCGTGCAGTACCTGTGGGCGACCGACAGCCACCCGATCAACTTCCTTCCCGTCTGAGGACGTTCCGCCATGAAGCAGTACACCGTGATCGACAGCCCCTACGACCTGCTCACCCTCGTCGCCGACGACGGCGTCCTGTGCGGCCTCTACATGACCGACCAGCGCCACCGCCCGCCCGAGGAGACCTTCGGCGAGCCCGACGACGGTCCCTTCGGCGAGGCCGTCGACCAACTGGAGGCCTACTTCACGGGCGAACTGAAGGAGTTCACCGTCCCGCTGCGCCTGCACGGCACCCCGTTCCAGTGCACGGTCTGGGACCAACTGCGGAAGATCCCCTACGGCGAGACCCGCTCCTACGGCGAACTCGCCACCGCCCTCGGCAACCCGGGCGCCTCGCGCGCGGTCGGCCTCGCCAACGGCAAGAACCCCATCGGCATCATCGTCCCCTGCCACCGCGTGATCGGCGCGGGCGGCAGCCTCACCGGCTACGGCGGCGGCCTGCCCAGAAAGCGACGCCTGCTGGACTTCGAACGGGGAACGGCCCTCTTCTAGCCGCTGTACGAGCCGTCGCGCAGCCCGCGCAGCAGCGTGGGAAGCGCCGTGCCGACCGGCTCGCGTACGACCTCGTCGGCGATGTCGTCGTACGGTGTCGGCTCGGCGTTGACGATGACCAGCCGTGCCCCGTGGTCGGCGGCACCCCGGCGAGCCCGGCGGTCGGCTGCACCTGGAGGCTGGTGCCGACCGCGATGAACACCTGGCAGGCCTGTCCTCCACCGGCATGCGCTCCAGGTCGGTGCAGAGCTGGACCTGGATGTCGAAGGCGTAGGGCCGCTCTTGCAGCTCGGCTTGCAGGGCCGGTCGGAAGACCTCCGGCGCGGAGGTCGGGTCCGGGGTGATGCGCACCTTGGCGATGTAGTCCCCGTACCGGACGGCGCCCATCGTCCAGTAGCTCGAGAGCAGTACGTTTGTCGGAGGGATCTTTGACAGGCGCAGGAAAGCCAGGAACTCGTCCCAGGCCCAGTTGTCCTGATCCAGCGTTCCCTTTCCGGTCACGAACTCGGTGAAGAAACGATGTGCTCCGGCCAAGCACTCGGACATGAGGTCATCGCCCTCACGTCTTCGATGCTCCCTGCAGCTGAGCTGCCTCGCATCTCGGCCCCTGGGCATGTGGTCAGCTGGGGTGGTATCTCGAGAAGCTCCGGCAAGTGCGGCGTCGGCCTGCCCCGGTGCGGCAGGC